>CAJOQP010000219.1 GCA_905236515.1 uncultured Oscillospiraceae bacterium | reverse complement strand
GTGCCAGAACATCGGCGATCACAGCAGCAGATGCCGTCTCGATCATAACGCCTACTTCGATATTCTCATTGAACTCAGAGACGCTGGAAAGACGAAGCTCGTTTTTCACTTCCTCCACCAGTGCCTTCCCTGCCCGAAGTTCTTCCAGACAGGTGATCAGCGGGAACATGATCTTGATGTCGCCAAAAGCACTTGCTCTCAGAATCGCTCGGAGTTGAGTCTTGAACAGCTCCCGATTCTTCAGGCAGTAGCGGATGGCGCGGAAGCCCATAAAGGGATTCTCTTCCTTAGCCAGGCCCATATAGGGAATCTCCTTGTCACCGCCGATGTCCAGCGTACGGATGATAAGGGGTTTACCCTTCAGGATCAGAGCCGCCTTTTTATAGGCCTCAAACTGTTCCTCTTCCGTCGGCATGGCATCCCGGTCCATAAACAGGAATTCCGTGCGGAACAGACCGACACCTTCTCCGTCTCCGGCAACGACTTTTTCTGCATCCTGCGGTTTCCCGATGTTGCAGACCAGTTCATATTCGGTTCCGTTGGCATTGACGGTCGTCTTGCCGCGGTACTGTTCCAGTTCACGCCGCTCCTGCAGGAATTTTTCCCGTTTTTCGGTGTATGCCTTTACCGTCTCTCCGTCGGGTTCCGTGATCACGTCTCCCTTACGGCCGTCGACAATGACAAAGTCACCATTTTTCAGGATCTCGGTGGCGTTCTCCACACTGAGCACAGCGGGGATCTCCAGCGCGCGGGCGAGGATGGCGGAATGGGAGGTCTTTCCTCCGGTCTCCGTAATGATGCCCACGATATTGTCCTTGTTGATTCCTGCCGTGACAGAAGGAGTCAGTTCCCTGGCCAGCAGGATCGTGCCGGCAGGAGCATCGCTGACCTTGACTTCCTTTACGCCGAGAAGGACTGCCAGGACTCCGGATTTGATATCACGGATATCTGCGGCTCTCTGCCGCATCATCTCGTCTTCGACATTGGCAAACATGTTGATAAACATATCGCTGACACTTTCAAAGGCAGCTTCTGCGCACTGTCCTTCCCGGATAAGACGTTCTGCCTCTCCGGTCATATAGGGATCCTGAATCATGGAAACATGTCCCATCATGATCTCAGCTTCCTTCTCGCCTGCAGATGCCTTCAGTGCCTCTGCCTGTGCTTCGGTCTCCTGAATAAACTCACGGACCGCATTCTGGAAGCGCTGGATCTCCTGCTCGGGATCTTCCACCTGTTTGGGAGTGTATTCCAGAGAAACCTCTTCGATGCGCATGACGGTACCGATGCCGATGCCTTCCGACGCGCCGGTTCCTTTCAACATATTATCACCTCGATTGTTTCAAGAATTGCTTGCGATTACTCGCCGAATCCGCTCTCGATCATTGCAGCGGCTTCTGCCAGTGCTTCATTCTCGCCGTCGCCGTCACAGATCACATCGATCTCGTTGCCGACTTTGATGCAGGCTGCCATGATGTGCATCAGGCTCTTGCCGTCCACGTCAGCGCCATTGTGCTTGATGGTTACTTTGCAGCCGTATTTTGCCATGGTGTTGGCAAAAGTCGTGGCAGGGCGCATGTGAAAACCCTGGGCGTTGGAAACGGTAAAATGTTTGGATACCATAGTATTCTTCTCCTTTATTGTCTGTTAAGAATTATTTTTTTGCCGGTTTTTTCAGGACGGCAAGCATCAGCATGCCAACCAGAGATCCGATGGCCAGTGCCACGAAGTACATCAGCCAGTTGCCGATGGTCGGCAGAACAAAGATGCCGCCATGGGGTGCCATAAGAGTGCACTTGAAGAGCCAGCTGAGACCGCCTGCAACTGCAGAACCCACAATACATGCCGGGATGACCTGCAGCGGATAGCTTGCGGCGTAAGGGATAGCACCTTCTGTAATGAAGGAGAGGCCCATGATATAGTTGACCGGTCCGCTCTTCCGTTCGTCTTCTGTCCAGAGCTTTTTGAAGAAGGTGGTGCTCAGAGCGATGGCGATGGGAGGTACCATACCGCCGATCATAACGGAAGCCATAATCTGATATGCTGCGGTGGGATCGGAAGTTGTAGTCGCATTGGCAAGCATGCCGGCACCGAAGACATAAGCTGCCTTGTTGAACGGGCCGCCCATATCGATGGCCATCATGCCGGCGAGGATGCATCCGAGAAGTACGCCGAGGTTGTTCTCATTCAGGCTGATCAGCGCATTGTTCAGACCGTTATTGATCACACCCATGATGGGGTTGACTGCACACATCATCACGCCGATGATGCCGAGGCCTGCCAGCGGGAATACCAGAACGGGTTTGATGCCTTCCAGAGACCGGGGCATCTTTTCACACAGTTTCATGCACTGTTTCATCAGCCAGCCGCCGATAAAGCCTGCAAGAAGAGCGCCGAGGAAGCCAGACGGAATAGTCGCTGCTGCACCGGGATCGGCGAAAGTAGCGCCGTTGGAGGCAAGCCAGCCGCCTACAAAGCCAACGAGCAGGCCCGGACGGTCCGCAATGGACATGGCGATAAAGCCGGCCAGAAGCGGGAGCATGAAGTTGAATGCATATCCGCCAATGGTCTTGAACCAGGCTGCGGCTGCGGTATGGGAACCGAAGTCTGCGCCGCCTTTGACACCGGCTGCAGCATCGATCAGGAATGCGATGGCGATGAAGATACCGCCTGCTACGACGAAGGGCAGCATGTGGCTGACGCCGTTCATCAGGTGCTTGTACAGCTTGCGGCCGAAGGACTCGTTGTCTTCAACCGCAACGTCCTGAGCCTTCTTGTCGGAATGGAAGATGGGAGCCTCGCCGTTGATGATCTTGTTGATCAGCTCTTCCGGCTTATGGATTCCGTCTGCCACCTTGGTGGAATAGACCGGTTTTCCGTCGAAACGTGCCGTCTCCACGCTCTTGTCAGCGGCAATAATGATGCCGTCGCAGTTTGCGATCTCTTCCGCAGTCAGCACATTCTTTGCGCCGCCGGAGCCGTTGGTCTCGACTTTAATGTTGATTCCCATGGCTTCACCGGCCTTGGCCAGTGCTTCAGCAGCCATGTAGGTATGGGCGATGCCGGTGGGGCATGCGGTGACGGCCAGGACACGGGGGCCGGCCTTCTCAGCAACAGGTGCGGCAGCCACAGGAGCTTCCGGTTCTTCCGCTGCTTCTTCCGGGAACTTCTCCGTTTCCTTTGCATCGATGATGGCAAGGAATTCCTCCGGAGTCTTTGCTTCTTTCAGGCCGCCGGTGAATTCCGGATCCATCAGAAGCTGCATCATCCGTGCCAGCACTTCCAGGTGTACATCCCCATCGGTGGTGGCTGCGATCATGAACAGCAGTTTGCAGGGATTTCCGTCCGGTGCATCATAGTCCACACCCTCCGGAACGGTGATGGCAGTCAGAGCGGGAGCCTTGACTGCTTCGCTTTTTGCGTGGGGGATGGCGATCTCCATGCCGATGGCGGTGGTGCCCATCTCCTCGCGTTTCAGGATCCCTTCCTTGTATGCGGCGACGTCGTTCAGGCTGCCGCATTTGTCGTGAAGGGATATCAGCATCTCAATGGCTTCCGCTTTATTTGCGGGAGCTGCATTGAGCAGGATTCCTTCCTGTTTCAGAAGATCCGTAATACGCATATTCTGTTCTCCTTCTTTTATTCGTGTTTCAGCTCTCTTCGCTGTAAACTTCCATTAATTCATCGATCAGTGCCCGTGTAGCCAGGCCCGGGAGGAATGCGGTGGCATTTCCGCAGGCGCTGCCCAGCTTCAGTGCATAGGCATAATCTTTTTTCAGTTCATATCCGGCCACAAAACCGGCTACCATGGAGTCGCCAGAGCCCACTGTGTTGACGACATTGCGGGAAATGATGCCCAGCGTATGCACCTTGCCGAATTCATCCACCAGCAAAGCACCTTCTCCGCCCAGGGAGACCAGCACGTTCTGTGCTCCCATCTCCTGCAGTTTCCGGGCATATTTTTCGGTGTCCTCTGCCGATTTCACCGTTGTCTCAAACAGCTCGGACAATTCCTGCCGATTGGGTTTGATGAGGAACGGATGATACTTCAGGGAATTGACCAGCAGTTTTCCGGTGGCATCCACCACGATGCGGATATCTTTGTCTTTCAGCCGTTCCAGGAATCGCTCATAGATATCGTTTGGCATGGTGTTTGGAACACTTCCGGAGATGATGAGAGTATCGCCGTCTGTAATGCCGTCGATCTTCTGCATCAGTTTTTCCAGTGACTCCTCGTCAATGCGGGGGCCCTGTCCGTTGATCTCGGTCTCGTCGTTGTGTTTGATCTTTACATTGATACGGGAGAGTCCTTCCTTCAGATGGATGAAATCCGGATGGATCCCCGGTTTCACAAGGCTCTTTTCAATTGCCTCTCCGGTAAAGCCGGCGACGAATCCCAGCGCCGTATTCTCCAGGCCGAGCTCCGACAGAACGTTTGAGACATTGATCCCCTTGCCGCCGTAGTAGTACTCCTCACGCGTGGTTCGATTGGTGATACCGGCAACCAGGCTCTCCATGTGGACAACATAGTCGATGGATGGATTCAAAGTAACTGTATAGATCATTCACTCACCTCCTTAATTACGGTAATTTCCGAAAAGTCACCTTCCGGAATATGATCGGTTATAATACAGCAGGTATCCAGCGGGGAAAATGTTACTGGAAACACCCTGCGGAATTTCGTGTGATCCGCCAGCACGTAGGCCGTGTAACTCTGTCCTACCGCACGTTCTTTCATGCGTCCTTCTTCCACATCCGGAGTGGTAAAACCGGCCTGAATATCGATGCCGTTGGTTCCCATAAACGCCTTGGTGAAGTTATATCCTTCCAGGCTTCGGATCCCTTCCGCTCCGACAATGGCTTCGGTGACCGGTTTGATCTTTCCTCCCACCAGATAGGCATTGAGTCCCTTTCTCAGAAGTTTCAGCGCATGGGAAACTCCGTTTGTCACATAGGTGGCGTTCCGATTCGTGATGTGATCCACAAGACATGCGGTGGTTGTGCCGGAATCGATATAGATAAAATCATGATCATTGATGAGTGTCGCGGCATACTTCCCGATGCGCTCTTTTTCCCTGCGCATCACCATTTCTCTGCTGCTGACTTTCTCATCGCCCACATTTACGATCTTCTGCTGGATCGATGTCGCTCCACCAAATACTTTACGGAGTTTTCCTTCTTCATTCAGCACATTGAGATCACGCCGGATCGTGGATTCCGAACTGTTCAGGAGCCCGGTCAGCTGAGTGACAGTCACCGCGTCATGCTTACTTAAATAGTCCAATATGACCTGATAACGTTCTTCCGTCAACATGGCTATCACCTCATTGTTAAGATTAACACAATCCCGCTCAAAGTCAATCAATCTCGGTCATATTCGTTCATTCGCACTACGGGGCCGTCCCTTTTTTGGATGCTTTGTCGAGAGCTTTTTCCGACCCGCTGTTTTTTCTGAAGGAACGCAAAAAAAGAAGCCTTCCAAAAAGGTGAAAACATCTTTTGGAAAGCTTTCTGTATCACGTCATTTTCCGGTATTCTTCCGCTGCCCGGACCGTGTTGACCAGATAGCGGATGACCTCTGCCGGATAGTCTCCTGCTGCGGTCTCCCCGGTGACCATCACGGAAGACGTTCCGTCCAGCACTGCATTGAAGATATCACTGACTTCCGCCCTTGTCGGTACCGCACGGTGTTCCATAGATGCAAGCATCTGAGTCACCACCATAAAATCCCGGTCTGCGTTCCGGCAGGCTGCCGCGATTTTTTTCTGTACCGCGGGAAGATCCCACAGCGAAACGGCGTTTCCCAGATCTCCTCTGGCGATCACGATCTCATCCGCCCATGGAATCAG
>CAJOQP010000218.1 GCA_905236515.1 uncultured Oscillospiraceae bacterium | reverse complement strand
TATCCTTCTGATGCTGCTGGTGCCGGCCCATCCGGATGTGCGCACCGTGGCGCTAACCTATCCCATCACCTGGGGCCTTACTGCCCTGGAGATGGTGCTGTATTACCGGTTCGCCGACTGGCGTTCCACCAAACTCATTAAGGAGAACTCAATTGGATAAAGAACAAGAGATCATCAACGAACAGTGGTCGCAGGGGGCGACGAACTACAACAGTATCATTGAGGATGAGATCCACAGCTTCCGTGCTGCGGCGTGGAAGAAACAGATCCTGGACCAGACCCCGAAAGAGGGATGCCTGGATGTCCTGGACTGCGGGTGCGGTCCCGGGTTCTTCTCCTGTATCATGGCCCAGGAAGGCCACCGGGTCACGGCCATTGACGGCAGCGAATCCATGCTGGAATACGCCGGGGCCAGAGCACAGGCCAATGGCCTTTCCGTCACTTTTCTTCATATGGACTGCCATGAGCTGGAGTTTGAGGACGGTTCCTTCGATCTCGTCATCAGCAGGAACGTCACCCATACACTGCGGGATCATGCCCGGGTATACCGAGAGTGGAAACGGGTGCTGCGTCCCGGCGGTGTCCTTCTGATCTTCGATGCCAACTGGCATCTGTCCCGATACGGATTCTCGGAGCATGATGAGAGCGTCCGCCGGTACATCGAATGCATGAAGACCTATGGTTCGGACTTTTCCGGCAACGTCTATGACGGGGATGAAGAAGCCCTGCGGAAACGTTTTGAGGAACACAGCCCGGATGAGAGCGATGTCTGGGACCGGGTCCTGGGAGACAAGATCCGCCCGGACTGGGATGCGGGGCTGCTTCATGGCATCGGATTTGAGGAGATCTCCTACGACCGCGATATCACGGAGAATCTTTGGGATGATAAGGAAAAATGCATCTACGGCAATACGCCTATGTTCATGATCCGCGCCTGCAAGAAAAACTGAATGAAAAATCAAAAACCGAAGGGATATCATCAGACTGTTGTCGTATGATTTCCTTCGGTTTCTGTGTTTTTTTATTTGAAACAATTTTAGCGGCCGCAGTGAACAATGGCAAGAGGAATTGAGCGGATAGGAGAGCAGAGAAGAGTATCGGGCACCGTTCGCTTTGATACGGTGCCGACCTCTCGGCCCGGTCCGAAGAAGGAATCTCCGGCGGAGCCGGCAGGAGAGAGTCGAAAACAGCACTCCACCATGGTATACTATACAAAAGAGATACCCATTGCGGACAAAGGAAAAAACACATGAGAAAACGATACGAAACGGATGTGGCTCTCCTCTCCGTGACCACCACGGAGTTTAATGCAGTGATGCATTTTCACGACTGGCATGCCAAGACCTTTCCCGGCGACGATCAGATCTATGATGTGGCCACGTTTCAGCGAGACGGCAGGGAGCATACCCTGGTGCACGCCAAGATCGGGGAGATGGGAATGCCCGCGGCGGCAGCCACGGCCATGAAGGTCATCTATACCTTCCGGCCCAGATATCTTATCATGGTGGGCATCGCGGCAGGCGTGGTACGGCCCGAGCTGGAGGAACAGATGTACGGCGATGTCATCGTGGCGGATTCCGTATGGAACTATTCTGCCGGAAAATTCGTCAGTCCGGACAGCGCGGAGATCGTGTACGGGAGCATCGGGTTCCTGCCCCGCTCCACCATGGAGAAGATCCCGGAGGAGATCATGCCGTACCTGCGGAAGGCGGCGCAGTCGCCGGAGAATTCCTGCCATGTGTACATCGGTCCCATGGCCTGCGGCAGTACCGTGGTGGCCAGCCGGGAACTGCTGGAAAAACAGGTCTACACCCAGTACCAGCATACCGCCGGACTGGATATGGAATCCTATGCAGTGGTATATGCCGCCAATCATGCATCCGACCCACGGCCCGTTCCCATCATCCTCAAGAGCGTCTGCGATTTTGCCGACAGCGAGAAATCCGACGACTATCAGCGGTTCGCCGCCTACTCCAGCTGTGAGTTTGCCCAGTTCCTCTATGAGAAGATCCTTCCCATGGGAGAGGAGCCGAAAAACTGATCTCTACAGAAAGCGGCCACCCCGGAAAACCCACAAAATGATCATCTCCCGTACCGAACCGGTACGGGAGACTTTTTTGGAAAAGAAGCAAGATGTAGTCACTTCTTCGCGATCTGTTTGTCGTAGGACTGCAGGATGCAGGCCATCTGTCCGCGGGTCAGGGTGCCGAAGGGTTCCAGGTTTCCGCGGATCCCGGCGATGAGTCGGTAGTGGACCGCCCATCCCATGGGAACGGAGGCATAGGCCGTTACGGTGCCGCTGTCCGGGAAACGGCTCAGCTCGTCCGACGGCTCGATGGCATATCCGCGGAATCTCGTATAGCGGTGCAGGAGCGCCACGAACTGCTGGCGGCTGATGGGAATATCGGGACGGAAGGTGTTGTCGTCGAATCCCGCCGCGATATCCTGCCGGACACACCAGGTGACGGCATCATGATAATAGTCGTTTTCGGCGATATCCGTAAAGGGAACGGTGCCGGAGACCGCCGGCTTGTCCGCCAGGGAGTAGAGCATCTGGGCGGCCTGGCCGCGGGTCACTTCCTTGTCGGGAAGGAACCGTCCGTCATCGGCAGTCATGTAGTTCTGTGCCACACAGTAGTCGGCGGCACTGCGGTACCAGGAGTAGGATTTTACGTCTTTGAAGTCCGTGCCCTCGTCCACCGGATCCGGCGCTGCCGTGAGGTCCGGGGAGGGAGTCTCCGGGGGATCCGTCTCCGCAGGTTTTTCATGGGACTCCTCACTGAGCATGGAGGAGAGCATGATGGCCATCTGCGCACGGGAGACCACGCCCTGAGGCTGGATGATAAGCTGTCCGTTTTCCCGGGTGCCGGAGATGATGCCCCGGGCCACCGCCCACTGCATGGACGTTCTGGCGTAGCTGCTGATGGAATCCCGGTCGGCGAAGGACTCCAGACCGTCCCGCTCCGAGGCGGGATCTTTCAGGATCTTGGTGGTGTATTTATACAGCACCGATACCATCTGCTGCCGGGTGATGGCGGCATCCGGAAGGAAGTCTCCGGAGGAGTAGCCGGCCATGACACCGCTGGAAGTGCACCAGGTGATGGGATTGTAATGCCACTGTCCCGGGAACACGTCATTGAAGCGGGTGGCGGTATTCACCGCGGGAGAGCCGGCCATGGTATAGAGGATCTGCGCTGCCTGGGCGCGGGTCATCTGACCGTCCGGCTGGAACTCCGTGGAGCTGATGCCGGCCATGATGCCCTTGTCCACGATGTCGTAGACGTAGGAAGCATACCAGGCGTCATCGGGAACATCCTGGAAGGCGTCCCGGGTCATGCCGATCTCCAGCACCACATCCTCCTGGGGCATGGTGAACATCCGGGAACCGTTTTCCCCGGCCACCATGGTCTCCGCCAGATCCTCCGGCGTGGAGGCGATGCGGGATACCTGATAGGGCTCCTTCACGGAGGTGTTCAGGACCACCGGTGTGCCTGCCGCGGCATGGGCCGGTTCGGCCTGGCAGTCGCCGCGCAGCGTGTTGTATAACAGTGCGACGGCATATTCCTCTTCCGGAACGAAGAGCGCCTGAAGTGTAATGTCATGGGCCGGCATCACGCCGGTGAAGACGGTCTTTCGCCGGTTGGGCTCCGTCAGAGTCCGGGCGGTGAGAGAATCCGCCACCACGAAGGCGGTGCGGTATCCTTCCGCAGGCTGTGCCTCCACGGTGAACGTGTCACCGGCATGCAGCGACTGATCCGACAGCGTGATGGTGCCGGACTCGCTTTCCTCCGCGGTGAGAGAGTAGGACTGGCGGCTGTCGCCCCGCACTCCCGTCAGCACGCCGAGGGAGCCCATGAGGGCGATGATCAGCAGAAGCACCATTCCCGCATAGGACATTCGTTTCAGCAACTCGATCACCTCGCATTACCAGAACAAAAATCTAACAATCGGATAAAACAGAAAACCGCACAGCAGGGACGCGAAAGTTGGGGATATTCGTTTGGAAACGAAGGATGATCTTCCACGATAAAAAGTGCGGTTTTCTGTTAGGGACCGGGTGTTCCGACCCCCAGTCACATCATACCGTTCCGCCTCTGGAAAAACAACCAAATAATCCCATTAATAGAAATAATTGGTTATAATAACCAATTATTAGGAACTAACATAATTGACATAATAACCATTAATGATACAATGAGGACACGGTAAAACGGACGTTTGCGTCCGTGAAGAAAAAGCAGATATCCAGATATTATATAAGGAAGACCCTGTCCGGCCGTACAGTGAGGAGGTGAGGGTCGTGAAGAAAACAAGAGCATATCTGATCCTGACTCTGGCCATCCTTCTGATCCTCTCTGTGGGAGTGCTGGCAGGAAAGAACGTCATCGATTCCAATGCGGTGCAGCATTCGGTGACGGCCCCGGAAGTCAGCCACGCTGCCGTCAGCCTGTCCCAGACGGATCTGCCGGCGGGCAGGACGCTGGAAGTGACGGTGCTGCCGGAACACGGCTACCGCACCGCCTTCGTGTGGATGGAGGACGCATCGGGAAACCGCATCACCATGACGGAGGAGAAGGAGACGGAATATAAGGCCGTCATGCCCGATTCCGACGTGACGGTGGCGGCGGTCATCCTGCCGCAGGGTTCCTTCGGCATCCGCTGCGACTGCGGCGATCCGGAGACCACCGTGCAGGCGGAGCCTTCTTCCGCCGCGCCCGGAGAAGAGGTGCGCGTGACGGTGAAGCTGCCGGAGGGGAAACGGGTGCAGTCCGTGGAAGCATCCCCGGCGGAAATGAAGCTTTATACCGTGCGGGGCTCCGGCGTATATACCTTTACCATGCCGGAGGAAGACGTGACGGTGCAGGTCTCTCCGGGAACCCGGGTGTTTTCCGATGTGGAGGATACCTGGTATGAGAACTATGTCTATGCCGCCGTGGACCGCGGCTATATGGCCGGCGTCGGTCCCGGGCTGTTTCAGCCGGAAGAGCCGGTGACCCGCGCCCAGGCAGTGCAGTCCCTGTACGCCATGGACGGCTATCCCGAGACGGAGCTCCGGAATCTCTATGCGGATATCCCCGAGGGAACCTGGTATGCCAAGGCCACCGTATGGGCCGCCGATCACAGCATCCTGAACGGATTTGACGATAACACCTTCCGTCCGGACCTTCCCATCACCCGGCAGCAGATGGCCACCGCCATCCACCGCTATGCTTCCAACGTGATGGCCATGGACGCCACGGAACGCAGCACGCTGGCTCCCTTCCAGGACCGGGACAGTGTCGCCGGGTATGCCAGCGCCTCCGTCAAGTGGGCCGTGAGCCGGGGGATCCTGGACGGGATCACGCCGGATCTTCTGGAACCGGAGGGGATCGTGCCCCGCAGCCAGCTGGCAGCCATGCTGCTTGCCCTCAATGACGAGCGGCCGTCCCAGCAGGTGGTGAGTGAAGCGGCTCCCGTGGAGGAAGAGCCGGAAGTCACCACGCTGCCTTCGGAGGATCTGGAGGATGTGAAGGACAATGCCTGGTATCTTGACGGCGTGAACTTCACCGTCTCCCACGGATACATGAGCCCCATCGGGGAACACGAATTCATGCCCAAGGGTCTCGTGACCCGGCAGCAGGCAACCCGGATCCTGTACGCTCTGGACGGAAAACCTGCGGTGACCGGCACCGTCAGCTACGCCGATCTTACCGGACAGGAAGGATACGCCGACGCGGTGATCTGGGCCACCCAGCACGGATTTATCACCGGCTACTTTGACGCCACCTTCCGGCCCGACGCGGTGATCACACGGCAGCAGTTCGTGGCCATGCTGTACAAGTATGCTTTCTATAAGGGCTATGACCTTTCCGGCAGCGTCGATCTTGCTCAGTTTGCAGACGGCGGGGAAGTGGTCCCCTATGCCATGGAGCCCATGTGCTGGGCAGTCCGCAATCAGATCGTTCAGGGAAGCCACGGCATCCTCGGACCGGCGGAGCAGCTGACGCGGGCACAGGTGGCCTGCATGATCCATACCTTCGGACTCTACCGGAATGAGAAGTGATCTCCACAGGATACGCAAAAAGAGTTCTGCGATGTGCCACGTTCTCATAAGGAAGTATTGAAAATGACCTTATAAGGCGTTGAAAGGGCACAAAACGAAAGCACTCTGAATGGTTTTGATACCGTTCTGAGTGTTTTCTTTTTATAGCGACGAAATCCGAACCCGTCGCCGATCGGCACAAGGTTCGGATTTCTTGTTTTTACGAGCTCTGCGGCAGCGTCGCTACCTGCAGGATCATGTCCGTCAGCTCCTCGACCGACTCCTTGCAGCCGCTTACGAGCCATGCGTAATAGATGCTGCAGATCCCGCCGCCGAGGAAATGATACCGGTATAAATCCTTATGATCGTGCGCGCGGTACGAGAGAATGCGCTCAAACTCGCCGCGAACCAGATCAAACTTTCCTGCGTGAATCAGCAGCGAACTCAGTTTTCTCTGACTCGTCAGATGCCGGAAGATCGCAATGAAATAGTCCAGAACCTCAGCATTGTCGTACTTTTCTTTCATGTGCGCATTCCGCACAAATTCGTCCGTGATACGATTCACGTGATACTGCAGGATCTGATCCTTCGTCTCGAAATTCCGGTAAAACGCCATGCGCGAGACGCCGGCTGTATCCACGATCTGCTGGATCGTGATGCGGTCATAGTCTTCCGTTTCCATCAGACGCAGGAGCGCTTTTGCCATGCTTTGTTTGGAATACTCCGCCTTGTTCATGTTACATTTTTCTCCAATTCATAACGATTGTGCCGATTCCGTTGATTCACAATGGTTTTTCCTTTATTATAACTCAAACGTTATAAATGTCACGTTCTTATTCAGGAGGAAGAAAGATGAAATCAATGCGCAAAACAATCGCAGTGCTGCTGACGATCGCCATGGCGTTCAGTCTGTGCGGCGTGGTCTCGTTTGCCGCGACTGCAGAGGACGTCTGGCAGTACGAAACCTATACCTCCCTCGGCGACAGCGCCGTCGCAGGCTACGGCCTTCCCGGCTGGGAGGAAATGAAGCGGGAATATGCCGTCTGGGGCGATGAAGCCGTGAACATGGACGTGCGCGACGCCATCGCGAGCCTGAACAGCCTTCAGGATGCGGAAAACGCCCTCGTGGAGGGAACGCCCGAGTATGCCGCCACGTTCGCCGTGCTCAAGCAGCAGAAGCTCGAGGAGCTCGGCGACGGTCTGGCAAACCACTGGCATGCCACGGACTTCACCCGCCTGCACGAGGTGCGGGGAACCTACGCCTCCCTGATC
>CAJOQP010000217.1 GCA_905236515.1 uncultured Oscillospiraceae bacterium | reverse complement strand
CGCAGGTCGATCGTTTCACTGTTTACCGCCATGAGGATCGCTACTGCATCGTCATGGCCGGGATCGCAATCCAGAAGGATCGTCTTCTTTTCATCCATCCCGATTCTCCTTTCTACCCAGCAGTCGGTTCACTGCCCACAGCACCCAGGCGATGGCAAAGGCACCCGCCTCCATGAACACCGCCCAGAACACGTTCATTGCCGCAGACTGCTCGTATACCCGAAGGAAGGGATACGGACCGTCCACAACACGCATGAAGTTCAGGATAGCAAGGATCACGCCGTAAACAAAGGTCGGAACCAATGCCCACAGTGCAGCGCTCCAGCGCAGTTTCGGTTTTCGTTCGAAAAAGACCAGAAGCAGGATGGAAACAACCGGGCACAGGAAATGCAGATACAGACTGTTTCCTTCCAGGAGCATGAACTTCCAGTTTTCCAACCCAAACATGGGAGTCAGTATGAACACCACCGTCAGGAAGGTCACCGCAAGAAGACAGGTGGCAATATACCGGAAGGTGCGTACCCACCTCGGAACCGGTTCCCCTTTTCGAAAGCGGATCAGGATGGAACAGGTCATGACGATGCTGGCGGCCAGAGCAAACAGGTTGCTGTCTTCGGTATAGAATACGATCAGCTGCCGCTTTGGCACATGCCAGGTCATGGTAATGGCGATGATCTCCATCAAGATGATGGCAAGATTGAGTGTGAGAGCGATTATTGTACGCGTTTTTGAATTGCTGACCATTGCCTGTTCTCCGTTTCTTTGTTCATGTCTGGATTATATGCCAATCGCCGCTCCAGTTCAACCGTACCGAAGCGGCTGAAAACCATGATATTATGCCTAAAACCCGGGGACCTCCCCTTCTAAAATTCACACATTTTAATCGTTGACATCGCTATCCAACTAAACTAGAATACTACTTACATATATTTATATGTCCAAACGCAAAGATGGGAACAGTCCTTTCGGAACTTTCATTGCAGAGAGTGTCTGGTCGGTGAAAAGACACATGGAACTCCGTTCTGGTATCCTCCCGGAGCATGCGGCTGAAGGGTCCTGTGTAAGCTGCATCGGCATCGTCCGTTATCCGTGAACACCCGGTGGGTGTTATGAGTGGTCTGATCAGTCAGGCAACAAGAGTGGTACCGCAGAGGGCTTTCCTTTGTCTCTTATCCTTATGGAAAAGGGACAAAGGTTTTTTGCTTTTAGGGCATTTTCATTTGCTACAATCTTCGCAAGGAGGAAGAAATATTATGTTATTAACCGGAGCAGAAATTGCGTCGGAAGTCCTGATCGAACAGGGCGTGACGGATATCTTCGGATATCCCGGCGGTGCAGCACTGAATCTGTATGATGCGCTGTATGACCGTCAGGACCGGATCCACCACCACATCACTGCCCACGAGCAGGGTGCCTCCCACGCCGCAGACGGCTATGCCCGTTCCACCGGCAAAGTGGGTGTCTGCATCTCCACCAGCGGACCGGGTGCCACAAACCTGGTCACCGGCATTGCCACCGCGTATATGGACAGTATCCCCATGATCGCCATTACCTGCAATGTCGCGCAGAGCCTCATCGGTAAAGACAGCTTCCAGGAAGTTTTCATCACCGGTGTTACCATGCCGATCACCAAATACAATGTCGGCATCCGCAGCGTAAACGATCTGGCAGATACGATCCGGGAATGCTTCCGTATCGCCAAGAGCGGACGCAAGGGGCCTGTCCTGATTGACATCCCCAAGGATGTACTGCTGGCGAAATGCGAATACACTCCTGCCGAGCCCATCAAGACCGAGATGCCGGCCAAGCCCGATCCCGCACTCATCGCGGAAGCGGCAAAGATGATCAATGCGGCAGAACGCCCCGTCCTCTGCTTCGGCGGCGGTGCCATCAGCGCCGATGCGTCCAAGCAGATCGCATCTCTCATCGCCGACGGTCACATCCCGGCATGCCATACCATCATGGGCACCGGTGTGGTAAGCTTCGGTGACGAACACGATCTGGGCATGGTGGGCATGCACGGAAGTCTCATTGCCAACGAGGCTATTGCCGAAGCCGATCTGCTTATCGCAGCCGGCATCCGTTTCAGTGACCGTGTTGCCTTGAACACCGGCAAATTTGCTCCCAACGCCAAGATCCTGCAGTTCGATATCGATCCCAGCGAGAACAGCAAGAACATCAACGTTACCAGTTTCGTTTACGGCGACCTGAAGGACTGCCTGAACGAACTGCTTCCTCTCATTGAGAAGAAAGAACGCAAGGAATGGTTCGCACGTCTGAACGGACTGCGGGAAAAGGATTACTATCCCAAATCCATCCCCGGACAGCTGCGTCCCCATGAGATCATGGAGATCATCGGTGAAGTCGTCGGCGAGGATGCCGTCATCGTTACCGATGTCGGCCAGCACCAGATGTGGGCCGCTCAGTACTGCAAAGCCACCCGCCCCCGCGGTTTTATCACCAGCGGCGGTCTGGGAACCATGGGCTTTGGTTACGGCGCTGCCATCGGCACCAAATTCGGTGTCCCGGAGGCAAAGGTCATCCACATCACCGGTGACGGTTCCTTCCACATGAACATGAATGAAGCCTGCACGGCCGTCTCCAATGATCTTCAGGTCATCACCGTGATCATGGACAACAAGGTCCTGGGCATGGTCCACCAGTGGCAGAACCTGTTCTTCAATCAGCACTACATGGAGACCGAACCCGGCCGCCGCACCGATTACAAGAAGGTGATCGAAGGCTTCGGCGGACATGGTTTTGAAGGCGATACCCCCGAAAACTTCCGTAAGGCGCTGGAAGAAGCCCTGACGATTCAGGGTCCCAGCTGGATCCGCTGCCCCATCGATCCGGATGAATTCGTTCTTCCCATGATCCCGGCAGGCAAGACCGTGGAAGACATCGTGGTCAGCGAGGAGGATTTGTACTAATGGCAGATACATATACCAATCCCACTGTCATCGTAATGATCGTGGAAGACAACCCGAATGTGCTCTCCCGCATCTCTCTGATGTTCGGACAGCGTGGATTCAATATCGATACCATCACCGCATCCCATACTCACGATGACCGCTTTACCCGTATCACCATCACCACGCATGGCGATCAGGACGTCATCGACCGTATCGTCCGCCAGACCCAGAAGATGGTAGAAGTGCACAAGGTGGCCGTTCAGACGGCAGGCACTCACATCGAACGGGAGCTTCTGCTGGCAAAGATCGAAGTAAACACGGAAGACCGCTCTTCCGTGCGTGAGATCTGTGAGATCTATCATGCTGACATCGTGGAAATGACCCGCACCAGCATGATCCTGGAAATGACCGGCAAACCGCCGAGAGTGGACGCGTTCCTGGAAGTTCTGGAGCCTTATCCCATGATCGAGATGACCCGTACCGGTGTCACCGCCATCGACAGAGGTCCGGAGCCGCTGAAGTACGACAAGGGACGCACCTACGCATAAAACGTTCATTAAACATTGTGGAATATAAAAGGAGTGTACGACTATGATCAAAAAGTATTATGACAAAGACTGTGATCTGAGCCTGTTCGAGGGCAAGACAGTTGCCATCCTGGGCTATGGTTCCCAGGGCCACGCACACGCACAGAACCTGAAGGAATCCGGCGTCAACGTTATCGTTGGTCTCCGTGAGACCTCCTCCAGCGTTCAGAAGGCCAAAGATGCCGGTCTGGAAGTTTACAGCATCGAAGAGGCAGCTGAGAAGGGCGACATCGTCATGATGCTTGTTCCCGACGAGATGCAGGCTGACGTTT
>CAJOQP010000216.1 GCA_905236515.1 uncultured Oscillospiraceae bacterium | reverse complement strand
AGGATCGGTTCGAAAGCGTCCTGGATCCGCCCGTAATAGATCTCACTGCCCGTAATGATCATCGCCGCTTTCTTCGTACCATAAGGCTTTACGGTGAGAACCGGAAAGGCTTCCTTTGCAAGCGCTTCTGCGCGATCCACATTTTCCTGTGCAGTCACCAGCGGAACGATGCGGGCTCCACCCAGGCGTCCGCCGGCCTCCACCGGGAAACCATCGGGAACCAGTGCCACGGTATAATCCGGCACCTGATTGATCTTCCGCAGGGCATCCACATCGATGCACACGAGGCCCTTTACATCGGAGGTGAATCCGATCTTTCCTTCGCTGGGAGCACTTTTTACCACATGATCTCCGCACATCGCCTCACTGAGGATCTGTGCCGCGTCTTCCTCATGGACCTCATTGGCATCCGGCTCCCAGACGAAGATATGATCCTTTCCCATATCCTTGAGTACCGGAATGTCCTCTTCCGCAATAAGATGTCCCCGTTTGAACCGAACGCCTTTGTATCCGTTTTCCAGGATCGCAGTCATATCATGACACAGGGTCTGTCCGACTGCTTCCTCCACTTTGATCTTACGCATATTCTTCCCTCAACTATTCCTTCACTCCAACTCGTCAACGCCGCCTGCCAGCAGATCATCGATGGCCTGCTGTGCATGAGAAGACAGCTCCCGGTACAGGTGCACCAGATCCTGTCCCTCCTTCGTCAGCTTGGAGCCTCCCGGTCCTTCCCGTTCCACCAGTGTCAGACCGGATTTCGCTTCCGCATTATTAATGACTTTCCACGCCTTGGAATAGGCCATCCCCATCTCTTTGGTCGCATGATTGATGGATCCGGTCCTTCCGATGCCTTCCAGCAGTTCCACAAGGCCCTTGCCGAATGCAAGTTTCGGATCCGGTCCCTTCCGTCCCAGTTTGATCTGAACCGATCCATACAGCTCATGATGTACCGGCATCTTTCCCATGTCTTCCCGGATAAATTCCGCCACGGCGGCATAATCGTCCAGCTTAAACTGAGGGACATCCAGGTCCAGCGGAGTATCCGTACAGACTGCCAGGAACTCCCCCTGGATCTCTGCCAGCGGACGGCGGGATGCCGCACGGTACAGGCCGATCTTCTTATAGTTTTTCTGTTTATATCCTTCTGCGATGACTACGTCGATATCCCGCAGCCCTGCAATAATGGACTCGATCGTCGTTGGACGGTTTTCCATCACCGCAGCATGAGTGGCTGAGGTGATACAGGTTACTTCCGCTCCGGCTTGCGTCATGCGCCAGGTATCTTTTCCCTCATGATCCACATCGAATTCATGAGCGTCATGTTTCACCGCCGCAACACGCAGTCCCATCTTTCTCAGTTCCGGGATCAGGTTTTCAAGGAACGTGGTCTTCCCCGTTCCGGAGTACGCAACGACGGAATAGACTGGAAGGCTCATTCCTCTCCCTCCGTTTCATACACTAGAAATCCCTGCACAAGGTCCCCCTGCTTCGGCGGCTCGGCATTGGGCGGGATCTCCACGATCACATCACACCCTACCAGTGGGGACAGCCGGCTGTTCCGGTCGGCAGAAGCAGCCCGGAACCAGACTTTGCCGTCCCGGAAGACCCGCTTGCCCCGAACCAGACGCAGCCGGTCGGAAGTCTTTCGGAAATCCTTTTCCATGAACAGCTCCATTGTCCGCGGCATCACCTTTTCGTATCCACATAGTTTCCGGATACATGGCAGTCCGATCTTCAAAAGCCCGTCCACCGCAGCGCCGGGATTTCCGGACAGACTCATAATGATCTTCCCATCTTTTTCGCTGGTCACAAAGGATCCGCCGGGTTTGATCTTGGCACCGCAGAACAGCACCCGCGCCCCCATCTTTTCCGCGGAACGAAGGGCCCAGTCATAATCTCCCACGGAGGCTCCTCCGGTAGTAATGACCAGATCCGATTCCTCCAGCAATGCCGCAACTTTCTCGGTGATCGTCTCCAGATCATCCTGCACCAGGCCGGCGTCCTTCACTTCCACATTCATGGTCTGAAGAAGGCCGCGGATCGTATAGAAATTGCTGTTATAGATCTTTCCTTCCGGCAGCGGATCTCCCGGCTGCACCAGTTCCGATCCGGTGTTAAGCACACTGACGACCACGGGACGGTATACCCGAAGGGTGGAAAACCCCTGTCCTGCCAGCACACCCATATATGCCGGTGTTACAACCGCTCCTTTCGGAGCAAGAAGCTGGCCCCGCTCTGCATCTTCACCGCGGAGGATGATGCTCTTTCCCGGTTTTTCGTAGGAGAATACCGAGACTGTTTTTTCATCAAACCGGGTCTCTTCATATTTGATCACCGTGTTGGTCCCTTCCGGCATGGGTGCTCCGGTGGAGACCTTTCCCGCCTGCCCCTTTTCTACCGGCATCGTCGGCATGCTGCCGCAGGGAATATCTTCCGTAATGGAAAACACCGCCGGATGTTCCGGCGTGGCACCTTCCGTCTCTTCTCCCCTCAGTGCATATCCGTCAAAAGGACTCCGGTCAAAGGGTGGGATATCGTATTCCGCCACCATATCCTCCGCCAGCACACGGCCGAGGGCATCTGCCAGCGGGACGCTTTCCGTGTCCACAGGTTT
>CAJOQP010000215.1 GCA_905236515.1 uncultured Oscillospiraceae bacterium | reverse complement strand
GATCTTGGCATTCTGGCCGGAACGCAGGAGCAGGATCGCGCTGATCACTGTGATAGGCAGGACAATGAGCATCTCATTGGAAAGATTCAGCACTGCTGCGATGGCCATGGCGCCAAATGCTACATGGGAAAGGCCGTCTCCGATAAAGGAAAATCGTTTCAGCACCAGTGTAACGCCCAGAAGAGAAGAGCACAGCGCGATCAGCACACCGACAATGATCGCATACTGTACAAAGGGATACTGAAGGTACAGTGCAAGTTTATCCCACATCCTCTGCACCTCCCTCCTGCTGCTGAAGGAAGAACTTCCCAATATTACTCTCCCGGTATTCCTCCGTCGTTCCGAAGAAGATCTCTCGCCCGATATGAAGGATATGACTGGCATATCGTACCGACGCCGAGATATCATGGGAAATCATGATGATAGTGATCCCTTCCTGATTCAGTTCCTGGATAAGCTCATACATATCCAGCGTCACTTTCGGATCCAGTCCGGAGACCGGTTCATCCAGCAGAAGCACTTTTTGCGTTGCGCACAGTGCACGCGCCAGCAGCACTCTCTGTTGCTGGCCGCCGGAAAGATCACGGTAACAGCGACTCGCAAGAGATGAGATCCCCATGCGTTCCATGTTCTCCCGGGCAATCTCCTTTTCGCGGGTGTTATAAAACGGGCGAAAACCCATCTGACTCTGAAACCCGGACAGGACGATCTCCGAAACCGCCGCCGGGAAATCCTTCTGTACGACGGTCTGCTGAGGAAGATATCCGATCTCGTTGGCTTTCAGCCCATCTCCGATGATGATCTCACCCTTGATCGGCGGCTGCAGATGCAGCAATGTCTTCATCAGCGTAGTCTTTCCAGATCCGTTCTCTCCAACGATACAAAGATAATCTCCGGAGGAAACGGAAAAATTCAATTTATCGGCAATCACGTGGGAATCGTATCCCAATGCGAGATCCCGTACCGTAATCTGCGCCATAGCAACGCCTCCTGCTGTTACTGCAGTGCTTCTCTCAGCACTTCCTTGTTGCTTTCCATGATGGAAAGATATGAGATGCCCTTTTCCGCATCTTTCGCTGTCGTGGACTGCATCGAGTCCATCGTCAGGATTTTCTGATCCTTCTCTCTGGTATTCTGCACAATCGTCTCCGCGATCCTTTGATCGGATCCCTCAATCGTCATGATACAGCCAAGCCCCAGTTCATCAGTTTTTCCAGCCAAAAATGAAATGGTTTCAAAACTTGCTTCCGTTTCTGCAGAACATCCAACAAAAGCTGCATAGTAATTCAGGTCGTAATCATCCGTAAGATAACGGAACGGGAAACGGTCTCCGAAAAGCACCGTTTTCTGCGGAGATTCACTGATCATATTTCTGTACTCATTATCCAGCTCGGTCAGTTTCTGCCGGTATGCGGATGCGTTGGTCTCATAGACGTCCGCATGCTCCGGATCCATCTCTTTGATTGCTTCAGCCAGGCGTTCGCATAGGATTGATGCGTTATTCAGCGACAGCCAGATATGCTCATCGTATTCCGCTTCGTTCTCCTCTTCTTCCTCTTCCTCGGCCTGCATGCCTTCAACAATCTCTTCTTCCTCCAGATCATCACCCAGTGCTTCCATCAGATTGATCTCTTTCATCTCTTCATTGGATGCCTCTTTCATGGCATCTTCCACCCAGCTGTCGGATTCTCCTCCTACATAGACAAACATGTCACAGGATGACACCCGAAGGATATCGGTTGCCGTTGGCTGGAAACTATGAAGATCCACTCCGCTATCCATCAGCATGGTCAGTTCGATTCCTGCAGGATTCTCTCCAAGGAGCTCCCTTATCCAGTCATAAACTGGAAAGATCGTAGCAACGATCTGCAGATTATCACCGCTGTCGGCACTGTCATTTTCCGGTTTGCTGCCGCATGCGGACAAGCATCCTATTATCATCACGCAGATACAGATAACTGCAATTAATCTTTTTTTCATATGTTCTTCCTGTTCTGATTATTTCCGTTTACTTATCTCTTTTTTGCATCCCTGGAGTATTCTGAACTGCACTCCTCACACACTCCGTAGAACACCGTTCTTCTGGGATCCAATGTAAACTGATGCTCTTTTTTCAGATGCAGCCCGAGCTCCGTCAGTTCTTCACAGTGTAGATGGATCAGTTTCCCGCATTTTTCGCATTTGCAGTGAAAACATACTTCTTCCCCGCAGTGATGTTCCTTGGGGATATATTCAAAACACGCTGGGCTGTTGGAGTCGATGGTATACTTATTTACCAATCCTTCATCCACCATACGTTCCAGATGCCGGTAAATCGTCGTCTGCCCGATCGCAACATCCTTGCTTTTAAAATAATCACAGACATCCGAAACCGTAATATGGGTCTCCGGATTTGCTTCCAGATACTCCAACAGCAGATCACGCTGTTTCGTCTTATATGTCAACTGAACACTCATGGTATCTCCTGTCCCTATATGTAAATTGAAAACCGTTTTCAATTTTCGCACAACACATCCGTATTGTCAAGGAATTTGAAAACGGTTTTCAAATTTAAAAAGCAGACCGCAGTCTGCTTTTTGTTTCTTGTTATTCTTTGTTCAGGAGCAGTTTCATGGCGCCGTAGATCCCCGCGTCATTTCCCAGACTGGCAAGGCGGATCACGGTATCCCGGCTGGCATGGAAAACACTATCCTGAAACCCTTCCTGTACCAGCTCCAGTAGGATCTCTCCCGCTCGGGAAACTCCGCCTCCTATAATAACGGCTTCCGGATTGATCACATTGCATATCGTACCGATGACGCGCCCCAGCATATTACAGACTTCCGCTGCAATCTTTTTCGCCAAGGCATCTCCTGCTTTGGCAGCGTCGAATACACTTTTTGCGGAAAGATTCTGCTCCTTTCGGAGCACACTGTCTTCACGGCTTTCCGCCAGCTGTTTTCTTGCCTGGCGAACGATTCCGGTGGCAGAAGCATATTGCTCGATGCACCCATGATTGCCGCAGTTGCAGGCATCCTGTTCTTCCGGGTTCACAACAATGTGCCCCAGTTCTCCGGCCGCCCCGTGAAATCCGTTGATGATCTGTCCGTCCAGGACCACACCGCCACCGATGCCGGTCCCCAGCGTAATCATGGCTATGCTGCTATAACCGTTGCCGCTGCCCTTCCATGCTTCTCCCAGTGCGGCTACATTGGCATCATTTGCCGTATAGACCGGAACGCCCAGGAGTGATGACAGTTCCTTCGAGACCGGAACGATTCCCCAACCGAGGTTGATGCAGCGATTCACAACGCCTTCGCTATTGACTGCCCCGGGAACTCCAATCCCGGCACCGATGATCTGTTCCCTGGATATATGATGCTGCCGGATTTTTTCCTCTATCGATGCGGCGATATCCGGCAAAACATTTTTCCCATTCTCCCTCGTATCGGTGGGAATCTCCCACTTTTCAATCAGAGTTCCATCGGCCTGAAACAATCCCAGTTTGCAGGTAGTTCCTCCCAAATCGATTCCAAATCCATGGTATTCCATTTTTTCTGCTCCCTTAACTATGTTGTTGTTATTTTACCTCAGATCGGTTCTGTTGGAAAGGATTCTTTGATTGACAACTCATCGAGCTCTTTCTATGATTGTGGTACAAATGTACCACTGGAGGTTGTTATGACAGCACAGCATCAGACCAATGAGCAGGTCATACATAGCATCACGGATACTCTGCTTTCCCTTTTAAAGACTCAGATGATGGAAGAGATCCGCATCGTCGATCTCGTTCGTCTGGCTGGGGTAAGCCGAAATTCTTTTTACCGCAACTTTAAAGATAAGGATGATGTTCTGCGACACTATATCTCTGAGGTTACGGATATCTGGTATCAAAAAGTCAATCGGGATTTCTTATCCCACAAGAAAGATTATCAGTTTTTTGTCCCTCTGCTCCATTATCTGCACGAACACCGTGATCTTGCATCCATTCTTATTCGGAACGGAAAACTGATTCTACTGAAAGAAGAGTTTGACCGTCGGGCGCTTATACGTCTGAACGGCGTGGAAGATCCGTGGTATTTTGCTTACGTCTCCGGAGGGGTCTTTAGTGTGTATCGCCGATGGGCAGAAACTGGCTATGAGAAAACGCCGGAAGAAATTGCGGAGCATCTGTTTAAGAGCGTATGGCACTAGATTCTCCCTCACGAACACAGTCATATATAACTATAACAGCCGACTCCAAAGAAGGAGTCGGCTGCCGCGTTTTTCAGATTATTAACCAAGTACTCTTTGTAATACTAATGGTTATTATTTTCCGTAGGCTTCACAGAAATTCTTCATCATGACCGCCATTTCCGCACGGGTTGCAGTTCCCTGCGGTGCAATCATGTTGCCCGGACGTCCGGACATCAGACCTTTTGCCACAGCCCACTGTACCGGCTGCTGTGCCCATGCACTGACGGAAGAAGCATCTGCAAATCCGGAGATATCGGAAGCAGAATTGACGTCACCGCCGAGATAGGCCGCATAGCTGCGGAGCATGGTGGCCAGTTCTTCACGGGTCACATCACGGTTCGGTTCGAATGTGCCGTTGCCTGTTCCGGCAACGATTCCCTTGGAAGCACACCAGTTTACAGGATCGTAATACCAGCTGTTCGGTGCCACATCGGCAAACGCATTCGTGTCATTACCAGGCTTGCCTTCCAGAGCATACAGGATAGTGGCGACCTGCGCACGAGTCAGGTTGGAGTTCGGTTCAAATGTGTTATCCGTTACTCCGGTCATGATCCCGCGGTCGGAAACATAATCCACAAAAGTCTTAAACCAGTCACCGTCTTTGACATCAATGTATTTACCGGTGACGACAGGCTGCGTAGGCTGAGGATTGACCGGTTCGGGATTAGCCGGAGGATCTGCCTGCATTGCCTTCAGGATCTGGCTGGCGATGAACTTGTGTCCTTCATTGGTCGGATGTACAGTGAAAAGAATGTACTTGAAATAAGTACCATCAATCAGTCCGGTAAGCAGAGTTCCCATGCCGATGGGTTCGGTGTCAAAGATATCCACGTAGGTGTAGGTATCTTTATATGTCGAAAGCTGTGTTACGTAGACGTTCATCGTCTGAAGCAGAATATCCAGCGCATGACCGATGCGGAGGAAATACTCATCTCCCAGATCCGTTATATGGAAGTTCTTGAACGGATTGAAGAAACCAACCGCATAGATCTTGATGTCGGGATTGATCGCATAAATGCTCTTGATGATGGGATCCCAGTTTTCCGTAAAGGTTCCAAGTCCGCTCATCAGTCCCTGCATATACGCTGCAGCAGCGGCCGGGAAAACGCCCAGCAGTTTAGCAGCCTCGAACAGATAGCTGGTGGCAGTACCGAAATCTCCGGCTGCAACAGCCGCGCGGATATAGTTCAGGCTCTGGGTATCGGCACCGGCAGCATCCATGACCTTCAGCGCACGGATGAAGCAGTTAATCGCAACGTCATTGGATCCGATATTGATGGTCAGCACATCGGAATTCTTGATGTATTCCCGAGCTTTGTCCATCATGACCTGTTTGCCGTCTTTCTGTACGATATCCCAGATCTCCTGGCTGATATCATCCCCGTGATAATCCGGGTCCAGCATTTCACGTACTTCAACGGTACGAAGCCCGGGAAGCGACAGATTGTAGTAACCCTGGTTTTCCAGATCGGCATAGCTGGCCGGGCTGTCGTTGGGAAGCTGATATCCCAGTCCGTTGGCCACCAGATCCGGATAGGCACCGTGGACACGGTATGTGGTTCCACCGCCCATCTGCCGGAGCGCCTCAACGTCCTGCACCGAATAATATCCTTCCGGTGCTGCGACCATGTTTGCCAGAATACCGTAATCGATATCCTGCGGCACAAGATTTGCATCCCAGTTGGGATCCTTTTCGACTGAGTATCCGGAAGTGATACTGTCGCCGATGATGGTGTAGCCCTTAAACTGTTTGCCGGAGGCCGGAGCTGCAAGCGCGGAAACGCTGACCAGCGCCACGACCATTGCGACAACCAGGAGTGTTGCTACAAGTCTTTTTGTGTTGGTTCTCATTTTTCTTACAACATCCCCTAACTTTCGTTTTTATATCAACCTGCGTTATGCAGATTTAATATCGGACTCTTCCAGGGCACGGTAATCGACTTTTCCTCGTGGAGTTCTGGGAAGTTCATCCACAAATTCGATTATTTCCGGTACCTGATAATCGGGCAGGTTATCATTGCAGTATGCTAGGATATGGTTCCGAACCGCCTGCTCGTCGCTGAGTGATTTATCCTTCAGTTCAATAAATGCCTTCGGAATATTGATTCGCTCCTCATCCCGCACACCGATGACACAGGCAAGTTCCACGTCCTCACAGAGCTGGATCGCTTTTTCGATACGATCCGGGAACATCTTGGTAACGTTTCCGTCCGATCCTTTGGTCATGATGATACGTTTGATACGACCGGTGATATAGAGCACTCCGTTTTCGTCCACTTTTCCAAGGTCACCCATATGCAGCCAGCGGATTCCGTCTGAATGCACTTTAATCAGGTCGTCCGTTGCTTCCTGATTCTTGTAGTAGCCAAGCATAAGGCTGGGACCACTGACACACACTTCGCCGGTCTCCCCGATCTTCAGCTCATCGGTCGTTCCCGGCTCCACAATCTTCAGGTTGACCATGGGAAGAGGCACACCGACGGAATTAGGGAAGTTCACTTCCGGATACGTAAAGGACACGACACTGGCAAACTCCGTACAGCCATATCCTTTGGTCGCTTTAATATCTGCGCCATGATCCTTGAGGAAGTCATTAAACTGTGCTTCGATGTCACTGTCCATGGCTTCGCCTCCGATGGCAATATAATACAGGGAGGACAGATCCATGCCGTCCAGTTCCTTCTCGTGCAGCATTGCCTGGCAGTACTGCGGGATGGAGTTAATAACTGCCACATTATGGAGTTTATGATACTCATGATATTTTCCAATCTCATAGTTGGGAACCAGACAAATTCTCATTCCCATTCCCATTCCTTCATGAATACCATTGCAGAAGCTGTAGTTTACAAAAGGAGGAAGTACGATGAGCATGCTTTTGCCGGGCATGTTCTCGTGACCCGGGAAAGAAAGTCGGACCTGGAACGCAATCGCGTTTTCGTTGGTATCCGAAAGCATGCATCCTTTCGGTTCCCCGGTGGTGCCGCCGGTGTGAGAAATAACCGCCATGGTATCCGGATCTTTCCGGAAATATGCGGGAGCTACATCCTCTCCGTTTTTCAGGAACTCCGTCCAGGTCATGCACATGGACTTGTCCAGT
>CAJOQP010000214.1 GCA_905236515.1 uncultured Oscillospiraceae bacterium | reverse complement strand
GGGAGCGGTCCTGCACGGAGTACCCGTGTCCGCCATCATGGAAGCCTACAACATGGTGCAGCTGCAGCCGGATCCGGGATTCTCCGACGATAACAACTATCTGAAGAACGCCATCATGGAAGAAGCTCATCTGAACTTCGCTGAGGATCTTCCCCGTGAGACCATCCTGCTGAAGGACGGCACGGATGCCACGGAGGAAGTTTACAAGGCCTATGAGTGGCTGCGAGCCAATACCTTCTGATCCCCAATCAGCACAAAAAACTGCCGGTCATCGCGGCATTGCGCCATGATGACCGGCAGTGTTATTTTTTTCTGTGTCATGCAAGCAGATGATAGTACAGGAATACGGTGACCACATAGAACAGGACCATGCATCCCAGGATGACGGCCTGTTTTACCCGGTGGTCTGTGAGCAGGCCCACGAACTCCCGCACCGCGGCGTTGGGCCAGAAATACCATTTGGTCCGGGAACCCATCCCCACGGCGCGCATTCCCACCCGGCGGGCCATGAGGCCGCTGCGGAATACATGGTAGTTGGTGGTGGCGAAGGCCACCTTTCCCTCACCGCCCTTCTGACGGAGAAGATCCCGGCAGTTTCGCATGTTCTCATAGGTGGAGACGGACCGGTCTTCCTGCAGGATGTGCGCTTCCGGAACGCCCTGCTCCATGAGGTAGCGGGCCATGGACCGGCTCTCGGCACACACTTCGTCCGGCCCCTGTCCTCCGGAAGGCACCAGAACGGGAGCGTGTCCGGTGCCGGCGGTCTGTTCCCGGTAGAATGCCAGCGCCCGGTCCGCCCGGCCTTTCAGGAGAGGCGTGGGAGTCCCGTCTTTTTTCAGACCGCAGCCCAGGATGAGGATGTGGTCTTTGTCTTTTTCCGGCTTGTAGGTGGTGACGATGGCCATGGCGATGGCGGTGCCGATGACCATGCACTCAAAATACAGATACACCGAGGCGAAGAGATTGGTGAGCATATCCCGCACCATCACGTAGAATTTGGAGCCGGAGACATAGTAGTCGGCCCGCCACAGAAAGGCGATGCCGCCCACCATCAGTACCGACAGGAGGATCCCCAGGATGTTGACGAAACGCCGTCCCTCATGCCGGATGAGCACGATGTTGGAGAGGCACAGTGCCAGGGCGAAGATCAGCACGATGGGGGACGTGAGGATCATGAAGCTCTTGGCGGATCCGATGACGAGCCCGATGAGATTCGTGATCCGGAGCTCCGGAGGATAGTCCCAGAAGTATCCGTGGGACGTCAGGATGAACACCTGGATGAGATAGACGAACACCAGAATGGAAAATCCGGCGTAGTAGATGGTGTTGTACGAATAGGGGTCGTAGCGCAGCTGCCGGAAAAAGGCCCGGAGCAGCAGTACCAGGACCGCCAGATGATAGGCGTAGTACACCGCGAGGAACCAGGGCGTGGAGACGGTGTGACGGGAAAGGATCACGGCCATCCCCAGGAGCATGAGCACCGTGAGGAACAGGATGTTCCACACCGTGGGCTTTTTATCCAGCGTATAGAATCGATGAAACATGCGGGGCGCCTCCGTACTGTTTTGGTGGGAAAATTATATCATGGCGGGGCGGTTTCGGGCAACGCGGAAACAGTCCCGACGGCCAGCCGGGACCTTGTTTTTCGGGTTTCTTAAGATTCACAGCGGACCACGATCCCATTGTTTCGGCAGATAACCTAAAAGGAAAATGCAGAAAATGGATAATCATGCCAAAAAAAGTGAAATTTTCTGAAAAACCGCATTTGATTTTCCCATTGATATTAAAATGAAGTTAACCGAACCGTCCGGAAGTGGAGAGACCGGAACGGGTCGGGATCTATCCCCAACATATCCCCCAAACGAAGAAAGGAAAAGAATGATGAAAAAGAATGCAAAACGGCTGCTTGGTCTGCTGATCGTTCTTGCCATGATGGTCTCCCTGGTGGGCACCATGGCACTGGCGGACAGCACCGCAGCTGCGGACAAACCGGTAGTGACCTATATCGGCACCAGCGTGTCCTCCGGGTTCTTCCTGCAGCAGTATGAAAACGAATGGAACGACGCTGGAGTGTGGGATACAATACAGGAGGAATGGGCGAAAATCGATCCGGACTCAAAGGAAGTTCGTCTGGCATATCGGCCATACGATCTGCTGGCCCCAAGAAGCGCTCCGCGTCTCGTTGCGGAAGGCCTGGATATGATAAAAAAAGATGATTTTTCCAACAAATGCGATGATTTCCACAAAATGTGCTTCACCGGACTGCGTACTTCCGAACTGCTTCGGTTCCTGTACGGCAGAGAAAGTACATGGAATAAGAAGATGGAAAAGGACTGGATCAGTCAGGAATACATGGATGGGGTGTACAGCGGATTTAAGCCCGATGATGTTAATGATCTTTTCGATAACGCACAGCAGTGGGTTACCGATTCAGATATCATTATCGTAGAGATCGGTGCCAACGATGTCATGACCACCGTCATCGAAAACCTTTTCAATCCGACTGGTTATTTCGGCACCTATAAGAGCAAGCTCCGTACAGAGGAAACCTACAAGGCTATGATGGATCTTGCCATGAAGACCGGAGATCTGGGCGTCGTAGTTGCCAAGGCGCTGGAACTGGCCAAGAAGGCCGGGGAGCTGCCGCTTATGATGACCGCCATGACCAAGGCTCTGCTGGAGGGTACCATGATGTTCTACACCAACTACGGCAAGGTCATCCAGCGGATTTATGCTCTCAATAAAGATGCCACTGTCATTGCAGTGGGCACATTCAATCCCCTGAATGGAGTCAAGATATCTGAAAAGCTTCCGATCCTGGAGGCCAGCATGCTGATGGAACCCAACATCCGGATGATGAATACCTACATCAAGACATTAGCACCCTACGCGCTGAGTTCCAGGTATGATTACCGGTATGTAGACGATACCAAGATTACGTTGTCAGGGATTGATCAGTATACGCTGATGGGGCTTCTGACTTCCCCCAATCTGCCGTATTTTAATGCTACCAAGACCGGTCCTATTCACCCCAATGAGGACGGACACAGGTATCTGGCAGATCAGATCCTGAAGGCCATCGACAAGTGATTTTTCAAAACGACACGACAAGAAACCTGCAGCCCCCGGTGTTCTCTCCGCACCGGGGGCTTATCGTCGACGTAATATGAAATAGAGTCGGTTCCTCAGAAAAGATCCGAATGGGTTCCGGTACGAAAAAGGAATAGCTCAAGCTCATTTTTTTCGATCCGATAGACCAAAAGCCAGTCTGGCTGGATGTGACACTCACGGAATCCGGAAAACACTCCGGACAGATCATGATCATGGTATTTCGCGGCAAGCTTCTCCTCATTTGCCAGAGCGTTCACTACATCACGAAGAAGATTAAGATTCATACCTCGCTTCTGTGCAAGTTTCACATCTTTCCGAAAACGGTTCGACAATACGATCTTAAGCATCTGGCAAAACCTCAGCTAAAGCATCGTCAAACGATTCGTAGCGTTTGTAGTTCTCCAGATTCTTTTTCATCTCAGCATATTCAGCAAGAGCTGCACGTGTTTCCGCATTGGGCCGCGGGCGTTTCACCTCGAACGGAATACCATCGTGACTCACAGCACTTTTCAGAAACATGATGATCGCGGTAGACATGTTCATTCCCAGATCCGAAAACAGTTC
>CAJOQP010000213.1 GCA_905236515.1 uncultured Oscillospiraceae bacterium | reverse complement strand
TTTATACACATAATAAGGTGATAGTGTAACAAAAACACTGAATGCTGATTTGTGTCAAAATCCATAGAATATCAGTCCTTTCTGTATCATCAACTGATATAATTATAACACAATCGGGATATAAATACAAGAACATTTGTTCGATTTCTGCTTATGTAGGACATCTGAAGTGTCAAAATGAGACATCAAGAGAGCCAGGGGGGCCCGGACGCTAACCCCTCCCTAAAGAGGAAGGGGATTGCGCGTCATAATATCGTTCAAGTGTTGTTTTGCAATTCATCCCACCCTTAGAGGCGGGGGACTTCTTGCTTAATATAGGTTAAAAGCTGCTGTCGGTTTGCTATGGATGTTGCCAGCTTCTCAGCGAGCTGTTCCTTTCATGCCAAACATTCATCCCATTGTCAACCACGAATGCTATAACATACGCAGTATTGACAGTTCAGCAGAACAGTGGGTACAATAATGAAAAAGCGAGAGGAAGGATCCGGTCCTGCGTCCATGGCCGGATCACACGACACAAATGAAAAGAAAATGGTTATCACTGATATTGGTGATCACACTCCTGTCCGTGCTGCTCTGCGGGTGTGGTGACAAAGAAGCGGAACAGAAAGAGTATATCGGCATCGTTTCCGCCATGGACAATGAAATTGACATCCTGCTGGATGAAGCAACGATCGAACGGGTGGATACCGTGGCGGGAGTGGAATATCACATCGGAACGCTTCATCAACAGCCGGTCATCATCACACGGGCAGGGATCGGGAAGATACGTGCCGCGTCAGGGATCACAACGATGTTAAACAAGTATCCCATATCGAAGGTTATCTTTACCGGTATCGCAGGCGGCGTGGCGGATGATACACAGGTACTGGATGTGGTCGTCGGAACACGTCTTTTGGAGCACGATTACGGGATCCTCACAAATGACGGATTTCAGTGGCGTTCAGGCGATCCGGGATACGGAAACAAAGATGGCGAGTATTATGCCTGCGATCCGCAGCTGGTGGACCTGGCATATGAGGCTGCTGTTAAGGTAGTGGGCAAAGAGCATACACATAAAGGTACCGTTGCGACAGGTGATCAGTTTGTCGCTTCGGAGGATTATGTAAAAAAACTGAAGGAAGATTATGACGCCTACGCCTGTGAAATGGAGGGCGCAGCGATCGCCGTTATCTGCATCAACTATAAAACGCCCTTTGTAGTGATCCGCTCGCTGTCGGATAAGGCGGATGGAAATGCCCACGACAGCTATGAAGATTTCGGAGACCGTGCCGGAGATAATTCCAGCAGGATCGTCCTGAACATGCTGGATCAAATGGGAAGCAACCCATAGCATCTGCTGATATACACCCATACCACACTCTTTCCAAAGTCAGTTCCCGTCATTGGAACTACAAATACTTTATAAGAAACCGGATCATGGTATGCAATAGGGGAAGGTTACGATTCGTAACCTTCCCCTTTCTCTCAAGGCTTGATCACCAGCGCCGGACGGACTGCTGTATCATCGCGGCTGACGATGCGCCCAAGTTCATAGACCTCACCGTTCACACCGACAAATGCGGCATTTGTGGTATCATCACCGAGGGACCGCAGCCACCACCGGCAGTTCCCGTCAAGACCGCCGCCATCAAAGGTCCATAGCCCCTGTGCCTTTGCATAAGCCGTAGGCTTGCATGTCCCCCATGCGCTGTTAGCATCCGCACCATTCTCGAAGTACCCTTTTGCTTCATAGATGGAGAACAGAAATACCCGGTCCTCCACATCTGCTCCATATGATATAAATTCGGCATTCGACGGATTGTCCGTTGAGATATGCTCCAGCTCACTTTGTGAAAAGGCTTCATTCATAAAGGAACTGTTCAGCCATTCCCGTAATGCACATGATACCCATGACACGGATTTCCGATCGAAATGATACGGCTGGGCATCCAGCGCATACTTACTCATCACGAGCAGGCTTCCGTCCTCTCTTTTTTCAAGAACGATCCACTCGATCGGTTCTTTCCCGTTGGATGTATCATTATCCTGTTCATACTGTCCGAATATGATCAGTGACCCGGCCTTGGCAGCTGTGAGATCTGACACTGCCTCAGTCTCAGTTGCTGTCTCCGTCGCTGTCTCCGTTGCTGTCGTTGTCTCTGTCTCGGTCGTTGTCCCCGCTGTAGCCGCTTCCGTCGTATTCTGAACTTCGGTTTTCTCCTTCGATGCCTCCGAATTCCCACATCCCGTGAGAACCAGGGCTGCCAGGATCACCCATGACTGTAGTATCTTTTTACGCTTTATGCTGTGTTTCTTCATTGTTTGAATTCCTCATTGATTTGGTAAATGGATTCTTATGGGTTTTCGGCATGGTGGTCCAATCCTTTCCGTCACCTTGATCAGATACATCATACCACAATCACCAGTATAGTGTCCACCGGATGGGGTTTCATGCCTAAAAGCCTGTCCACATCATTCCAACAATTCTTTTAGTGTCTTCATAATATCCGGAACATCATACGGTTTTGCCAGATGACCGTTCATGCCTGCCTCCATTGCAATCTGACGATCCTCCTCAAATGCATTTGCCGTAACCGCTACAATGGGGATACCGGCCTTTTCATTATCCTCCAGTGCGCGAATCTGTCTGGTTGCTTCATAACCATCCATTTGGGGCATTTGAATATCCATCAGGATAATGTCATAGTACCCCGCAGGTGCGGATTTCATTTTTTCCACCGCCTCCGTACCGTCATTCGCAATCTCAACTGCAAGACCGACTTCCGTCAGCATATTCTCTGCAAGCATCTGATTCAGTTCGTTATCTTCCGCCAGCAAAACACGTTTTCCGGAGAAATCCGGTTTGGCCTCAGCTTCACTCTTTTCCTCTGTCTGTTTATCCAAAGATATCATAAGCGGCCGGGCCATGACATTTCTGAGTTCGGACATGAAAAGCGGCTTTGAACAGAAAGCCGTTACGCCGGCCTCTCTTGCCTCTTTCTCGATATCCGACCAGTCATACGCCGTCAGAATGATAATCGGCGCGCTGCCTCCAATTACTTTGCGGATTCTCCGTACGGTTTCAATTCCGTTTAAATCCGGCATCTGCCAGTCAATAATATAAACCCGGAATTCATCCGCTGAATCCAGTGCATCCTTTGCACGTATCACTGCTTCTTTTCCGTAGTTCGTCCAGTCGGGACGCACTCCAATCTCGCGCAGCATAGAACAAACGGAAAGGCAGGTATCAGTATCATCATCAGCCACAAGTACACGTACGCCCTGCAGTTCCGGAATCGGCTCAAACTTTGCGGATACACTGCTGATTTTACAGGGAAGTTCTACAATGAATTCGCTACCCTTGCCTTCCGTGGAATTCACCATAATCACTCCGCCCATCATATCAACAATATTCTTTGCGATTGCCATACCAAGGCCTGTCCCCTGGATGCCGCTGACCGTACTTGTCTTTTCACGGGAGAATGCTTCAAAAATGGATTTCTGGAATTCTTCGCTCAT
>CAJOQP010000212.1 GCA_905236515.1 uncultured Oscillospiraceae bacterium | reverse complement strand
GCGAACATGGGAGCAAACTCTCCCAGCTGATCTCTTCCTGCGGTCTGTACGATCTTTTCACTCATTGTAACTGTCTCCTTTGATTTGATTGTATTTGATGTCGGGTCACGCTCCAAGGAGACGGATCAGACACTGATAGGTGATGTCATAGACCGACTGATACGCAAAGTCCACTCCGGCATCTTCCATGGCCTTCCGCTGCTTGTCCGTCACTTCCCCGTAAGGGTAGATGCCGAACATGAAGGGAAAGAACACATACAGGAAGCTCTGCTTTTCCTCTTCTTTCATCTCCGGACAGAACTTGTCCAGAAGGGCCCGGACGTTCCGGAGAGATTTGCCGTAGGCGGCCTTGAAACTGACCAGGCGCTCCGGACGGCTGTTGGATTCCATGTCGTAGTTGTTCATGGAAAGAAGCTTCAGCAGCTGTTCCCTCTTCCCGATGGATGCGGCAACGGCAGAGGCCAGCTGTTCTCTCGTCATGGTCTCGTTTCCATCCAGGATGGCTTCCAGATCCGCGTTCCAGCGGTCGTACTCCCGTTCATAGAGCGCCAGGAAGATCTCTTCCTTTGTTTCGAAATAATTGTAGATGGTGGGACGGGAAAAGGATGTCACGTTCCCGATCTCCTTGAGAGTGATGTCCTTGAAGCTCATGGTCTGATAGAGCTTCTCGCAGGCATTGATGATCTCCTCCCGCCGTTCCGCGATGAGTTCCGGGGTCCCTTTTACCATGACCGATTCCCTCCTTCTTCTTTCGCTGACACTGTGTCAGCATCTATATTATGCATCATCGTTGACACCGTGTCAACAAAAATATCAAAAAAAGTGAGCGGCCCTCAAAAAAGGATCGCTCACGGTCTCAGCAGGGGTTCGGATCCGCCGCCGGCAGAGGTCATTTGGAAGAAGGCTTTCCGCTCTTCCCTCCCTTTCCGCTCCGGGCAGGCGTGCTCAGGTCGAATTCCCGGATCTGTTCCGCGGCATACTTCTCCAGATACTCCGTCCGGGACAACGCTTTCCCGGAGTCCTTCAGGATGACGATGTAGCCGTGGCCGCCGATGCTGTGATTCTCCGCCCGGCGCTGGAACATGTACGCGTTCTCGTATTCCACGCAGGCATCGATATTGGGCATCTGCCCGGCCGCGATCTCACAGGCTCTCTCGTAGGTGATCATAGGTGGGTCTCCCTTCTTGATTATCGGCTGCTGTATTACAGGAACCGGACGATCTTCCGCTGCGCAAGCAGGGCAGCGCCGATGAGTGCTGCATGCCTTCGAAAGGACATGCGATCGCCTCCTTGCTCCATGAAGCTGATCAACAGGATTGTTTCGGATGATCTCATCATACCATTTTCCCGGAAGAAATGCATCGTTTTGAGATCCGAAAACCGGATGCGCCTCCCATCATGCCTTTTTGTTTTCCTTCCGGAGGAGTTTGCGCTGCTCCTGTCTCAGATAGGCCCGGACGGAAATACGCTCTCCGCAGACCTCCCTTCCCCGGATAAGATCCTCCGCCGGGCCTTCCTCCGATCCGGACCGCTCTTCCATCATGGTGGCAAAGAAACCCACATTCCGCTCATAGCGCGCCTGATGCTCCGTCCGTTTCTTAAGCGCGGTGATGAGATCGTCCGTGAAACCCTCCGGCGCATCATAGCCGGGAGCCTTTCCGCCCGCGTCCATGATACATTGCCGGGGCTCCTCTCCATCGGTCCTTCTCATCAGATAGAAGATCACTCCGTGGACGATGCAGCTGTCCTTCGGAGTCCAGGACCCTTCCTTCTCCGGAAGGGTCACTGTCTCCTTACCGCTGCAGGGGGATACCGGGCGGTCTTTTTCCCGGTAGAAAAACGGCAGCGGGCTCTCTTTTTCCACATCCTCCAGGAACCGGCATGTGGTGATCCCGTCCGTGATCTCCGTCATGACGATGCCCCGGAGCTTCTCCACCGAGTTCTCCACCTCCGTCTTGACGATCTGTTCCACGGAAGCATTTGTGTCCTCCGGGATCACCTGGCGGATGCGGAGATACTCATCGATTACCGGGAAGATCCCCTCATCATGCATCCGCTTCAGCGACAGTCCCCGCTTGTTTAGATTCTGATGCTGATACAGGGCGTAGGCTTCCATCAGCCCGCCGCCTCTGTTTCATAAAACGACGCCGGCGGTTCCTCAAGATCCTCCGTTTCCGGAAGCCGGCGGGAACGGAAATCCTCCTCGTCCATCATGGTCAGATCCTCCAGTGTCCGGTGGAGGAGACGGGTCATGTCCTCATCGGAGGTAGTCATGTTAAGCACCTGCCGGATGGTGCGGATGGTCTCCCGCAGCGTGGGTGCCCGGTACAGCATGAGGATGAGTTCCTCGTCCTGATCCAGATACATTCTCGTCATCGGCTGATCTCTCCTTTCCCCATAGTGTGTTCCGGTGTCTTCCTTGCCGGCGCCGGATGCATCATCCGGTCCAGATCCCGGAAGGCGCCCTGCAGGTTGCCTTCCTTCTGGAACAGGCCGTTTTCCAGGATATGCTCCTGCATCCGTCCCCCGATGAGAAGCGGGACGTCCCGCTGGGATGCGTCATCGTACAGAATGGCGCCGATGCCCCGTTTCTCTCCCGCCGGCATGGCTTCGTAGGCGCGCTTGGCGTCCTGAAGAGAAGCGGTCTCCAGATACTGTCCCGCCACCGGCAGGGTCATGTTCTCCGCAGCATAGAAACGAATCTGTCCCAGCTGCACGTCCAGAGGCTTCGGTTCCGGGACCTTTCGCAGCGTGTCCTCCGCCAGGGCGGCCAGGGAGGGACGGTCCTCCCGGCGGGCCACTTCCTCCAGGTATTCCCGGATCTCCCCGGTCCTGCCCTTCTCCAGGCTCTCCCGGAGGTTGGAGATGTTCTCCACGGGATCCTCCACCCCGTCGGTGTAACCGTACCAGTCGTTCTCCCGGAGGATGGCGTCGATGCGCACCGCCAGATCCGGCTCCTCCAGGAGATGCTCCAGATTCAGATCGTGAAGATGTCCCCGGATCCCGTCGATCATCACCGCGGAGGTGCGGCGGATGATGTCCATGGCCTGTTTCAGTTCCTGCAGTTCCAGAGACCGGCTCCAGGAGGCCACATAACCGAAGGTATAGTCGGAGGTGTCCAGACCGAAGGCCTGGGATACCGTATAGGCCACGCTCTCCGCCTCGATCTCCCGGGCATGGGGATCCTTCTGGATCCCCTCCTTCTGCAGTTTGTCCCGGTCGTGGAGCAGGGCGTGGGTCACCTCATGCAGCGCCGTCTTGATGGTCTGGGCCTCACTGAGACCCTCCTTCACGGCGATGCGCTTTTCCACGTGGTGGTAATAGCCGTTGACGTTCTCCCCATCCACCGGCTCGATGGCAATGGGCACCGGGGAATACCGGCAGATGGCCTCCAGCATGTCCTCATATCCCGTCACCGTTCCGGTGAGCGGATGCACTTCCGGCACCGGAAGCTCCTTCCCCTCCGTCTGGGAGATATCGAAGACGGTGGCCACCCGGAACCGGGGAATCGTCACATCCCGCAGTTCCTTCAGAGGCCTTCCGTCGGCGTCCCGCCGGATCTTGTGGGTCACGGGATCCACCAGGGTGACTTCCTTCGTCTCCGTGACCTTCATGGGGGTGATGATCTTGATGCCCTTCTCCCCCTTTTTCACCTGGCGGCCGAACTTCGTCTGCCAGGCCCGGTACCCCGCCACCAGCGTGGCGTCGGGGCGCTGGGAGGCGATGAGGACGGTGTTATTAAAACTGTATGACGTATCGGACCGAGACTGGCAGCAGTTTCATACCCCGGCCAATCTGGCCAAGTCCATCGCCATCGAGGCGGGAGAGCTGCTGGAGTGCTTCCAGTGGAACGAAAAGGACTTTGACCGGGATGCGGTGAAGGAGGAGCTGGCGGACGTCATCACCTGCTGCTGCGAGATGCTGGACTGTCTGGGTCTGGACGCGGACGAGATCGTCCGGGAGAAGATGGATCAGAACGAGAAGAAATATCCCGTGGAGAAAGCCCGGGGACGGGCGGACAAATACGACAAGCTGTAATAGAACGTATTGAAATCAGGAAGGATCGTTCCGATGGTTGGAACGATCCTTCCTGTTTTTCCGTTGATTCGTTTTTCTGTACTTTCCTTACTCCTGTTCCCGTCAGTCTTTTCTCACGACTGCCGAGATGACAGGTTTCCCCTCCCGGTCCAGCAGCGGCGTGATGCCGCCGGCATAGCCGAATTTCCATACGAGATAGTTGACGCCGGTCTCGGTATCCACCAGGATCTGCCGCTGACCTTCCTCCCGGATGGAGCTTCCGTCCTGGAATACCACTTCGAATCGGTTGTCTTTTTTTGCCATGGTCGTTTCCTCCTTTCGGTTTGATCGTTTTGTATGCTGTTAGCTGTTTTCCTGCGGCATGCCCCGGTATTCCAGACAGAGCATGGTGAGATCGTCGAACTGCTCGGCGCTGCCCACGAACGCATCCACCGCCCGCCGCATCGATCTCAGGATCTCCACGGGGGATGCCTCGGCGTTACGGTTCAGAGTCTCCACCATCCGGTCGGCACCGAACAGGACCTGCTCGGCATTGGTGGCCTCCGGAACGCCATCGGTGTAGACAAAGATCTTATCGCCTTTTTCCAGGCGGATCTCATAATCGCGGTACTTCATTCCTTCCATGCCGCCCAGGACGAATCCGTGTTTGTCCTTCATGAGGTCGAACTGTCCGTTCCGGCATACCACCGGGTACTCATGTCCGGCATTGGCGCAGGTCATCTTTCCGGTGGACAGTTCCAGGATCCCCACCCAGGTCGTGACGAACATCTCCGTCCGGCTCTCGGCGCAGAGAGACTCGTTGGCCTTCTCCAGCACTTCCGCGGGGCTGTTTCCCATCTTGGCGAAGTTCTGAAGGATGGTCTTGGAGATCATCATATACAGTGCGGCAGGGATCCCCTTGCCGCTCACATCCGCGATGATCAGTCCCAGATGATCGTCGTCGATGAGAAAGAAATCGTAGAAATCTCCCCCCACCTCCCGGGCCGGATCCATGCTGGCATACAGGTCGATCTCCTGCCGTTCGGGAAATGCGGGAAAGATGGAGGGGAGCATGCTCTCCTGGATCTGTGTCGCCATGGTCAGCTCCGTCTGGGTGGAAGCCAGCTTCCGGCTCCGGTCATTGAAGATCAGGCAGTACATCAGCACCAGTGCCAGGAGCACCGCTCCGTACTGAATGGAATAGGCGAAGGCTCCTCCGGTCACGATGAATTCCAGGATCGGGATCAGGATGAAGGACATGGCAGCCCATTTCTGACTGTAGGGACTGTCGCTCCGGAAGATGAGGACTGCGGTGACCGCCGATGTGATGATCAGATAGAGATTCTCCAGCCATACCAGTCCTGTCCATCCGTAATTCCCGCCGGCATCCACGGAGAACGTCACCGGCCCCAGTACGTTTGCCAGTACAAGGAGGACCGACAGGATCAGCATACCGGGAACCGCCCACTCCGCCGCCCGTGCAAGTTTTCCCTTAAACTGCAGGGACCCGCGCACATACAGGTAGAAACAGTAGATCATGGCCAGGTTGAGGCATTTGCTCACCAGGCAGAATGCGAACAGGATCCCGTGCCACTGCGGCACACCTCTGACGAACCACATCAGCTCGTTGACGGCAAAGGACAGTCCCGTCAGCAGCACCAGAAGGCTGAAACTGGACGTGTCCTGTTCTCCCCGGCTGCTGTAACATCCGTAGAACAGGACCGCGCACAGGAACGTTCCCATGACGTCGACGCCTGCATGGAAGGCAGTGGCTGCCGTGATGCGGGGATTATCGATTGACACTCCCCATGGATAAATCCAGGGGATTCTTGGGTCAGCGACCAGCAGCTTTCAAAGTGAAAGTCTTACGCAGTCTCACCAAG
>CAJOQP010000211.1 GCA_905236515.1 uncultured Oscillospiraceae bacterium | reverse complement strand
CTGGACGAGGCGTATCTGGACGTGACGGAACAGGCGAAGGATCTGGAGGGCGCCCGGCGCATCGCCCGGCTCATCAAACAGCGCACACGGGACGAGGTGCATCTGTCCTGCAGCGTGGGGGTGGCCTATTCCAAGACCGCCGCCAAGACCGCCAGCGAGGAGAAGAAGCCCGACGGGTATTTCGAGATCCCCACGGCGGAGGATTTCGTGGCCCTCATGCGGGACCGGGACGTGCGGGAGCTGTACACCGTGGGACCCAAGACCGCGGAGAAACTGCATTTCTACGGCATCCGCACCGTGGAGCAGATCACCCAGCGGCAGGAGGACGTCATCCGCCTGTTCGGAAAACAGGGCCGATGGATGGTGAACCTCGCCGCGGGAAAGGACGACCGCCCCGTGGAACCCTACCGTCCGGAGGACGCCAAATCCATCAGCCGGGAGATCACCTTCCAGGAGGATGTGGTGGTGCCGGCGGTGCTGGACGATGTGCTGTTTCTGCTGGCCCTGTGCGTGGAAAACCGGGCAAAACGGGTGGGCCTCGTGGGAGAGGGCGTGGTACTGAAGATCACCTACGCGGACATGAAGAAGATCACCCGCTCTCATCTTCTGGAGCAGCCCAGCGACGACGCTGTCATCATCTATGAAGAGGGGAAGAAACTCCTCAGCCAGGTGGAAGACCGGGCGGTGCGCCTTATCGGCGTGGGCATCTACAACCTCACGGAGGACCGGTACCGGCAGATGAGCTTTGAGGATCTGCTGGGAGATCCGGAGGCGGAACGGCAGGAAAAGAGAAAAGCCCGTTTCCGGGCGCTGGAGGAACGGTATCATCTGGACTTTGAGGGACACCTCACGGAGATCTTCCGGGGAGAGACCCTTCACCGCACGGCGGAATACATGCGAAAACACATTTAGCGGAGGAGAGACATGAGACACGAATGCCGAATCACGGTACTGGAGACCAAGGTGTTCCCGGAACTGTAGCAACAGTATCCGGCGGAAACAGACGTGCTCTGCGAAAAGAAAGAGGAAAACCCACAGACAGGACCGCACCGGGTCCTGTCTGTTCTTTCTTCCGGCAGGGGCTTCATGTTTGGCTCCTGAAGTGTTATGATAAGGTTCAGCAAAAACCGAGAATAGGAACAACAGGAAGAGGGAATCAGAATATGCCATTACATCTGGAAGGAATCATGAAACAGCCCATCGCTCCGGAGGATCTCCAGGAGACGGTGGAGGAGCTTTACAATACACCCACCAGCTCCTTCTCCTCCATCAACCGGTTCTATCATTTGAGGACCGAGATGGTGGATGAGAATACGGGAGATATCATCGGACATTTCGTCCTGTCCGTCATCCGCAACGAGAAGGCGGACCGCAACGACGTGGTGGACACGGACCTGTCCTTTAAGAGCGACGAGCCGGTGCGCCTGTGGTTTGAACAGATGGCAGGCCCCACAGTGTACGGCAGCCAGGGCTATGAAGCCATCACCCTGGACGACGACATCGACGAGCAGTACCTGTATCTGGAGACGGTGAACCGCTACACGGACTATCCCAACCTCAACACCCACGAGGCGGACGTGTACATCTCCGTGTTCCCGAAGGAAGTGTCCATGTACGATTCCATGGAGGCCCTCAACGCCGCCACCGGGAAGGAGTATTCCGACCGGTTCATCGAAGAGTGCGAGGACGTATCCTTCCTCACCGGCACCGTACAGAGCGTACGGGACGTGAAGGTGGTTAAGGGCAAGCTGGATATGAGCTTCGTCCTGGCAGATGTGAAGACCGTTCTGGGCACCGTCCCCGTGGCCATGAGCCGGGACGTGTTCGACATCGACGGCATCGCGCCGGGCAGGGTGCTGGCCATGAAGGCCCATATCAGCGCCGACCTCGCCTCCGACGAGGTGTTCACCTATCATGACAAATGAGGAGCCGGGCATGGATACAGAGATCTACGGACTGAACAGGGAGCAGTTTGAATCGGAAGAGGCCTACGAGGAGGCCCTCTCTCTGGCCGAGAACCTGGCGGAGAACGGCCCTCATTACGGCATTGCCCCGGAGGATTTCGATTCCTTTGAGGATTACCGGGAACGATTCCTTCCTCTGGAGGAGATGTGGAACCATCTGTCGGGACTGTTCTATGTCTATCCCAAGGACTTCGGTTCCTTTGAGGAGTTCGTCCGCGCCTTTTTTGAAGCCGGCGGCGACCGCATGGACGCGGTGGCCCGGTATCTGGGGCTGCCGGAGGAGAGCGTATCTTCCGCCGAGACCTTCCGGTCTGCGTGCGCGGCGATGCCCACGGAGAAGATCCGGGAGTTTCTGAAGGAAAAGGCGGAGACTGATGAGGAGGCCATCCTCCGCACCATCGGGGAGATCTTCGGACTGGACCGCAGCCGGTATGAGTATCAGCGCTTCTACATGGCGGATCTGGCGAAGGCCAGCCTGCAGGCGGAAGAGCTGGGTGTGCACTACGGTGTTCAGAAAGCGGACCATCCGGACCGCATCGATTTCATGATGGCACTGTATCAGGCGAAGAAGAAATGGGATGCCCAGGGAGAAAAGTACGGGCTGGATCCCATGCAGTTTTCGTCCTTTGACGGCTTTCTTGCCGCGTATCAGGGGAAAGTCAAGGAAAATATGATAGAGACGGCACAGCAGCAGGGCATCGACATCGACCCTGATCTGCCCTACAGCGAATATGCGCAGCAGTGGGCGGAACAGATGCATGAAAAAGGCCTGCTGTAGGACGTTGTACAGAAAAGCGCTGTCCCGTGAGGGATGGCGCTGTTTTTCGGCCTGGACACGATATCGGTTTCGGACTGGATGATTATTCCATCTAGCACTAGATAGAAATTTTGTCTAGGACTAGACAAAATTAATGTCCAGTGGTACCATTAGGACAGAAAATCAGACAGAAAAATCCGAACGGGAAAGGAGGCAGACGAGATGGCTGTCCCTGTGAATATCGATGATCTCATCAATCATCGTACCGTAGAGTCCACGAGGATCGAATACAAAGCCGGATTCAATCCGGAGGCGGTCGTCCATACGATCTGCGCCTTCGCCAACGACATCGACAATATGGGCGGCGGATACATCATCATCGGTGTGGAAGAACAGAACGGCGAACCGGTGTTTCCTGTTTGCGGAGTTCCGAAAAACAGTGTAGACGGGATTCTGAAAAAGATGCGGGAATACTGCCGGTTCATCGAGCCGCTGTACGAACCGGTGGTGCAGCCAATGGTATATGAGGGAGCACATGTCATCGTCATATGGGCCCCCGGCGGATATGGCCGTCCCTATAAGGCATCCAAAAGCATGTCGGAAAACCAGTCTCTGAAGTATTACTATATACGAAAATTTGCCAACACGGTCATCGCATCACCGGAGGAGGAGAAGGAGCTGTTCTATGCATCCACTTCCATCCCCTTTGACGACCGCCCAAATCTTGCCGCGGAGGTCGGTGATCTGGATATCTCCCTGATGAGAAGTCATCTCAAGGAGATCGGCAGTGCGCTGTATCCGTTATCACTCCAGATGGATACGCTGGAACTGGCAAAAGACATGCAGCTGGTGAACGGGCCGCCGGAAGCGCTGCGCCCGCTCAATGTAGGCCTTCTGATGTTCTGCGCCCGGCCGGAAAAGTATTTCCGTTATGCGCAGATCGAGGTAGTGGATATTCCGGATCCCACCGGATCCAACATGACCGAAAGGATCTTCACAGGCCCCATTCAGGTCCAGCTCAGGGATGCCCTGCAGTATATCAGCAATTATGTGATCAAATCGGTAACCAGCAAGGACGATACTCATGCGGAATCGGATTTCGTGTACAACTATCCTTTCCGTGCGGTAGAGGAGATCCTTTCCAATGCCGTATACCATCGGTCCTACCAGATCCACGAGCCCATCACTGTTCGCATTACACCGGAAGCGATGGAGATCACCAGTTTTCCCGGCTTTGACCGGAGCATTACCGACGAGAAGATCCGGCAGGGAGACCTGCGGGCCAGGATCTACCGGAACCGGAGGATCGGAGGATTCCTGAAGGAACTGCATCTGATCGAAGGAAGAAACACCGGTTTTCCAAATGCATACAATGCGCTGCAGAAGAACGGATCTGCTCCTCTGCGCCTCGAGATGGACCCGGAGAGGAATTATCTTTCCGTTACGATTCCGATCCACCCGGCTTTTCTTGAGAAAAGATCGGAGAAACGAAGAAAAAAGGACCAGGACTATGCCGATACGATCCTGGACATACTGTACGACGCACCGATGACACTGACGG
>CAJOQP010000210.1 GCA_905236515.1 uncultured Oscillospiraceae bacterium | reverse complement strand
CGGTATCATGAATCTGATCTCCGACCACGCACAGCGTGCCGGCATCCCGCTTCGGTTTGCCGCGTCCAAGCTGGTGGAAGGGGACGAGCTGATCCTGGAGAAGCTTCAGCTGGATGACAACGAAAAGGAAATGCTGGAGCACATCATTCTCCAGATGGAAAAGGAACGGGGCATGGACCGTTCTGCTGCCATGGCAGACATGCGCTTTTCCTTCATTCAGGGCCTCTGCCAGAAGACGGTGGTGAAGCCCAAGGAGAACAAAGGCACGGTGAAGAGCCGCCGAGTGGACCGGATCCTCACCGGAAAGTATACGGCTCTGCCGGTATTCATCCTCATCATGGGACTGATCTTCTGGCTGACCTTCAATGTGATCGGACTGTTTCTGCAGGATCTGATCCAGTCCGGGATCGATGCACTGGCAGCCGTGGTGGATCATGCGCTGACGGCAGCCAACGTCAATGATGTCATCCATTCCCTCGTTATCGACGGTGTCTTTGCCGGCGTGGGGACGGTAGTCAGTTTCGTGCCCATCATTGTGACGCTGTTCTTCTTCCTGGCATTGCTGGAAGACTCCGGATACATGGCCCGTGTGGCCTTCGTCATGGACAAGCTTCTGAGAAAGATCGGACTTTCGGGACGAAGCATCGTTCCCATGCTGGTGGGATTCGGATGCACCGTACCCGGCGTCATGGCCAGCCGGACGCTTCCGTCGGAACGGGACCGTATCGTGACGATCCTCCTTATTCCGTTTATGAGCTGCTCGGCCAAGATCCCCATTTACGGATTTTTGGCCAATGCGTTTTTCCCGGGAAAAGCGGGATTCATCATGATCGGACTGTATGTCCTGGATATCATCATCGGGATCCTGATGGCATTTCTGTATCGGAAGACGCTGTTCCGCGGAGACGCGGTGCCCTTTGTCATGGAGCTTCCCAATTACCGCATGCCCGGTGCAAAAAATGTACTGCGGCTGCTGTGGGATAAATCCAAGGACTTCCTGTATCGGGCCTTTACGGTGATCTTCATCGCCACCATCGTGATCTGGGCACTGACCAAGTTCGATTTCCGCCTGAATGTGGCGACGGATTCGGCCAACAGTATCCTCTCCGTCATTGCCGGATGGGTGGCACCCATCTTCAAGCCGCTGGGCTTTGCCGACTGGCGGGTGGTCACGGCTCTGGTGGCAGGATTCCTGGCCAAGGAAAGCGTGGTGTCGACGCTGTCGGTACTGCTGGGTGCGGGGGCAACGCTGGCCTCCATCATCACACCGATGGCAGCCGGTTGCCTGCTGATCTTCTGCCTGCTGTACACTCCCTGTGCCGCGGCCATCGCATCCATTAAAAGGGAGCTTGGGTCCGGCGCTGCCGTGGGCGTTGCCGTGGGGCAGTGCATCATCGCCTGGATCGTGGCATTCGTATTCCGTTTCATCTTTATGCTGTTCTAAATTGCATACAAAACAAAATGAGCTATTGCGGTTTCGCAATAGCTCATTGCTTCATTGTGCAGACATCAGAGGAGGACCAGCAGGACCACTACCGCCGTGACGGCCCATCCGGCAACCGCCAGAGAGAGTCGTTTCGGCTCTGCGTGGAATGCGGCAAACTCCCGGAGGATCGCGATAGCGCGGTCCTCTTTCCGTACGGTGGCACCGATGCCCACCACATCCATGCCCAGCTTTTTGCTGTAACTGGCATTGCGGTAGACGCTGTAGCAGTCGGTAATAAAGGCAATGTACCTGCCGCCGCCGGCATCGTCGATGATCCGTTTGGAATACTCCACATTCTGCTTGTCGTTGGTGGAGAGAAGCTCCGTACGGATATTCTCCTGCGGGATATCATGTTCCCGCAGATACATGCTCATGATTTCTCCTTCCGCCACGGGATCTCCGTCCATCCGTCCGCCGGAGGCAATGACCACCGGGGGAGTGGGATCGGCACGGTAGACTTCAATGGCTTTGTTCAGGATCCGCTTCTGCCCGTCGGACAGAGAACCGTCCGGGAGAAGATGATCCCCGTTGACGATGAGATAATCGAAATCATTCTTTTTCGGCAGCTTTCCCAGTGCCCAGCTGAACAGCATGAACGCCAGAAGCAGCAGAGACAGATAAAAGATGGTCACTCCCAGGAACACCAGTACCGTGGAGAGCTTATACAGTTCGAATCCGACCTTTGCCGTCAGGAAGAACAGCAGAGTAGCCACTTCCACCAGCAGGATCACCGCACCAATGACGATGGCCAGATAATTGCCGGCAGTCTTTTTCTGGCCGCGGCTGTTTCCCCGCAGACCGCCTTCCACCAGCACCTTCGGTACGGTGGCGAGGATCAGAAACAGAATGATCAGACAGATGGAACTGAGCGCCTTGCCGCACACGGATCCGAGAAGGATCAGCAGCGACAGGACGGATGCGCTGAGATAGATCGCATTCTGATAACGGCGGCGGTCAATGACCATCGAAATGATGAACACTGCCCAGCAGACGATGGTGATGGCAACGATCCATCGGATGGAACCCCACAAAAACGCCATGACATTCACCCTTTCTATTAATATCCCTACTTTGTATTTTGCCCTAAAACAGCGGACAATACAAGAGAAACCAAAAAATGGGGACAGGAGCTTCCAATCTGTGTTATGATGAGGAAAAACAAAAAAGGAGACATGAGCGATGCAGGAGATCACCATGTTCTATCTGGATGACTGCGGATACTGCCACAAGGCGCACCGTGCGCTGGAAGAGCTGTATGAGAAAAACCCGGAATACAGGAAGATCCCCATCACCAAAATCGAGGAGAGCCGGCAGCCGGATGTGGCGGACCGATATGATTACTGGGCGGTTCCCACTTTCTTCGTGGGAGACCGGAAGGTATTTGAGGCACATATCGGAATGAGCTATGAGGCCATCTATGAAAAAGTGCAGGAGGCACTGGATCAGGCACTGCAGTGAAAGAAAAAAGGAACAGGGAAGCACCGATTTTCCGATTCATCCGTCGGAAGATGGGTGCTTTTTGATTTGCAGCAAAAAAGAGGATCCGTATCCTTTTGAATACGGATCCTCTGAAGTTTTGACAGGGTCTTAGATGCCCATCACACCGGTGCTGAATTT
>CAJOQP010000209.1 GCA_905236515.1 uncultured Oscillospiraceae bacterium | reverse complement strand
TTCTGTGGAGCAGGCATTGGAGATCGCAGACTCTCTCGGGTACCCAGTTGTTTTACGTCCGGCCTATACGATGGGCGGTGCCGGCGGTGGTCTCGTCTACAACCGCGACGAGCTGAAGACCGTCTGCGCACGCGGACTGCAGGCTTCTCTTGTGGGTCAGGTCCTCGTAGAAGAATCCATTCTCGGCTGGGAAGAGCTGGAGCTGGAAGTCGTCCGTGACAAAGACAATAACATGATCACGGTCTGCTTCATCGAGAACGTGGATCCCATGGGTGTTCATACCGGTGACTCCTTCTGTACCGCTCCCATGCTCACCATCTCCGAAGATGTTCAGGCCCGGCTGCAGGAACAGGCGTACAAGATCGTGGAGCATATCGGTGTTATCGGCGGCACGAACGTGCAGTTTGCGCATAACCCGGTGGATGACCGTATCATCGTCATCGAGATCAATCCTCGTACCTCCCGCTCCTCTGCCCTGGCCAGTAAGGCCACCGGTTTCCCCATCGCCCTGGTCTCTGCAAAGCTGGCCACCGGCCTCACGCTGGCAGATCTTCCCTGCGGAAAATACGGTACTCTTGATAAATACAAACCGGACGGCGACTACGTTGTCGTAAAGTTCGCACGCTGGGCATTTGAAAAATTCAAAGGCGTTGAAGACCATCTCGGCACCCAGATGCGCGCGGTGGGCGAAGTCATGTCCATCGGAAAGAACTATAAGGAAGCATTCCAGAAAGCCATCCGCTCTCTGGAAAAAGACCGCTATGGTCTCGGCTATGTAAAGAACTTCCACGAGCTGTCAAAAGAAGAACTTCTGAAGATGCTGATCACCGCCTCCAGCGAGCGTCATTTCATCATGTATGAAGCCATTCGCAAAGGTGCCACGGTGGAAGAGATCTTCGAGCGCACGCACGTAAAGCACTACTTCATCGAACAGATGAAGGAGCTGGTGGAAGAGGAAGAGGAACTGCTGAAATCAAAAGGTTCCCTGCCCTCCGACGAGGCTCTGAAAAAAGCCAAGGAAGACGGTTTCTCCGATAAGTATCTCAGCCAGATCCTCGAGGTGTCCGAAGATGACATCCGCAACCGCCGTGAGGCCATCGGCGTCTCCGAGGCTTGGGATGGTGTCCATGTCAGCGGCACGGAAGACAGCGCCTATTATTATTCCACTTATAACGCACCGGACAACAATCCGGTCAATGAGGATAAACCGAAGATCATGATCCTCGGCGGAGGCCCCAACCGTATCGGCCAGGGCATCGAATTTGACTACTGCTGCGTCCATGCTGCACAGTCTCTGAAGAAGCTCGGCTTTGAAACTATCATCGTCAACTGCAACCCGGAGACCGTTTCCACCGACTATGACACTTCCGACAAGCTGTATTTTGAACCGCTTACGCTGGAAGATGTTCTTTCCATCTACCGTAAGGAAAAACCGGTGGGTGTAATCGCACAGTTCGGCGGACAGACTCCTCTGAATCTGGCATCCAGTCTGGAAGCAAACGGAGTTAAAGTTCTTGGAACACCTCCCAGCGTCATCGACCTGGCAGAAGACCGCGATCTGTTCCGGAATATGATGGATAAACTCGGCATTCCCATGCCGGAAGCCGGTATGGCTACCACTGTGGAAGAAGCCACAAAGATCGCCAACGAGATCGGTTATCCCGTCATGGTTCGTCCGTCCTTCGTTCTGGGCGGCCGCGGCATGGAAGTCGTATATGATGATGAGACTATGGCAGACTATATGCGTGCCGCAATCGGTGTGACGCCGGATCGTCCCATTCTGATCGACCGGTTCCTTCAGCATGCCATGGAATGTGAGGCCGATGCCATCAGCGACGGCACTCATGCGTACGTTCCTGCCGTGATGGAACACATCGAGCAGGCCGGCATTCATTCCGGCGACTCCGCATGTATCCTTCCTTCGGAACACATTTCCGAGAAAAACCTGAAAACCATTGAGGAATATACGAAGAAGATCGCAGAAGAAATGCATGTCGTTGGTCTTATGAACATGCAGTACGCCATCGAAAATGACAAGGTCTATGTCATCGAAGCAAATCCCCGCGCTTCCCGTACTGTCCCTCTGGTGTCCAAGGTCTGCGGAATCCGTATGGTTCCGCTTGCGACCGATATCATTACCGGCGAGATTACCGGAAGACCTTCTCCTGTGCCGGAGCTGAAAAAACGCGAGATCCCCTATCACGGAGTGAAGGAAGCAGTCTTCCCGTTCAACATGTTCCAGGAAGTCGACCCTGTTTTGGGGCCGGAGATGCGTTCCACAGGCGAGGTCCTCGGACTCTCCACTTCCGGAGGCGGAGCATTCTACAAGGCAGAAGAAGCGGCAGGCATGGAACTTCCCCAGGAGGGCACTGTCCTGATCACCGTCAATCCGAAGGATCGTCCGGAAGCGCCGGAGATCGCAAAGATGTTCCACGATGCCGGATTCCGCATCCTTGCCACCGGCAATACCTTTAACGAGATTACCGGAGCAGGCATCCCTGCAGAAAAAGTTCTGAAACTGTATGAAGGCCGCCCCAATATCCTGGATATGATGACAAACGGCGATATTCAGCTCATCGTAAACACTCCGGTGGACAAGGCCAGCACTCATGATGACAGTTATCTGCGCCGCAATGCCATCAAACTGAAGATCCCCTATATCACTACGATGGCAGCTGCAAAAGCGGCAGCTGAAGGTATCAGCCATGTTCAGCGCCACGGCGGTTCCACTCTTCGCTCTCTGCAGGAGTGGCACTCCATGATCAAGGACGCTGAATGATTATTTGCAGTCTGGCCTCGGTCAGTATTCTCAATTCTGATTTCATTTAACTACGGAGGGTAATTATGGGAGGTTTTTTCGGAGCCGCTTCCAGAAACGATTGTGTTTTTGATCTGTTTTACGGAACGGATTACCATTCTCATCTGGGCACGCGCCGTGCCGGGCTGGTCGTATACGACAAAGAGAAGGGGTTTGACCGCGCAATCCACAACATAGAGCGCGCCAGCTTCCGCTCTAAATTTGAAGGCGACGCTGCCAAAATGAAGGGTTTTCTCGGAATCGGCTGTATTTCGGATTATGAGCCCCAGCCGCTGATCATCCGCTCTCACCACGGCACCTATGCCATCACTACGGTGGGAAAGATCAACAAT
>CAJOQP010000208.1 GCA_905236515.1 uncultured Oscillospiraceae bacterium | reverse complement strand
ATTCATGGCCTTGATGGTTCCGAGGCTCTCATCGATATCCAGGTACATGGGTTCCACGTCCGGGGAGCCCTGCACGGTCTTGACAGTCAGATAGGCGATTGCCAGACCGTTTTTGACCTTATAGGTCACCTTTTCACCGGGAGCCGCGATGGGAGCCTCTCCGCTTTTGAACTCCGTATCTCCCATCATGAGGACCACATCCTCATTGTCCCAGGAATAGGACAGAGCGTTTACATACACTTTGCCCGGAAGGTACAGGGTCCCGGTTCCGCCGGCAAGATCGAGGTCCACTTTGATGTCGCTGTCCAGTCCGGCATCCGGATTGGCTTTGATATACAGTTCCGAGCGGAAGACACTTTTCAGTGCACTTTCCTTTTTCCCGGTGCTGGATTCCGTTGGGACTTCTTCGGCATCCTGCATATCTTCACTGCTGTCTGTGGTCGCTACCGCTGCGGCTTCTGCCGGCTGCAGATCGTTCACTGCCTCACTCTCGGCCGCCCCGGTATCTTCCGCTGCCAACGCTGTCATACCCATCACTCCAAGGAGCAGCACGACACACATCAGCATGGAAATCGTACGTTTCAAGTTTCTCATAATAAACTCTCCAATCTGTTAATATTGGGGGAATTCTTATCTCTGGGGGATGCTTTTTTATTTCACGTTATTATTAAATGCCTGCAAAACCACTGCCACCTGAGCGCGGGTCGCATTTCCGTCCGGCTCCAGACCGTTTCCGGTCCCGGCGATAATCTTGTGGCCAACTGCCCACTTCATTGCTGTTTCAGCATAGGAAGCCACGGACGATGCATCTTTGAACTGATCCAGACTGCCGTTTGCTTCCGTGTCATATCCTTTGTACTTGGCATACTGATACATGATCGCAGCCATCTGCTGGCGTGTCACATAATCATCAGGGCCGAAATGCTCGGCGTCATATCCTCCGATGATTCCGTTGGCTGCCGCCCAGTTGACTGCTGTCTTATACCAGTCGGCCTTCAGATCTTTGAAGGTGCTGTCTTTTGCAGACGGTTTTCCTTCCCGTGCCCAGAGGACAGTGACGAACATTCCACGGGTCATCGCTGTGTTGGGCTCAAAGGTGGTCTCCGAAGTGCCGGCAAACAGACCGTTGTCGTAAACGTATTTCACATAGGGGCAGAACCAGTCACCGCTCTTTACATCGGTGAAGGGCATTCCGGTATCGCCGCTTACATCCGATCCGTCTGTCTTCACTGTGCCGCCGTGGAAGGTGACGATATCCACACCGGGAGCCAGATGATCTGACAGCCACAGCACACGCTTGGTGCACCATTCCTTCAGGTTGTTCACGTAATTGTCCCAGTTGACGGTGAACTCATAGTTGAGCTTGTAGTTTCCGGTTCCCAGTGCACTCATGATCTCCGGTGACACTACATATTCTCCGCACACGTTGACAATACCGAACTTCGCCGCATCCATCTGTGCGGACTGGCGCAGAATCTCCCTCTGACGATCCACATCGGCAGCCGCTCCCTCAAAACTCTGTTTGTTCTCGTTGTACACTTTTGCAACATGCCGCATGAAGCTTGCATGTTTTCCCAGTTCCTGAAACAGGCTGACCGGCTGGTTCACAGCCATCAGACCAATACTGTCGTTGTACCAGCCTTCCGCATTGACCTGAACATTCTCGGCAACACCCACAAAGAATTTGTGAAGCGTCCGTCCAAAAGAAACGTCATAATCCCAGGCGGGACCTGCAATGAGCTTATCCGAAGCAGTCAGGCCGTCCCTGTGCATCAGAAGGCTTCCGGAGAAACAGTCGTAGGTCTTGGAGACCTCATACATCAGGAACATCTTGGCCCAGGAATCCATGTCAAAATAATTCTGGTAGTTTTCGGAATCGAAGTCCTCCAGCGCGTTCCACGCTTCCAGAAAATATGCTTCAATTGCTGCGGTATCTGCGCCCTGTGCTTTGGCTTCCTTACCGATATCCTTTACGGACATCCGGTTGTAGTAACCGCGGTCACCGGTAATCTTTCCTATTTCAAACATGCCGGGGATCGCAAACTGCTCCTCCCCTTCTTCCAGATAATTGTCATTTTCCAGCGCATAACCGCCGTCCGGGGCGTTATAGTCGTTTTTCGGGGTGATGAGATAATTTCCGAGATACTTTCCATTCATCCAGAGATCGGCAAATCTCGTCTTCATTCCGATTCCGAGTTCATCTGCCAGATCCATGGCGATCTTGTTGCGCATCAGAGAGTTGTCCAGGAAGTTCGCAATGAGGGACCACTTCTTTGTCTTGACGCCTTTCACCAGTTCCACTTTCTTGGAATCCTGATAACCGGCATCTTCATAAATGGTGATGTTATAGGGTTTTTTCGCAAATCCCCAGGTACCCCAGGTGGAGTTGCCTCTTCCCTTGATACTCATATACTTGCTGACATCATCAAATACGACAGAGCCATAACACTTGGTATCATGATTCTCATCGGAGTTCATCGCATCAATAGTGCCCAGTGACTCGTCGATCTCCAGGAACATAGGCTCCACACTGGAAGAACCCTTAAGGGTCTTTACTGTTACTGTAGAGACCACGGCACCCTTTTTTACCTGATAGGTCACGCTCTCATTCTCTGCTGCGATTGGAGCGCTGCCGCTGCTGTAATCAACGCCGTCTCTGCTGAGCGTTACGGATGCATCATCCCATGAGAAGCACAGTTTGTCTGCTGCTGCCTTGCCGGGAAGATAGAGGGTTCCACTGCCTCCCAGAAGATCAGCGCTTACACTTACTCTGCCATCCAGACCCGCACCGGGATTGGGAGCAACGTACAGCGCGGCAGCCGGTGACTGTCCTCCGTTCCCTTCGGACTCTCCCGCTGCCAATGCAGTGCCAGAGATCATCGTAGCGATCAGGCACACTATTGTCAGAATGGATATCAGTTTTTTCATAGTGTCTCCTCTTTCTTGCTGTATGAATCTGCGCTACAAAGATATGCCGGAATATTTTGACATTATCTTCCAGTTTATTTCCATTTTAATCCACAGAT
>CAJOQP010000207.1 GCA_905236515.1 uncultured Oscillospiraceae bacterium | reverse complement strand
GTGCAGCCGCATTGTTTTTCAAAACACTATATTGCAAAAAGGGCACAGATTCCGATACTTCGATGTCCTGTCGCATCGAATCTGGTTTTGGGGCGCTCTCCCACCCGCTCCTCCCGGATATAGGCACAGCGCCTGCGATTGCAGACGCTGTTTTTCATTGTTCTGTCAGGAAACCCGCATCTTTCAGACGATGGAGCAGAGATGAACGGGGAACATTCAGAATTGTCATCATGTGGTGGAGGAGGCGATCTTCGTCTGGAGAAAAAGTGCCGTTGGTGAAGATGATCGGTTCAAAGCCGCGGTGCTGCATCATGGGGATGAGGACGGAGTCCGGCATGAGAAGATATTCCGCCAGATGCTCCAGCTCCTGTTCCAGCGGCGTGGGTTCCGGGCGGAGGGTCCGGTACTCCACCGGGTCCGGATGGTGAAAGCCCAAGCGGGCAAGGATGTGCCGGCTGTCCTCCATCATCTCGATGAGACGGGGCTGCCGGCAGGCTTCGGGATCCAGGATGACGGATTCCGCGAAGCTCTGCAGATGGGTGGGCTCTCCCCTGCAGTCGTAGATGGTGACAGTCTCCTGGATGCGGAACACGGAGGCGCTGAGGATGCTGCCGTCAGTGCTGAGGCGGTACTCCAGGCGCTGCAGTTTCAGAAATTCCGCAGTAAAAGCCGGAACATCCAGCCGGAAGACCTCACTGGTCCCCGGCCAGGGCACCGGCTTTCTGATATATCCGGGGCATTGCTTCAGGAGATCCTCGCCGATCCATTTCAGCGATTCCTCCGCGGTCATACGCCGTACCCCAGCTGCTGTTCGCATTTCTCCCCCACGAACCACTTCTTTTTTCCCTCGTGGAACAGGTAGGAGATGTGGCCGCCGATCTCGATCATGTAGCAGTCTGCCGTGACTTCGGCGCTGAAGGGGAAGGCCCGGGACACGCCCAGGATCCGGTCCACCACATATTCGCAGCTCTGCCATTTGATGCGCAGGGGCCGCTGGTTTCCGTATTCATCGATCTCCGCCACTACCCGCACCGGGGTCTTTTTCCGGTTCTCCGGCACGTGCATGGTCCTTTGGGCAGTTCCCATTTCCTCACCTCCAGGTCATTGGAATGTCGCTTTACGCCTCCATCATAATTCCGGGAATGGGAGATTGTCAACTAAAAACTTGCGATTCGTCTTAATCTGTCCGATAATTTGCACTTTTAGATTGCTTAACGCAATTTTTATTTGACGGCATGGTATTTCCCTATTATACTGAAGTTAAACTGAATGATGTTCACCGGGAGGTGTCCTATGGAAAAGAAAGACCGCAGGCCGTTCCTCGTTTCCGAGGCGGCTGCTGAAAATATTCTGGGAAAGAAGCTGTCCGAGGCGCGGAAGGACAAAAAGATCCGGCAGAACGCCTTTGTGAAGCTGCTGGAAGAATACGGGATCTCCATGAGCAGCTCTTCCTACAGCTGCTGGGAGACCGGCGCCCGCACGCCCAATGCCTATCAGTTTCTGGCACTGTGCCGGGCGCTGGACATCCAGGACGTCATGGGATATTTCCTGGAGGAGCACGGTAACGTAGACGGCATGGAACAGCTGAATCCGGAGGGACAGGCCCTGGCGCAGCAGTACATCCGGCTGCTGGTCCGCAGCGGAGAATACCAGCGGGAGCCGGATCCGGACACGGAGATCCTGGATCTGGATCTGTATCTGCAGTCGGCCTCTGCCGGATGCGGGCAGTTTCTGGATGACGACAGCCGGGAGACCATTTCCCTGCCCCGCTCCGTGGTTCCTGCGGGAACGGAATTTGTAGTGCGGATCAGCGGCGACTCCATGGAGCCGGCGTTTTATGATCATCAGCTGGCGTTTGTAAAGCGGACGGTGGATCTGCGTCCCGGCGATCTGGGGATCTTCCTACTGGATGGGGACGGATATATTAAGAAATATGAGGAAGAGATGCCGGAAGAGGCAGAGATGGAAGAATACCTGTATTCCTCCGGGGATGTTCAGAAAAAGCCGGTGCTCCTTTCCCTGAATCCGAAGTATGATCCCATCCGCGTGACGCAGAACAATGAGTTTCAGATCATTGGGAAAGTATTGAACCGGAACGGTCTGGACTTTAACGGCTGAGCTTGGCATCCGGCTTGACAGCTATGGAGGAAGATGCTAGATTGCACACAAGGGTAGTCCCAACGGCCGTTATGGACGTTGCGCCGGGACACACTGGATGTGGCATCAGGCACGTTGGCAATGCGAATCCTCCTTTCGTGTGCACCAACTGTCCTAAACTTGAAGGAGCATTTCAAAAGCTGTGCGATTCCGGTTATTTCTGGTTGACGGCGTGAGAGAATCGCGCTATTATATATACACTTATTTGGAGGATACTCGTATCCCTCAGAATGAACCCGCCGGGTATTGGTAGTACCCGGCGGGTTTCTTTTTTCAGAAAAAAACTATTTTCTGAACAAGTGGCGCGTTTTTTTGCCCTTTCCGGGCATGAAAAAGGACTGTTGCATCAGATTTTGAAATCTCTAATGCAACAGCCCCTTTTCATATTATTCATTTACGATCAGATCTTCCAGCGCGTTCTTACGCACCCAGACCGACAGGTTCCTTTCGGCTGTTGGGAAATCACCGAAGCCTTCCTGGTCGATGCAGACCGGTTCCTGAAAGACGCTGAGCGCATCGTAAAAGGACTCTCCGGCACATTCTCTGCCCATGAACATCCGCTTGGAGCCGCCCTCTGCATTGCTGAGAACAACCGCAAGCCCTGAGTCCGGATGTTCGGAGTCTCCCGTCCTTACCCAACCGATCACATGCGGGTCATCAAAGTAATCCGTCTGATCTCCGTATGCGTATTTGCACCGGAGCTTGATCAGTTTCCCGAGATTCGGAACTAGCGGTCTGTTCTGGGCGGGGTTGCCGTAATAATCGGTATAGAAAACACAGGGAACCCCTTCCGCCCGAAGAAGGATCATGGCATAGGCGAAGGGTTTGAACCAGTCGGAAACAAACGACTGCAGGCTCTGTCCGAACTGGGTGTCGTGATTGTCCACGAAGGTCACGGCATTGTCCGGACGGGCAGAGACCAATGTGTTCTGAAGGATTCCGCGCAGGTCAAAATCGCTGCCCTGTTGTGAAGCATTGAAGAAATTGTAATGCAGAGCCACATCAAACAGAGACATGGAGTTTTCTACCGAATCAAGATAGAATAATAGACGACCAAGATCTCCGCTCCAGTATTCGCCAACGGTAGGAAGATCCTGAGAAGTTTCCTGTCTTACTGCACCGAGAAGCTCCTTGTAAAATGAAAAACTGATGTGCTTGACGGCGTCAAGGCGCAGTCCGTCCACACCGGTACGGCGAAGATACCAGGAAAGCCACTTCTTTGTCTCGGCTATGACTTCCGGATTATCCATATCGACATCCATACCCATGAGATAATCAAAGTTGCCGAATTCCGGATCCGTATCCGGTTCCCAGTTCTTCCCGGTAAACCGGAAGATCTTCCCGGAGGCTTTTGAGATCTCGTCCCAGTCTGTTCCTGTGAAATGTTCATGGTTCCAGGTAAAGGCACTGTACTTTCCGCCGCGGCCGGGGAAGGTGAACCGGGACCATACACGAACTGTCTGAGGTTCCCCGATGGTCTCATTCCTGTTTTCCGCCGAGACCGGTACGGCAGTCACATCTTCCATTTCATCGCCGCCGATCTTTTGGTTCAGAACGATGTCTGCGAAGACTTTTACTCCGGCATCATGAAACGCCCGGACGGCCTCGGTGTATTCTTCGGCAGTTCCGTACTTTGTGCGTACGGTCCCTTTCTGGTCAAATTCCCCGAGATCATACATATCATATACACTGTAACCGACATCGTCCTGGCCGGATGCCTTGTATGCAGGGGGAAGCCAGACCCCTGTGATCCCGAGATCTGCGAGATTCTGTGCTTTCGCCGAACAGCGCTTCCACCAGAAACCGTCATTGGGAAGATACCATTCAAAATACTGCATCATTGTTTTGTTGGTCATTTGTAAATCACCTGCTTAAAGTATATGGAAGACCGTCCGAATGCCCGGAAGGTCTGTATTGGTGAAATCTTCTGAACTTTTTACCACAACTTCTGCAGAATGTCAAATATGCCCCCGGGGGTAAAAGACAGAAAGAATCCGCGGGATCGACGTGTATTATTGTAAAAATGAGTGAAAATGCGGATGAATATGGTATAATTCATAACAGTGTTAGATGGAAGGAGAACTGGTCGTGAAGGAGAGAAACCTGCAGTCCATAAGGAAACGAGTCTTTGATATCATCCAGATCGGAAAATACAAGGATTACGTCAGCCGTGCCTTTGATGTTTTTATCGCACTTGTCATCATCGCAAACATCACAGTACTGTTTCTGGTGCTGGGCACCGGGGCTTGCCCAGTACCGGGATCTGTTCAATGCTATCGATCGGATCACGGTTTCCATCTTTATCGTGGAATATGTGCTTCGGATCTGGACGGCAGACTTCTTCTATCAGAATGAAACGAGGCTCACTGCGATCTGGAAATATGTGAAATCCACAGATGGCATCATTGAACTGCTGACGATCCTCCCGTTCTTTTTCCTCAACGGCATGGTGGTCTTCCGGATGCTGCGGGTGGTCCGGATCTTCCATCTGTTCCGGCTCAACGCGAATTATGATTCGTTCTCAGTCATTCGTACGGTCATCTATGATAAGAGAAATCAGCTTCTTTCCTCGATCTTCGTGATCTTTATTGTAATGCTCGCGTCCTCTCTGCTGATGTACAATGTGGAGAATCCGGTACAGCCGGATGCTTTCACAGATGCCTTTTCCGGGATCTGATGGGCAGTTTCCACCATTCTGACCATCGGCTACGGGGATATCTATCCTGTGACAGCACTCGGAAAGGCGCTGGGAGTCCTGATCTCATTTCTCGGTGTGTTTGCAGTGGCGCTTCCTACCGGCATTATTTCCGCCGGCTTCGTGGAACAGTATCAGAGAATGAAGAAAGAGGAAGTGGCGAGTGGCCTCGGATCTGAGATCGTAACACATAATATACTGGTAGACATCGACAGCATGTGGATCGGAAAGAGCCTTCAGGAGATGGAGGACGAATACGGGATCATGATCGTTCTTGTCCGGCGAAAAAAGAAAACGGTGAAGCCGACGGAGCGGTATCATGTGGAAGTAGGCGATATGCTGGTCCTGTATCATATTCCCATGTGATGCGTCATAAGGAAAAGAATGGTAATTTCTTAATAATCATTAAATTGCTTCCATATATTGGGTTTCCACATTGAAAAAAACTATAGGCAGAACTGAATCGTATTTCAGCATACTCTGTTTCTTTCAAAGAGTCGTATCTTTTCTTCTGATACGGCTCTTTTCTTATTCT
>CAJOQP010000206.1 GCA_905236515.1 uncultured Oscillospiraceae bacterium | reverse complement strand
GGCGAAATTCTTTTCTGACAAAAAATACAAAGGATGGACTCTGCAGACAGAATCCAACACCTTTTCCGATTTTACATTTCAGACCTTGAAGAATCAGCTTCCCTCCGTCGAGGCCGGAGGTTTTCCTTCCTTCCGCATCACACCTCCGGAACCGGTAGGTCCGTGCAATTATCTGGACGTACGGAAAGGGCAATCGGCGGGCTCCTATTTTCTGCGGTTCAACATCATGTTTTATGACGGAACCAGGAAAAAGTATCACAGCGAATCGGTGAACGAGGAAGATCTGGAAAAAATGCTCCGCGCCTTCATGGATCGCAGTATCCTGCCCTACGTCAACCGCTGGACCGCAGAGACCGCGGAAAACTGAAGGAGGCAGCTATGACACAACTGGAAAAGCTGTCCCGCGGACAGGAATTTCTGTGGATCAATCCAAGTCTCGGAGCAGAGCATACTGCCTCTCTGACCCAGGCCGATATCGATGATGCCGATGCCCGGCTCCGGCGGTTTGCACCGCTGATCGAAACATGTTTTCCGGAGACTGCGGCTTCTCACGGAATTATCGAATCCCCTCTGCGCGGGATTCCGGATATGATGCATCACTGTTTCCCGGATGTACCTGGAAATCTGTATCTGAAAATGGACTCCGATCTTCCCATCGCTGGATCCGTGAAAGCCCGCGGAGGCATCTACGAAGTACTGGTCCATACCGAAGAACTGGCACTGGAGCACGGACTTCTCTCCGGCATCGATGATGATTACAGGAAACTCTGTACGCCGGAGGCAAGATCATTTTTCTCGGGTTACTCCATGCAGGTAGGTTCCACGGGCAACCTCGGCATGAGCATCGGAATTATGAGCGCCGCCATCGGCTACAAGGCCATCGTACATATGTCATCGGATGCCAAGCAGTGGAAAAAGGACAAACTCCGCCAGAACGGTGTCACCGTGATCGAGTATGACGGGGACTACGGAGAAGCGGTGATCCACGGCCGGCAGCGTTCCGATTCCGATCCTACCAGCTACTTTGTAGACGACGAAAACTCCAAGGAGCTGTTTCTGGGGTATGCCGTTTCGGCAAACCGGCTCCCCTCTCAGCTGGAGCAGGCCGGGATCCCGGTGGATGAAGGTCATCCTCTTTTCGTCTATATTCCCTGCGGCGTCGGCGGAGCTCCCGGCGGGATCACCTTCGGTCTGAAAGAACGCTATGGGAAACATGTCCACTGTTTCTTTGCGGAGCCGACTCAGGCACCCTGCATGCTGGCAGGTCTCCTTACCGGACGTCATCAGGAAACCTGTGTTCAGGATCTGGGGCTTTCCGGAAAGACTCATGCGGATGGACTGGCCGTCGGCCGCCCCTCCGGCTTCGTGGGAAAGATCATGGAATCCCTTCTCAGCGGAGAGTATACTGTCGAAGACCGTCGGCTGTATGATTACATGCGCGCTCTGTATTCATCCGAGCATGTGTTTATCGAACCCAGTTCCTGTGCCGCCTTCCACGGTCTGTCATTCTGGAGTGATCCCGCCATGCAGAAGTATCTGGAGAGTGCCGGGATCTCCCATCCGGAGAATATCACCCACATCATGTGGGCCACCGGCGGAAGCATGGTGCCGGAAAAGATGCGGATCGAATTCATGGACACGTATCTCTGAAACAAACCTGAAAATGGCTGATGCGATTGAATGCATCAGCCATTTTTATTGTTGGTATTGTGATTAATTGAATCAGATCTCTACGATCCAACCTTCCGGAGCTTCGATCCGGCCCATCTGGATACCGGTGAGGGTATCGTACAGTTTCTGGATGACCGGGCCCATCTTCTCCATTCCGCTCTCAAAACGGATCTCCTTGCCATGATCGTTGATCAGGCCCACCGGAGAGATGACAGCTGCAGTTCCGCACAGGCCGCACTCCTTGAAGTTCGGAACTTCAGCCAGAGTGACTTCTCTCTCATCCACCTTAAGGCCGAGGTAATTCTCTGCCACGTAGACGATGGAACGACGGGTAACGGAGGGCAGGATGCTGTCAGACTTCGGAACCACCAGATTGCCGTCGCCGTCCACGAAGATCATGTTGGCGCCGCCGGTCTCTTCGATCTTGGTACGGGTAGGAGGATCCAGATAAACGTTCTCAGCGTATCCTTCCTCATGAGCGAGCTCGATCGCGTACAGACTCATTGCATAGTTCAGACCTGCTTTGATGTGACCAGTTCCGCGAGGTGCGGCACGGTCATAATCACTGACTTTCAGTTTCACCGGTTTGGCACCGCCTTTAAAGTACGGTCCTACCGGAGTGCAGAAGATACGGAACTGATAGACATCCGACGGCTTTACACCGATGACCGGTCCGATTCCGTACATCTCGGGGCGCAGATACAGGGTTGCACCGCTTCCGTAGGGAGGCACCCATGCTTCGTTTGCCTTGACAACCGCCTTCACGGCTTCCACGAACTTGTCTTTCGGGAACGGGGGCATGGCCAGGCGAAGAGCTGTGTTGTACATTCTCTCTGCGTTCATATCCGGGCGGAAGCATACGGTACGTCCGTCTTCCGTCGTATAAGCCTTCAGTCCTTCAAAGCATTCCTGTGCATAGTGCAGGACACCGGCACACTCATTGATTACAAGATTTTCGTCATCACTGAGTTCTCCTTCGTTCCAAGCACCGTCACGGTATTCTGCGATGAAACGCTTGTCGGTCTTGGTATACTCGAAGCCTAAGCTTCCCCAATCGATATCTTTTTTCACGTTGCTACCTCCTGCGCCGTTTACGGCAAATTTGACAAGCAAAAACTTGTTGTTTGTATTAATGCTCCTATTATAGCCATTTTGATTGTGAATTAAAAGGGGCTGTCGGTATTTTAACCAAATTGCTGCAACATGGCTCCATTGTGCATCGGATTCAGCGCAGGATCTTTTCCTTTCCCTGCAGTTGCCATTTTGCCGGATTCGTTTTAGAATAAGTCCATTGCTTGACACGGAGGGACAAAGCTGTGGATATTGAAAAAATCGTTTCGGAACTGATGGAGGAACTGAACCTCAAAGCCGCTCATAATGATGACGAGATGTACGACATCATGAAGGACGCCATCGGCGAGGACCGCACCATGATGTTTCTTCGCAAAATGGATGGTCTGATCGGAGACAAGCGTTTTTATGACGCAAAATACGAAGAACCACGCGCCGGTTATGCCTATTCCGGCATTTACGACGGAGAGTTCTATCCGGTACTGGCTTCCTGGCTGAAAAAGAATGAAACGAAATTCGGCGGTGAAGTGCTGGACGTCGGCTGCGACTGCGGCATCATCACATGTCTCATGGCCCGCATGTTCCCCTCCTCTCACTTCACGGCAGTGGACCGCTCCCGCAATGCCATTGCCGCCGCAGAAAAACTGGCGGAACGTCTGAATGTCACCAACGTGGTTTTTCTTCGCAAAGATGTGCGTGATCTGAAAAAGGACCAGTTATTCGACACGGTGTGTTCCTTCCGCACCGCACAGGAAAACCGGAAGGACTACCTGTTCAACATTTTCGCACCTCTGCCGGAACTGTTCCAAAGCTATCAGCGGATTTCCGCACCCTATGCAGAAAAGCTGGCTGCTCATGTAAGGCCCAACGGGTATCTTCTCAGTGTGGAACGGATGAACGTGGATCCCATGTTCTATAACTGGCTGAGAAACCTCAATGACAACGGCTGTGTCATGATCAATTCCAGTTATGAGGAACTGACCTGCAACGAGTTGGATACTCAGTCCCGGTTCCTGGCCTTTGCCAGCACCAAAGCCAATCCCATGGATGAGCCCACTCTGATGAAGTACTGGCTCCGTGCACTGGATATACGTACCAACGGCGTCAGCGAATACGATGGCTATCAGGCCGATCTGATGCTGGACAGTTCCAAAGGTGATCTGATCGAAGGTTATTATATCTACGATCCGAAATCCAAGGAGAATATTCCCGTGGCAAAATGCGCCGTATATGACTGCCGTTCCTGGACCGGTGTACTGCTGTTCTATCACGCGGACATGCGCATGAGAAATCTCAAGATCGGCAGCACAGATGAAAAGGATCTCGTCATGGAAGCGCTGAAGGATCTGGTAAAACAGTACAAGTCGGAAGGCTATACCGCCCGTCCGTTCAATGTTTCAGAGGACGGATCGGAAAAAATGTTCTGATGTAAACCGAAAAACCCCTGACCGTTTTTTTGTGGTCAGGGGTTTGTAAATGTCAGACTGTCAGGATTTTCTGCGTTCCTCGCAGAGGGTGCGGAGTTTGCTGCGTCCCGCCTCAAAACCTCGAGCTGCGGACATGCCGTACCAGTAGGCTGCCATGTAGGGAGCTTCGATGACGAAGTTCTCGTACTGTCCCAGCACATACATGGAGGTGCGGTCACCGTGTGCAGCAGCTTCTTTGTAAAGACTGATGGCCTGTCCTTCGTTCTTTTCAACGCCATTGCCCATCATAAGAAGGTCTGCGTAGCACCGCATCGCCTGAGGATCCTTGCTCTGGATCCCCTCATCATAATACTTAATGGCGGAAGAATAGTCGTGGACGTTTTCATAGACCTGTCCCAGCATGAGGCTTGCCATGGGATCTCCCAGCATCGAAAGGCGGATCAGATCCTGCATGATGTCCGGGTCATCGTTTCCGCAGGTCAGCTCAAGTGCACTGGATGCTGCCCGCTGCTGTACGACGTCAAATCCATCCACACCTTCCAGCGTGTCTTCCGGCTTGCCGTCAAAGAACCATTTCTTCGCCATCTGTTCCAAACTGTATCCCGCATCGGGGCGGTCAAAGAATGAAGCCAGCATATACCAGTAGGTCGCCGGGAGCACATGCCCCATACGATTATAGATGTGGCCGAGTTCATTTCTGGCATCGGCACATCCAAGCTCGGCAGCTTTTCTGCAATAGGAGATCCACTTCTGATCCTGTTCATTGTCCGGATCCGGTGTGGTATTATGCTCGGTCAGAATGGCAAGGCCCCAGTATCCCTCGGCATTATCGGCATTGGCCGCAATGGTGAAGTGGCGTGTCGCCTTCTTTGCATTGGTATCTTTATAATACTGGCCCAGCGCCACAGCCGCTTCTGCAAATCCGCTGTTCTCCATCAGTTCCAGCTGGAAAACAGCCTGCTTCGCGGTGTCCTCATCCTGCAGATCCATAATGAATTTGCCGAATTTCTCCTCCTGTGTGACGGGCTCTTTATTGAAATCCATAGTCGTTCCACCCTCTCAAACCTTTGGTTGCTTCCCTATCATAACGCAAAGAAGAACAGATATCCATCTAAATTTTCTCAGCGATCCGGTGCAACAGTTCCGAATCTTTCTCAATTGAGATATCTTTGCTGATGTTAGCTTTCACAAAACAAAAAAACTGCGCACTTTTTCGACAAATCCCATCATCTGTATAGTATCGCTGCATTCCATTTTTCCGCTCCGGATGTTATTATTTTCACAGATACTCGCACGAGCATATTTTTTTGCGGTATAAACATACTGACATAGTAGGTAAATGTAACTAAGGAGAGGTGTTTCGGATGACTCAGAACCCACAATACCGGAATCTGCGTGATCTTGTCTTTCACGCAGCCGAAAACTTTCCCTCTACAGAGTTTTTTATTACTGATGACCCCGGTTTTCCCCATATTACCGGGTCAGAACTGAAGACCTTATGCGGCAAGTTCGGCACATGGGTGGAACAGCAGCACCGTTTTGGCTGTCACATTGCTCTGCTGGGTCCCAACGGCGCTTCCTGGCTTACCGCGTTCTTCTCCGTCCTCTCCTCCGGCTGTGTTGCGGTGCCGCTTCATCTCGGTTCCACGGAAGAAGATCTGGATTATTACTGCGACAAGGCGGATGTGGATATCCTACTGTTTGATGACAGCTGCCGCAGTCAGGCAGAGATGATCCAGGAGCATAATCCTGAGATATACATTTATAAGATTCATGTGCTCCTGGAGCAGATCCGGGAACTGGACCGGGAGATTTTTCCGGAGCTGCTTCCGGATTCTCCCGCGGCATTCTACTTCACTTCCGGTACTACGGCGCTTAGCCGCTGTGTGATTCTGACGCACCGGAACATGGCCAGCCACACCAATGCGGCAATGACCGTTCTTCCCCTTTCCCCGGAAGATACCGGCCTGTCCATTCTCCCTGTCAGCCATACATTTGAACTGATGACCAATATCGTCGGTGCACTTCACTGCGGCGGCACTCTTTATATCAACAACAGCCTCCGGCATCTGAAGAAGAATCTCCAGAAGTATCAGCCGACCATCATCGTCTGCGTCCCTCTGGTCCTTCAGATGATGCAGAAGGAGATCCTGAATACTGCAAAGAAAGAAGGAAAACTGGAAATCCTTCAAAAAGGGCTCCATGTATCCGGATTCCTGCAGCATCTCGGTATCGATATCAGCCACTCGCTGTTCAAGGATATCTATGACGTCGTCGGCGGAAAGCTACGTTACTTTATGTGCGGCGGCGCCTCTCTGGACAAGGAACTGATCCTGTTTTACAAAAACATCGGGATCGAGGTGATTCAGGGCTATGGGATCACCGAATGTACACCCATCGTCTCCGCCAACCTGCCCGACGCCAATGTGATCGGATCCATCGGCCGTCCTCTCCCCTGCTGCGAGGTCCGGATCATCAACGGTGAGATCTGTGTCCGCGGTGACAGCGTTTCCCCTGGTTATTACAAAGATGGTCTCCTGAATCTACAGGCTTTTAAGAACGGCTGGTTTCATACCGGAGATCTGGGATGGATCGATCAAAAAGGATTCCTTCATTATCGTGGACGTCAGAAGAACCTGATCGTCCTTGCCAACGGCGAGAACGTTTCTGCGGAAGCATTGGAGGAAAAACTGACCCGTATCAGCGGGGTAGAAGAAGCAGTCGTCTCGGAAAAGAGTGGCAAGATCACAGCGGAACTGTTCACGGATCCGGCGATCCTGCCGGACCGGAATGCCTGCTGGAAGGCAGTCTCCCATCTGAATCGACGACTGCCGGTTCATCAGCAGATTGGAGACATCATTCTTCGCGATCATGAATTTGAAAAGACTGTGACGCAGAAGATCAAGCGCCGCAAAGTCTCTTGAGAATATAGGGAGGTATTTCAATGAGGGAGAAAGTACTCGCACTGCTTGCGGAATCCGCAGGCGTGACTGCGGAGGAACTGAATGACGACACCAGACTGGTGGCGGATCTGGGTCTTACCAGCTTCGATCTTTCAGATATCGTTGTGGCAGCGGAAGATGAGTTCGGTATTGCGATTCCGGACAGCAGATTCCCGGAAATCCAGACCGTTGCTGACGTTCTTCGTGTCATCGAGGAGGTGCAGGATGGAGATTCATAATCTTCCAGTTCTGGCTGACATTGCAGATCCGGACTCTCTGGACTTTGTCTTTGACGCCCATGTCCGGGACCGGGATGTACTTATCACCCGCTACCGCGGGACAATCATCCGTCCACTGAAAGAAGGGCGATATCAACTGATCGGCTGGCAGAAGAGCATTTACCATTTTGGCGGACTGAACCGGGAAGTCCCTATCGGTGCCGTTATCACCGCCGACGGCGAAGGAATCATTCGGGATTTTCGTTTTGACGGCCGTTGCGAGGGCAGCCAGGGAAAAAACTGTGACTTTTCCATCCTTCACGAACGGATCTCTGAGAAACTGATTGGAAAAACCATCTCCGATATCGAGCGCATTTACATCACTGCCGGCGACGTACAGTGTCTTCATGTGTTTGAGATCCTTTGCTCCATCGCATCCTTTTACGGGCTTTTGAAAAACCGCGGTCTTGAGGAAGGCCAGGAGCAGGAGCTTGCCACCATCATCCCCACGGAGAGCGGGCTGATCTGCCGTGACCGGCATGAATTGCTGGGTGGTTTCAATGAAACGGAGATGCTTCTGACACATTGCAAGCCTCACAGGCTCAATGAGAGAAATCTCTGCAGCTATGTCAACTGTGATGTTCATGTACGTCGTCATAATGAGGGCAATGTTACAGAGTCACTCTATGCGGAAAACTTTGAAGGAGTATATGCACAGTTAAACCGTCTCTTTTCCAAGTGTCTCCGTCAGGAAAAGCGTTATTTCGGTCTTTCCGGAAAGGTCCGCTACTCCATGTATCCCTCTCTGGCAGGACTGTTTCTTCTGACCTTCAGTCATGAAGGGATGGAGGGCAGTGTAGATCGTGCGCTGAAGATCGAAAAGATCCTCCATTTTATTCAGGCCGGCGAAGGAAGGACCCCCTGCCTTGGTTTTGACGGGGACCTTGGAATCGCGAAAAAGATACTGTTCGCGGGAAACAATTGAAGATTTGACAACTTTGATGCGGTTTGTTATCGTTACTATCACATTTTAGTTTATGAGGAGATAACAGCATCATGATCATCGTTCCTCCGTTCAGCTGGTTCAAAGAAGGCAACGGTTATACCGGTTCCTCCGGAACGGATCCGGAGAAAGGCGCCCTTTGTGTAAAAACATTCCATTTCCGTCTGGAAGTCGTTTCCGACGAAGAGGGGCAGCATTTTCTGGAAGCAACGGATTATGTGGAAAATCCCTGGCCGGACGGGCGGGATCCTGAAAGCAGCCATTCCTTCCGCTCCTCTTTTGATCCTGAAGGGCTGGAAGAAATCAAAAAGTGGCTTGCATCGGAAGAATCCGCCGCTCTGAATCAAAGCGAATAAGGAGGCAGCCCGCAATGGATGAGAACAACACAGTCGACACTGAAGCTCTGAAAGAGCGCATCAAGGAAATCGTTGAAAAAGGAAACGTATCAAGAATTCAGATACGGAAAAACGAGACCGTCATCATGAACATTCCGGTCAATGCCGGTATTCTTGGCGGAGTCCTTGGTGTCATGGCCGCTCCCTGGGCCATGATCGCCGGAACGGTGGCCACACTGGGACTGAACTGTTCGGTGGAATTCATCCGCGAAGACGGTTCCGTTTTCTGCCTTACCGATACGGAAATCGGTCAGAAAGCGGTCTCTGCCGGCACCTTCGTGATGGACAATCTCAAAAACGCCGTGAGTGGTGCGGTTTCCAGCATCACGGAAAACCGCGACCCCAATGTGTATGAGACAAAGGAATATGATGTGGAAGACGAATGATCCTCCGCAGGCAACAGCAGCAGGCATATCGAAAATGCCTGCTGCTGTTTATTTTCGCCGCACAATTATGGTAGTGAAATAACCCGCTGTTTCCGAAATATCATCCGCACGGAAGAATACTCTCTGATTCTCCAGTCCGCAGTTTTCCGCGCCTGTAACCGACACGTTCTGCTCTTTTTCCAGCCGGAGCAGCTGTTCTTTCAGCTGTCCGATCTTCCTGCCCGGTTTCATGAAGACTGTTGTTCCCTCTCCGATGGCAAGTGTATCGGGCACTTCCGGGTATACTGTCAGTATCTCGCTTCCGGTAACCAGCGGAACATCCGCTGCCGCCGCCACGGCACAGAAGGAGGAGATCCCGCTGACCGTTTTCACCGGATATCCTTTCTGCTGCATTGTTGGTGCGATGCGGTAGAACGTGGAGTAGATCGTCGGATCTCCCAAGGTAAGAAAGACCACATCCTTCCCCTGATCCAGCACGTTGCTCAGTTTTTCCTCATTACCGAGCATCGCCTGATCCACTACGTTCTGATCTCTCGTCATGGGAAAGTTCAGTCCCATTATGGTTTTCTCCGAAATCTCTGGCACTGCCTTTTTTGCGATCTGAAAGGCCGTACTGCTTTCAGGCTCCTTTGCCGGTACTGCCAGGATCTTCACCTGCTGCAGGATGCGGACTGCCTTGAGCGTCATCAGTTCCGGGTCTCCGGGGCCTACCCCCAGACCGATCAGTGTGCCAGTATTCTTGTTCATAGATCACCACATCCCACATCTATATTTTTTCGTTCATTGGTATGATATACTGATTCCATCTTTCAGAAAAGAGTATTATTTCATGGATATCCGGAACATTTATCATAGATCCGTTCCCGACTGGCTTCTTCCGTTTCTGGAAGTCCCGGAGATGCAGCGCCTGAAAGACATCGGCATGAACTGTGGATGTGAGTACACCGGTTTTCCGCCCTTCCGGCAGCAGCATTCATATTCACGGTGGGATCACAGCGTCGGAACTGCTCTCATCGTATGGCATTACACGGAAGAACCGCAGCAGACCCTCTCCGCTCTCTTTCATGACATCTCCACACCGACCTTTGCCCACGCAGTGGATTTTCTCAGAGGAGACCACCGGACACAGGAAGCCACGGAATCCGGCACACTGGAAATGATCCGCGGCTCTTCCGCGATCCGGAACCTCCTGGATCCGATGGGCCTTCGCGCGGAAGATGTGGGGGATTACCATCGCTTCCCCATTGCGGACAATGCCTCTCCCCGGCTGTGCGCCGATCGTCTGGAATACACCTGCGGAAACATCATTCAGTACGGTTTCGCCGCTGTGGATGAGGTCCGCTCCATCGTGGAGGATCTCACGGTTGGAAAGAACGAAGATGGGAAGGACGAGTTGATGTTCTGCTCCGCAGGCGCCGCTGTTTCCTTTGCTCGCCTTGCGCTTGAGTGCTCCCATGTTTACGTATCCGACGGGGACCGATGCGCCATGCAGTCACTGGCCGATCTGCTGCGGGACGCGCTGCAGGATCATCTGCTTGCCCCGCAGGATCTTTATACCACGGAATCCCGGCTCATCTCTCTCCTTACCTCTTCCGATCACTATCGGAAACGGTGGGAGCAGTTCTGTTCGCTCTCCACCGTACTGTGCACAGATCAGCCGGATGATACCCGGGACTGGAAGGTCGTTCCTTCCAAGAAGCGGTATATCGATCCCTATGTTCAGAACGCCGGGCGTGTCACTTCCCTGAACAGCGAGGTCGCTTCCCTGATCCATCAGTTTCTGGACCGGTCTCTGGATTACTGGATCCGCGGTCTCTGATTTTCGTGGAAATTCTCCCCAGAAGTGCTATAATGACAAAAAATGATTTGGAAGATTTTTTATGGACAGACCCTTTGAAAACTACATCGGCGTTTTCGATTCCGGAGTGGGAGGGATCAGCGTTCTGAAAGAGTGCGTTACCCTTCTCCCTCATGAGGATTTTCTGTTTTACGGAGACTCCGCCCACAATCCCTACGGGGACAAGACGCCGGAGGAAGTGCTCTCTCTTTCCATGGCTGCCATGGAGGAGATGATCCGAGGCGGCGTCAAGGCGTTGGTGATTGCCTGCAACACCGCAACCAGCATAGCCGGAAAAGAACTGCGTGCCAGATATGAAACGGAAAGATTTCCCGTGATCGGGATCGAACCTGCGGTAAAACCCGCCGCTCTGGATGACTCCGGATCCCGGATTCTGGTGATGGCCACCGCCAACACCCTGTCACAGGACAAGTACTATCATTTGATCGAGCACTGGGGTGCGGATCAGACGATCATTCCCCTCCCCTGCGTCGGACTGGCACAGCGTATCGAGCAGGGCGATCTGGACGGAGAGGATCTCATGGAACTTCTGGGCCGTCTGCTCTCTCCCTATGTAGGCAAAGTGGACAGCATTGTTCTGGGATGCACCCATTATCCCTTTATCAAAAAGCAGATCCGGCAGATCATGGGACCGGACATCCCTCTCTTTGACGGTGGTGCCGGAACCGCCAGGGAACTGAAACGTCGTCTGGGAGTCGGAAATCTGTTATCTGATTCCGAAAAGAACGGCCGTATCGTTTTCCGTTCCAGTGTGGATACGGAAGAGGAACTCCAGCTATATCAATGGATGTTTGAACAGCCTATTGAAGCATGAAAAAACTGAGCGTATCGGTAATGATACGCTCAGTTCTGTTTTATGCTGTATTAGGCCTGGATAAATTTCTTGGAAAATTTCTCTTTTACGTCAAATCCTTTGGTCTGTTTATCCTGCCATTT
>CAJOQP010000205.1 GCA_905236515.1 uncultured Oscillospiraceae bacterium | reverse complement strand
GGAAAGGATTCCCGATACGATCGGCTTTACCCTCAAGCTGAGAATGCGGGCGCGTGCTGTTGTATGTTATCACTCTTCCCTTGTTTTGTAAAGAAAATCTTTGTGTTTTCGTCTGTTTTTCGGGATTTCTTCTCTTTGCAGAGCTTTCGCTGTCCCTGTTGGGGTAACCACGTGCCGTTCTTGGATCATTCCAACCTGTTCGTTTCCTTGTACAGATTAGTTCTCCCCCGTTGAGGTTCCCCGGGCAGGATGGTATAATGAGCCTGCTACAGCGTCGAAATCATCACTTTGGAGGATGTTATGGACAACAACTTTTTCGCCCTGATTTCCAGGATGCGCTATATTTCCAGATGGGGCCTGATGCGGAATTCTCTTCCGGAAAACATTCAGGAACACAGCCATATGGTCGCTGTGATCGCGCATGCCCTGGGTGTGATCCGCCGCGATGTATATGGGATTCCCTGCAACCCCGATCAATGTGCCTCGGTCGCGCTGTATCATGACGCTTCCGAGATCCTCACCGGCGATCTTCCCACGCCAATTAAGTACAACAATCAGGAAATCATGGCTGCATACCATGAGATTGAAGACCTCGCTTCGGAAAAACTGCTCCGCATGCTTCCTCCGGAATTGCAGTCTTCGTTCGAACCCATTATGATCGGCGACGCCGCCAAGGAGCTGCATCCCATCGTAAAAGCAGCCGACAAGCTTTCGGCATATATCAAATGCATCGAAGAGCGCAAGGCCGGTAACAACGAATTCCTGTCTGCGGAAAAACAGACCCGAGAATCGCTCCTTCATTCGGATCTTCCGGAAGTGAAATACTTTATGGAGAATTTCATTCCTGCTTTCGAAAAAACCCTGGACGAGCTCGGAACGATGAAACAGGGAGTATAATCATACTATCTGACTCCTGCTGTTCTGGCAGGAGTCCTTTTTATTAAAAAAGAGATGTTTCCCCAACCGGAGAAACATCTCTTCATTTTTTGCTTTGCAGTTTTCACTGCGCGCAGGTACTGGATTTATTTTGCGACCTTCTCGCAGTAGTTCTTCATGATCTGTGCAACTTCTGCGCGGGTTGCATTGGCTCTCGGAGCAAGCTTGTTGCCGTCGCGTCCGGCGATGAGGCCGACTCCGACTGCCCATTCGACTGCTTCTTTTGCCCATCCGGAAACGTCGCCTGCGTCAGCGTATTTGCTGATGTCTGCGCCTTTGTGGTTGTCGCCGGAATATGCTTTCAGCATGACAGCCAACTGTTCACGGGTGATGTTCTCGTTTGGACGGAAGGTGCCGTCGGGATAACCGCCGACTACATTGTTGGCTTTGGCCCAGTTAACGGCATCAGCATACCATGCACTTCCGGAAACGTCACTGAATCCGGCGTTCGGTGCACCGGTAGGTTTGCCTTCCATTGCATACAGAGTCTGTACCAGCATTGCGCGGGTCATGTTGCTCTGTGGGGCAAAGGTGTCGGAAGAAGTTCCGTTCATGATGTTATGATCGGAGACGTACTTCACAGCATCGGCATACCAGGCAGTAGCGAGAACATCTTTATAGCCGTTGACGGTATCCGCTGCGGGGGCCGCAGAACCATCCATCGGGCAGTTGTCGATGTTCTTCATCAGATCCAGATAGAACGCCTTGATCTCATCGGGATTCTCATTGAGAATACCGCCCATGATACCAATGTGATCGAAGTTCTGTTCCGGAGCAATATTCCACACGCCCGGTTTTACCGCATTGCCCAGCTGATAGTTCTCAACATGCGCATCATATACGCGATTTCCGTTGGCATCCAGATGATACGGGCAGTAGCCGGAAGCTACGTTGACCATACCGTCGGAAGCATGCCATTCATATCCGGAGATGGTCTGTTTCGGAACGGTGATAGTCTTCTCACAATCACCGTATCCTACCTGGTAGGCTCCGTGCGTCTCACCATTCCATGCACCGATAATTGCAGAGGAAATAGCCAACGGAAGGAAGCAACGCGGAGTAGGCACATTGATTCCCAGCGGAGTTTCCACGGTGCGGGTTCCGTAATAATCGAAGTAGTAGACGTTATCCTGCATTTCAATGCTGGCATTGTCATAGACCTGTTTATCAACTCGCATATCGTTCAGAATGTGATCGTTGTGAGACATGAAATCCACGTCTGTAAGAACGCGCTGAACACTTTCTATGATGGTCTCATTGGGGTCTGCGCAGATGCCAAACTGTTCCAGATCCGGATTATAGATACCCTTCAGATCGGAAACCTGCAACGCACCGAAGACTTTGACAAGCACGTCGGTGACAAGATCTGCGAGCTTATTTACCGGCTCTTCTTCGCATACGGTGGTTCCATTGTTAACTCCTGCAATGGACGTCAGGGAGAACACCCAGTCCTTTTTGCCGCCGGTGAACAGCCCGGAGGGCGTTTCCCCTGCTGCTTTGGCTGCTGCCACTTCTTCCGGCCGGCCGTCTGCCAGCATGTCAAGAAGCGTGCGAATGGTCGGGCCGCCAAAGCTGTGACCGATAAGGTTGATCTTGTTGGTGGCGCTCCATTTGAAATTCGGAATTAGCGGATTGTTGGAATAGTCCACGCCAAAACGGTCATGGCCATGTTCTTTGGAATGTGCGATACCGTAATCCACCCGAGTTCCCATGATCTCTGCATAGATTTCACAGGCGCGATCCCAGTTGCTGGAGTACGGGCCGCAGGAAGCTGTGTAGGTATCATATCCCAAGCTATTCAGATAATCATTGATTCGTCCGGAAGTGCATCCGAAGTAAGTGATAATCTTGCTGAGGCTGTCATACTGGCCCCATCCGAAATAGCCGTGCACAAATACGGTCTTGTAATCGCCGCCCTTTGTGTACTGCTGGTCGTTTGCTGCAGAAACCGGAATGGCAACCAGCATAACTGCCAGAGCCAGAGTCAGCACCAAACTAATGAGTTTGCGACTTTTTGTCATAGTTCAACTATCCCTTTCCTTGTATTTCCCGGTACGTTTTCCCCTTGCATGTCCCGGGTTTCAACTTAAAAACAATCAGGGAATCTCCAGCGATTCTTCTCTCTCCCCGTATTGTTTTAACAGCATATGTCTAGTTTAATAAATATTGGTGTATTTTTCAATTTATTTATTATTTGTCAGTATTCATTTTTTGAATGCTTTTTTCTTGTTTCTTTGATCCTATCCTGTATCTTCCGTTTCCTGCCTGCATTTTTATTCATTTTTTCAAATAAATGCCTGACGAATACTTGATGTACCCGTCAGGCAGTGCTTTTTCTTTAGAAATTTTTTCAGTTATGCCTTCCAAAGGCCGTGCAGGTTGCAGTATGCGTAAACTGCCTCAACGGTATCTCCTTCCGTAATAGCAAACACTGCCTTGGGTGCATCTCCCGGATTCAGGGCTTTTCTCTGATTTCCCTGTGCGGTCTGAAGTCCGATCCACTCAATGTAATGCTCTTCCAGCATGGGGTGCGCTGTGCTGCCCACTTCTACCGTAACGAGGTTGCCTTCCTGGGTGCAGACGGGAACATGCTTCTCCTGGGCGGCGTCCGTGGTGTTGGGTACGAGCTCCTGCATTCTTTCACCGCAGCATACAACGGGAACGCCGCTGTTTTTTGCATAAGCAATAATGTTGCCGCAATGGCTGCAAACATAGAATTTCATTTCCATAGAAATTGTCCTCTCCTTTTTACTGTGCCGGCAAAGCGCCGGTTTTCTTTCTTCTTATACCAATTAGTATTTTATCGAAGATTATGTTAAGATTCAAGCATTCCTGGGTTGCGCATTGCGGCGCCCCACCACAAAATGGTATTATAAACAAAGCGGTTCGATGGTTTCTGTACATATCGCAGAACCGCCTTTTTAAACGACTCATCTGGAGGTATCACTGTGACCTATCCTTATCCGGAAAAGTCCCTTCTGGAATTAAAAAGCCTTATCCGCGCGGTTACCGAGCGGGGGAGTAACATTCCCGGCTTTATTTCTTTTGCACTGGGAAGCCCTGCTCCGGAATGCATTCCCGTGGAT
>CAJOQP010000204.1 GCA_905236515.1 uncultured Oscillospiraceae bacterium | reverse complement strand
ACCAAAGATATGCTGGAAGCATTGCAGCAGGATGATGACATTGCATTATTTGATCTATACCGCGAACTAGGCCACATCGAATGCGGTCATTTTGATGTACCGGAAGATGCCGTTGAAATGACACAGGAAGAATCCATGGAACTGATGGACAAACAGGATCTGGAAGCTGATGCATTTGCAGCTGAATTTGTCGGCAAGGATACCGCATTATCCGTGTTAAAAGATTTACTGAAGGCCCGTGCTAAAGTTGATCGGGATCTGCATCTCAATGGAACACCTGCGAGTGTGCAGCGTATTCGTAAATACAGAGCCCGTATCAACGCAATGGAAGCTCTTCAGTAATTAAAATATCGTAATTTCGTTTTTGATCTCCGGCAGAGAGAATTCCATCCAAGGTTCTCTTTGCGGGGGATTTTTTTGTGCCACCACCCGTTTTCCGGTAACGGGATGCTGAAATGCAAGCTGGTAGGACCACAATGCAATGGGGAAACCACAGTCGATATCCTGAGAGTATTTGCGATCCCCGGCGATCGGCAGTCCCCGGGAGGAAAACTGACAGCGAATCTGATGCGTACGACCAGTATCGAGCTTAATCCTCACAAGTGAATCTTCACCCTTTTTTCCGATCACCTGATATCGAAGTCTTGCATATTGAGAGTCTTCTGTACCCTCCGGAACAGCATAAGTCTTACGCTCTTCCCTGTTTCTATGAAGATAATCTTCCATGATTCCGTGATCGGATTCCGACTGACCATGAATCACAGCCAGATACTCTTTATGAAATCTATGATCACCGATCTCTTCAGACAGTTTCCGTGCAATGTATCTGCTGCGTGAAAACAACATCAGGCCACTTACCGTCTGATCCAGTCTGTGTACGGTACGAATCTCCTGGCAGTTTAGTTCCGTGCGAAGAAGTTCCGGCATGCCGCCTGGTATGTCGGTGGAATTCACACCGGAGGGTTTAACTGCAATCACAATCTCATTATCCGTATACAGAATCTCTATTTTATCATTCATCTTTTAAAAACTCATTGACGGCGTTGATAACACCAAGTTTTCCGTATTCCCAGGTCAGTCCTCCCTGCATGTATACGGTATATGGAGGAGTTACCGGACCGTCAGCACTCAGCTCAATCGTAGAGCCGGTCGTAAATGTTCCTGCAGCCATGATCTCATCATGAGGGTATCCGGGCATTTCCCCAGGTACCGGGGTAACATAAGAATCCACAGGAGACGCATGCTGCATACCGACGCAGAAATTAACCTGCCTCGTCTCAGTTTCAAAATCAATGGTCTGAACAATATCCGTTCGTTCCTCGTCATACTTCGGATCGATACTGCTGATCCCGCACAGCTGAAGGAGCCGTGCAGCAAATACCATAGTTTTCATGCTGGAGCAGACTGCGGCCGGTGCCAGGAAAAGACCTTTGTACAGGCTCATTAACTGATTCATGTTGGCGCCGAGATCCTTTCCAATCATAGGTGCCGTAAGACGTTCGGCGATATCCCGGATCAAATCCTTTCTTCCGGCACAATAACCGCCAGTGACAGCAATTCCACCTCCGGGATTCTTCATCATGGAACCCACAATGATATCCGCACCGACTTCCGTCGGTTCCCGATCCTCAGTGAATTCTCCATAGCAGTTATCCACCATGATGATAACATCCTGATTCACTTTTCTGATCTCACGTATCACATTTTCGATTTTGGATATCGTCAGGCTCTTTCTGCTGGAATAACCCCGGCTTCTCTGAATCTCCACAAGCTTCACATCATTTGTCTTCAGGCGCTCGCAGATGGAAGGGATATCAAAATCATCATTGACCAGATCGATCTGCTCATATTTGATTCCATTGGCCATGAGCGAATTACGGCTGTCTCCGGATATTCCTATCACGCTACACAAAGTATCATAGGGTGCTCCCGAAATGCTGATCATCGTATCACCATGTTTGAGCATTCCACTCAAAGCAAGATACAGCGCGTGAGTTCCAGACATGATCTGAACACGAACGAGCGCATCATCGCAGGAAAACACATCTGCATAGATCTTCTCCAGTTTATCCCGACCGGAGTCATCATATCCGTATCCGGTGATCTCAATAAAATCTGCTGAGGAAACATTGTGTTTCTGAAATGCTTTCAAGATCCTGGAAGACCAGCAAAGGCTGATCTGCTCATGTTTTGCAAATATTTCCCGGCAGTCCTGCTCTGCCTGCTCAGCTTTTTCTATCACTCGGTCACTGATATCGTAATCATAATACATGGATCCATATGCTCCTTTGAAAATGCTTTTTATAATATAACAAAAAAGAAGGAGCTGTAAAAGCCCCTTCTTTTTCAAGTATTCAGGTTAAAATCACACGATACCCTGAGCCATCATTGCATTAGCAACCTTCAGGAAGCCAGCAACGTTTGCACCAAGCATCATGTCGCCGGGACGGCCGCACTCTACAGATGCATCATAGCATGCCTGGAAGATATCCTTCATGATCTTCTCGAGCTTCTCATCAACTTCATCGAAGGTCCAGCTCATACGGATGGAGTTCTGGCTCATCTCAAGACCGGAAGTGGCAACACCACCGGCGTTGGAAGCCTTGCCGGGAGAGTACATCAGGTTTGCTTCCTGAACTGCTGCGATAGCACCAGGAGTCAGAGGCATATTGGCACCCTCAAATACAGCGATTGCGCCATTCTTGATCAGGGTCTTTGCGCCTTCTTCGTCCATCTCGTTCTGAGAAGCACACGGAATTGCGATGTCGCAAACAGTGTTCCAAATATTCTTGCAGCCCTCGTGATACTCGGATCCGGGAACTTCTTCAGCATAAACTTTGATTCTTGCACGTCTCTTCTGCTTGATATCAAACAGGACATCCAGGTTTACACCATTGGGATCATAGATGTAGCCAGCGGAATCGCTCATTGCAATAACGGTACCGCCCATCTCGGTGCACTTCTTAGCGCAGTACTGTGCAACGTTGCCGGAACCGGAAACGATGACTTTCTTTCCTTCAAAGCTGTCATGTCCGATGTTTTTCAGTACTTCGTTTGCAAAGTAGCATACACCATAACCGGTTGCTTCGGTACGGGCAAGAGAACCACCGAAGGTCAGACCTTTACCGGTGATAACGCCGCCTTCAAAGCGATCAACGATCTTCTTATACTGACCGAACATGTAAGCAACTTCACGTGCGCCAACACCGATATCACCAGCGGGAGTATCAGTGAACTGGCCGATATGACGATAGAGCTCAGTCATAAAGCTCTGGCAGAAACGCATGACTTCTGCATCAGATTTGCCTTTCGGATCAAAGTCGGAACCGCCTTTGCCGCCGCCCATGGGGAGGGTGGTCAGGGAGTTCTTCAGAATCTGTTCAAAACCAAGGAATTTGATAACAGACAGGTTGACAGAGGGATGGAAACGCAGGCCGCCTTTGTAAGGGCCGATTGCGGAGTTGAACTGCACACGGTAACCACGGTTAACATGAACTTTACCATTGTCATCAACCCAGGGAACACGGAATTCGATTACGCGCTCAGGCTCAGTGAAGCGCTCCAGCAGAGCTGCCTCTTCCCACTCAGGATGTTTATCAACAACATACTGAAGGCTTTCAAATACTTCGGCTACTGCCTGAAGAAACTCGGGCTCGTTGGGATTGCGTTTCTCCAGATCGGCGTATACACGCTGTAAATACTCGTTCTGAATCATTTAACTCTTCTCCTTTTGCTTTTGATAAATAAAATTGTATTTATCTTTACTGAAAATATTTTAATCTTTAACTTGCATTTTGTAAAGATAACAATATAATTAGAGATATAAGGTTTTCTTATACCCAAGCATTTGGATAGTTCAAATCTTACTTTAAAATCAAAACCAATGCATTTTTCCAGTTTAAGGACGAAAAAATATGGATGACAGAAAATTAACTACTCTTTTGGCGGCAGTAGAACACGGAAGTCTGAGCAAAGCTGCCGCTTCTCTCGGCCTTACACAGGCCGGAGTTACACAAATGATGAACAGTTTGGAGGAAGAATTGGGTTGTGCACTTCTGATCCGAACCTACAACGGAATAAAGCTAACAGCCGCCGGCGAAGAGCTTCTTCCCTTTATCCGCGATGCTGCTGCATCACTGAATCATTTGAAAGAAGAAGCAAATAATTACGTGATGGGTCAGCTGAAAACCATCCGCATAGGCATCTATCCCAGTATTACGAAATCCTGGCTGCCGCAGGTACTGAAGGATTATAAAAAAGAATATCCCGCCACTTCGATCGAGATCACTGTTGGCGGTGAAGAGATTCCGCGTTATTTGGACGAAAACATCATCGATATTGCCATTGCGGAAGAGAATCAGAAAGGAAACTATTGCTGGAATACAATCTGTGAAGACAAATACTATGCTATTGTTCCGAAAAACCATGACCTGAGCAAGAAAGATATCGTTGAGATCGATGAATTACTGAAATACCCGTTTATCATGTCTCAGATCAACGAATTGAAGGAAAAACTGAAGCCCTACACCAGCACCAATATCGTAGAAACGATTCAAATCCATTCCATTGACGATGATGCTCTGATCTCTCTTGTAGAACAGGGGCTGGGTGTATCCATACTTCCAGGGCTGTCCCTGAAGGACATCAGCGAAAATGTCTGTGTTCGACCTTTACAACCGGAGCTGAAACGAAAACTGGGTATCATGATGCCGCGTTCCGTACGGGAACAGGTTCAGACATTCGTCGATTTCGTTCATCATTTGGATATCTCAAAGTATTAAAAAGGGGTTGTAAGAAAACTCCACAAATAACAAGAGCTTGATCTGAGAATCAAAGATCAAGCTCTTGTTTTATCATTTTAGGCACCATTAGCTATGAAAAGAGTATT
>CAJOQP010000203.1 GCA_905236515.1 uncultured Oscillospiraceae bacterium | reverse complement strand
GTCCCTCCGCTGCCGGTCGCCGGCGGCGTGGTTGAAGGCCACGAGAGGCGTCATGCCGAGACAGATGCCGATCCCCACATTTAACGGAAACCGTTCCACGCGAAGGACGATGCCCATGGCCGCCAGTGCCGCCTCCCCGTGGAAGGAGCACATGCGGTTGAGCACCATGTTGGTCAGATCGAAGAACAGGATGGCAAGACCTGCGGGAAGTCCCACGGAATAGATGGAACGCATGGATTCTCTCCGGATCTTTTCCCGGCGGCGGGGCAGTTCCAGTGCCGTTTCGCCGGAGACACGCCGGTAGATGACGATGTAGTAGATCAGGGAGGCAATGTTGGACAGGAAGGTGGCGATGGCCGCACCCAGCACCTCATAGCCGTGAGGCAGCAGGACGAACATGAAGAGGGGATCCAGGACCATGTTCAGAATCCCCGCGAACATCAGTCCAAAGGCGGAGGGACCGGAGTGGCCCACATTACGCAGCATGAAGCTCATGGTGCCGGAGAGCACCGTGGGCAGCGTCCCAAGGACCACCACTACGAGCAGATACTGGCGGGCGTAGACGATGTTGTTGTCGGAGGCTCCCAGAAAACGGAGAAGGGGATCCATGAACAGGGCGCACAGCACGGAGAAGAGGAGGGAAGCAGCCGCAGCCATGAAGAGACTGCGGGAAGCCACTTTTCTCGCTTCCTCCCGGTCGCCCTTCCCAAGAAGAGACACCACCTCATTGCCGCCCCCCACACCGTAGATGTTGGACAGGGTGATGATCATGAGGAACACCGTGGCCACCATGGAGGCGGCACTGACCATGAAGGGGTCGTTGGTGCGCCCGATGAACCAGGTGTCCGTGATGTTGTAGATGAGGGTGACAAGCTGGCTGGCAATGGTAGGCAGCGCCATGATGGACAGAGCCCTGCCTACGGGCATGGTGGTGAAGATCGCGGTCTTGTCTCCGCCGTGACGGTCCATGACACCGCCTCCTTTCATTCTAAATCGGCAGTTTCTCATTATAGCAAGGCGTTGAGGAAAAGGAAATCTCAAAAACATATGCTTTTTTCTATAATTCGGTAATGCGCAGGGGGAAAGTATGATACACTGGAAAAAGCAAATCAAGAAACAGGAGAACAACCCTTTGAGCAAAGCACCTTTTGCCGTCATCTTCGACATGGACGGCGTATTACTGGATACGGAGAATATCGCGAAACAGTGCTGGAAGGCCGCGGCGGAGACCGTGGGCTGGGAGGACTGGGAGAAGACCTACCTCGGTGTGGTGGGTAATCCCATGGACGTGCAGCAGGCGGCCATGAACGAGACCCTGGGGGAAGAAGGAGGGACCCGGTTCCGGGAAGTGATCCGGGAACATTTCCGCGAGGGCTTTTCCGGAGGACCGCTGCCGGTGAAGACCGGAGCGGAGGAAGTGCTGTCTCTTCTGCATGAAAACGGCATCCCTCTGGCGGTGGCCTCCTCCACCATCGAGGAGATCGTGCGGCGGAACCTCACGGATACGGATCTGCTGCATTATTTTGATAAAGTCATCGGCGGGGATCAGATCCGGAACGGAAAGCCCGCCCCGGACATCTTTCTGAAGGCGGCGGAAGTACTGGACCGGCCCCCGGAGGAGTGCTACGTCATCGAGGATTCCTTCCACGGCATCCGGGCAGCCCATTATGCCGGGTGCCATCCTGTCATGGTACCGGATGTGCTGCAGCCCACCCGGGAGATCGCCGACCTTGCCCAGGAGATCTTCCCGTCCCTGCTGGAGACGGCGGAGTATTTCCGCATGCTGTGCGAAACCACAAAACAGGAGAACTAGGATATGGCAACATTTGAGGATTTTCTGAAACTGGACATCCGGGCAGGGACTGTCGTGGAGGCGAAGGTCTTCCGGAAGGCCCGGAAACCGGCCTATCAGCTGAAGGTGGATCTGGGGGAGGAACTGGGGATCCGAAAATCCTCGGCACAGATCACGGAGCATTATACCCCGGAGGAGCTCAACGGCAGACAGGTGCTGTGCGTAGTGAACTTTCCGCCCCGTCAGATCGCGGATTTC
>CAJOQP010000202.1 GCA_905236515.1 uncultured Oscillospiraceae bacterium | reverse complement strand
TGGTGTAGATGGGCATATGGACATTGAGGCCGGTGTCATCGGAGCGGAAATGGGCGTTGGCCTTCTCCGAGTTATACCGGATCCATCCGTCTTCCGTTTCCAGTTCTGCCCGGGCGTCGGAGACGCTCTGACGGGTCTCCCCGTCTTTCCAGCTGGCGGCGGAATCCTTGTAGAACTCCTCACACACGGCAAGAAAACCGTACAGCGGTGCCTCTTCCAGCATGGGGACGTTCTGCAGCCTCTTCTTTATTTCAAAGGGGGACGTGCAGCTCTGCAGTGCTTCACAGGTCTCCATGAACAAGGTAAGGAGATGTCCCATGTCCTCCGTTTCGATGGAGGCGGGATCCCACTCCAGCACTTCCGTCAGTGCCCGGATGAGCTGCCGGGCCTGGGAGACGCCCCCGGGCATCCACACGGATGTGCGGGACGGGGCGATGGCCTGGAATGCTTTTTTTGCTTTCTGATCCTGTGCGGATACGAACAGTCCCATAGCGTTAACCTCAAATTTTTGTATTATGTCAAACAACAGGGATATTGTACGGCTTCCGGGGTGGAAAATCAATGAGGGAATTGGATTGTTAACAAATTGCCCGGGAGATTTCCAAATGGGGAAAAGAAAAGTCCACGAAGGCAGAAGTCCATGCTATAATAACAATATAAAACCCAATGGTAAGGAGGGGGAGCATGAGCTTTCTGCGGGAGATCTTGGACGAATTCGTCATCGGCTGGGACGAGAAACGGTATGACAAGTGGAAAGAGAAAGACGACCGGCGCTGGAATGCCCGTACGATGAAGCCCCTTCTTACAAGAACGGTCTCCTGGTCGGAGCTGGATTATTCCGGAGACGGGGAGATGAAGGAACGGGCACCGGACTATCCGGAGGAAGTGCTTCAGTGGCTGGAGGAATTTGAGGATCTCCATCTGGCGGTGGAGGACTATGATGACCGGTATCCGTCGCTGCGGGGAAAGGATCCGGAAAAGATGGTGCTGGAGGAAGTGCTGGCCATGATCACGTGGATCATCCGCACGGAGCGGGTGCTGCCGGGAACACTGGCGGATGCACTGGAGACCGGGACCATGGAGGCTCTGACAAAGAGAATGTACCGGGTGACCCACTACTCCGAGAAACAGGAACCGGAAGAGACGGAATAAAATGTATAATAAAAACGGGGCGCTGCCAATCTGGCAGCGCCCCTGACTTTTCAGTCGATATTATCTAAGCTGTTTTCCGAAACCGGATTACTCAGCATAGGTGCAGTGCAGGAAGTACTTGAAGCCCAGCGGGGTGGAGAAGAATCCATCCACGTTCTTGTCCAGCATGTACAGATCGGTGTAGTAGTACACCGGGCAGATGCAGCCGGATTCCATGAGCATGTCTTCTGCCATGTGCATCATCTCGTAACGTGCATCGTCATCGGTGCAGGTCTTGATGGTGGAGATCAGCACGTCGTAGGTGTCTTTCCAGGTGCCGTTCTCAACTTTGATGTCTTCATAGCCGAGATCAGTGAGATCCAGGTTGTACATTTTCAGAGCGGCGTTGGCGCCCTTGCCGTACTGTACGTCGTTGTTGCCGGAGCCGGTGGTCCACATATCCAGGAAGGAGATAGGATCGTTGAAGTCGCCCAGCCATCCGTTACGTGCGATGGTGAAGTTGCCTTCTTTACGGGTGTTCAGGAAGGAGTTCCATTCCTCGTTCTCCAGATTCATGGTGATGCCCACGCTGTCGAATGCGCTCTGGACATACTCAGCAATGGCCTTGTGGCCTTCGTTGGTGTTGTACAGATAGGTCAGAGACGGGAAGTTGGTGAACTTGCCGGATGCCTCATCGAACTCGTAGTATTTCTTCAGTGTCTCAACGGCGGAATCGAAGTTGTCCTCCAGTGCGTCAGCGGAGACATCGTAGTAACCGGTGAAGTCCTTGCTGTCGCCGGCGTTCTCATAGAATTCGCTGCCGTCGGCATCGGTCAGACCCATGGCAACGAAGGAGGATGCGGGAACCTGGCCGCCCTGTGCCACGTCTTCCACGATGTAGTTGCGGTCAAGAAGCAGGCTGAGAGCATTGCGGATCTCCTGCTGTGCCTTCTCAGCTTCCACGCCCGTGAGTTTGGAATCCTTCGGCAGGATGTTGGCGTTGATGTTCCAGGACAGGTAGTAGGTACCCAGCTGGCCCTCGATCTTGAACTCGTCGGGATCCTCTTCCTTCAGAGTGGCGATCTCATTGGTGGGGACATCGTCGATGAGCTGCCAGTCACCGTTCTGGAAGTTGGTGAGCATGTTGTTGGCGTCGTCAGACAGGTAGAAGTTCAGTTCGTTCATGGTGACGTCGTCGGCATCATACCAGTCCTCATTCTTCACCAGGGTGATGAGGGAGTTGTGTTTCCAGGACTTCATGGTGTAGGGACCGTTGCAGATGTAGGTCTCGGGATCGGTGGCCCAGCCTTCGTCTTCAACAACATCCTCGCGAACGGGCATGTAGGCGGGGAATGCCAGCAGCTCGTTCCAGTAGGGAACTGCGTTCTTCAGGGTGACTTCCAGAGTCTGATCGTCCACGGCCTTCACGTTCAGCTTGGCATCGGGATTGACCAGTTCGTCATTGGCGTCGGCTTCCCACATTTCATCGTAGCCGTCGATGACTTCGAACATGTAGTTGTAGTCAGCAGCCAGTTCCGGACCTGCGGCACGGTTCCATGCGAACACGAAATCGTCAGCAGTGACGGGCTCTCCGTCGGACCAGGTGAGATCATCGCGGAGCTCATAGGTGTAGGTCACAGTGCCGTCCTCATTCTCTTCGCCTTCCGGAAGCTCTTTGGCAGCATCGGCAACGACCTGTACGCCGCCCTTGCTGTCCTCAGAATATCCGGCCAGACCGGAGAACAGATGAACGATCAGTGTGGCACCGTCCACCGCGGAGTTCAGAGCCGGGTCAATGGTATCCGGTTCCGATGCGATACACACATTCATGCTGTCTGCACTGACCGGTGCTGCAGCGGAATCCTCACCGTCATCCACGGGTGCGGTAGTGCCGCAGGCGCAAAGAACGACGAGCATTGCCAGAGCAAGGAGCAGTGCAATGAGTTTGCTCTTTTTCATAGTTTTTCCTCCATATTTTTGCCGGCTCTCGGATGAAAGTCGGTATAATACTTTTTCAAATCAGCCGATCTCATTCAGACGATGGCAGGCGACCCACCGTCCCGGTTCCACTTCCTTCAGTTCCGGCATGCTCTCGCTGCAGCAGTCGGCCGCATGGGGGCAGCGGGTTCGGAAGGGACATCCGCTGGGTGCGTTCAGCGGGCTGGGGATG
>CAJOQP010000201.1 GCA_905236515.1 uncultured Oscillospiraceae bacterium | reverse complement strand
GTTGAAACATACCGGAAACAGCGCCAGCATCATGTATCATCCGGAGACGATATTCGATATGATGAGAGAGGGCGTCATGATGTACGGCTTCTATCCCAACGGCATTTATGATCCGGACGGCCCCCTGGAGCCGGTTCTTTCTCTGAACTGCCGGGTGGCACAGGTGAAGGAGATCCCGGCAGGGACCAGTGTCAGCTACGGCTGTACGTTCACCTCCGATCGTCCGATGAAGATCGCCGCCGTCACCGCCGGATATGCCGATTCCTACCCCAGGAGTCTTTCCAATAAAGGAGCGTGGGCGGTGATCAACGGACAGAGATGCCCGCAGATCGGAAGGATCTGCATGGATATGTGCATGTTCGATGTCACGGGAAAAGATGTAAAGGCTGGGGACAGAGTGATCCTGTATGGAAGAGGCGGGATGCATCTGGACGAGCTCACGGCTCTGATCGGGACCATCAACTGCGAGCCCACGTGCCTCATCACGAACCGGGTCAAAAAAATCTATGTGGATTGAACCGAAAGGTTTATCTATAAAGTAAAGAGAAAAAAAGAAAGGGTATTGAAAAATGCAGGTATTTGAGAACTTCATCAATACGATCAACAACTACATCTGGAGTACAGCGTTGATCGTCGTCCTGGTGGGAGTAGGTCTCTACTTTACCATCATGACGAAAGGGATCCAGTTCCGGTGCTTTAAAGACATGTTCAAAAACCTGAAGGAAAAGGACCTGGACGGCAAGAACGTCAGCCTTTCTCCCTATGAGGCTTTTGCAACCACTGTCGGCACCCGTGTCGGCACCGGAAACATCGCCGGTGTTGCCACCGCCATCTTCTTCGGAGGACCCGGCGCAGTGGTCTGGATGTGGCTGATCGCACTCATCGGTGCGGCCACCTCCGTTATCGAAACTCTGCTCGGCCAGGCTTATAAAGATGAGCTTGGCGGTGAGCTGGTCGGTTCCCCGGCATACTATATGCAGCGTGGCCTGAAAGCCCGCTGGCTGGGTATCCTCTTTGCCATCGCAACCATCCTCGGCCCGGCTTTCCTCATGGCATCCATGCAGTCCTATACCACCTGTTCCGCACTGAACGGCGCGCTGCACGTTCCTATGATGGCCATCGCCGTGGTTCTGACGATCCTGACTGCGCTGGTCGTGCTGGGCGGTATTAAACGTATTGGAGAAGTTGCCGCATTCATCTCTCCCATTATGTGTGCCGTCTATCTGCTCATCGGGCTTGTGATCTTCGTAGTGAACATTACGAAAGTCCCCGAGACGATCGCCCTGATGTTCCGCTGCGCCTTCGGTGCAGAAGCAGCATTCGGCGGTATCGTCGGCAGCATGATCTCCTGGGGCATCAAACGCGGCGTTTATTCCAATGACGCCGGCGACGGTATGGGACCCATCCTGTCCTCCACGGCTGAGACCGCACATCCGGTCAAACAGGGTCTGGTACAGGGACTTTCCGTGTACATCGATACCATCCTCGTTTGCTCCATCACCGCGTTCTCCATTCTCCTTTCCGGCACATATAACGTTTCCGATGGTGCTTCCGGCCTCCTCGTAGAAGGCGCGCCCGACATCGAATATGGTGTTCTTTACATGGAAGAAGCAGCATCCAAGGTCTTCGGCGGACACAGCATCGGAGCAATCCTGATCGCCGTCATCCTTGCAACCTTCGTGTTCTCCACGCTGATTTCCTATGCCTATCAGCTGGAGTCCAGTTGTAAGTTTATCTTCGGCAACAACAAAGTCGTTATCACCATTGGAAGAATCCTGTTCCTGTTCTGCGTGCTTACCGGTGGGTTTATCAGCGGTGCCGCGATCTGGGCCATGGCTGATACCGGAGCCGGTATGATGGCATGGCTGAACATTGTGGCCATTGTTCTGCTCTCACCCAAAGCATTCCGCATCGTGAAAGACTACGACAAGCAGAAGAAAGCTGGTCTGGATCCGCTGTTCGATCCGGCGACCGTGGGCATCGATGATCCCCATGGTGTGTGGGATCACTATGTACAGAAGAAGAAAGCCCGCGGTGACTATGAAAATGCAGCCCTGGGCTACGACATCAAGAGATAAGAATTCGGAAGCTTCCAACGCTCTAAGCGGAGGGAGCTTCTTCTTTTTTTCGATCTGTCGGTTATTCCCGAAAAAGTCTGATATAATACTAGAAGAAAAAACCAGCACAAAGGAAGGATTCAACATGAGCATTTCCCAAAATCTCCTTCAGAAATATGCGGATCTTATCGTCCGTACCGGAGCCAATGTACAGCCGGGTCAGGTTGTACAGCTGACGGTTGCCGTGGAACAGCATGAATTTGCGGCAATGATCATCGAGGCATGTTACAAAGCCGGAGCCAGAAAAGTGAATGTGGACTGGACCAGTGATGTGCAAAGCAGACTGAATTATCTCTATGCAGAACAGGAGACATTGTCCAGAGTCCTGCCATGGGAAGAAGAGAAGATGAAACAGATGGTGGAAGATCTGCCCTGCCGGATCTTTATCGAATCGGAAGATCCGGACGCTATGAAAGAGATCGATCCCCAGAAGCTTTCGGATGTGACGCAGAGCCGGGCCAAGGTGATGAAACCGTACCGCAATGCCATTGAAGGCAAGCACCAGTGGGTCATCGCCGCTTACCCTTCGGAAAAGTGGGCAAGAAAGTGTTTCCCGAATGATGAAAACGCCATGGATAAACTGTGGGAGGCGATCCTGCGTACCGTACGTGTACAGGAAGACAATGATCCGGTTGCCGCCTGGAAGGAACACACCGATTTTATTGAAAGCAAAGCGGCATGGCTCAACGAGCAGGGATTTGCGTCTCTGCGCTATAAAAGTACGAACGGGACCGATTTCTGTGTCGACCTGATCCCCGGTGCAAAATGGGAAGGGGCAGGAGCGACCAATCCGCTCAACGGAGCGTTCTATATCCCCAACATGCCGACGGAGGAGATCTTCACCTCTCCCATTGCCGGAAAGTGTGAGGGAACTCTGGTGGCAGTCAAGCCTCTTTCCTGGAACAGTCAGCTGATCGAAGATTTCTCCATTACCTTCGAAAACGGACGGGCGGTATCCTGTCGTGCCTCCAAAGGGCAGGAACTGCTGGAGAGAATGCTGAAGATGGACAAGGGCGCATCCATGCTGGGCGAAGTGGCACTGGTACCAAAGGAAAGCCCGGTCAATCAGTGCGGATTCCTGTTTTATGAAACTCTGTTTGATGAAAATGCCTGCTGCCACTGTGCCGTAGGAATGGGATTTAAAGAAGTGCTCCCCAACGGAGACGATCTCACAATGGAGGAAGCCCAGAAGCAGGGG
>CAJOQP010000200.1 GCA_905236515.1 uncultured Oscillospiraceae bacterium | reverse complement strand
TGTGGAATACATGTGGAACGGACCGGACGATTCCTTTGCCCAGGTGGTCTTTGACAACGGCAAGGTGTCCCTGAGCAGCGAAAACGGTCTGTCCTGATAAAAAATCAAAGGAAAAAGCAACTGAGAAGAACCAAAGTGTGGTCCTTCTCAGTTTTTTTCTGTCTCAGCGCATCCAGGGCGTCAGATAACTGCTTACGATGCGGCTCAGGGTCTTCTCAATGTCCATGGCGCCGTCATTCAGCGCCCACTCAAATACACATCCTTTGACGATGGTACAGATATCCATGCTCAGGCGGTGGGCATCCGTATCCGGACGGAGGACCTCCTGCCCGATGGCGTCATTGATCTCCTGTTCACACCGCGCCATCACCGTACCATCCGCATAATGACCGTCCTCTTCGCCCATATATGCGGAGAGGGCTTTGTTTCCGGTGGTATAGAAATGCTTCATGAACTCCTCGCCCATCTCCAGATAACGGGAGATCAGATGCATGTACAGTTCCACCACCCGTCCGGCAATGTCCTGCAGGGGAGTTCCCAGGATGAAACGGTCGAAGGAAGTCTCCCGGACAAAATAGATCAGCAGATCATCCTTGTTTTTAAAATGATGATAGAACGTTCCGATGGACAGCCCGGCTTCCTCACAGACACTGCGCACCGTGATGTGGTCTGCTCCGTATTTCCGGATCAGCGCCACCGCGGTATCGATCAGGATCTGGCGGGTATCCAGGTTTTCTTCGGCCTTGGACGGCCGTCCGCGTTTCCCCGACATAAGTTACACCTCAAAAAAATAAAACTTGTTCTAAAAAACTGTTGACATCATAGCATACTCTGCCTATAATTGCAAATAGAACACGTTCTATTAATGGGAAGGAAGATGATCCTCTTGAAGATTACATACTGGTCGGATTATGCGTGTCCCTACTGCTACATCGGGGAAGCACGGATGAAAAAAGCGATTGAACAGGTCCCGGAGCTGGGAGAAGTGGAGATCGAGATGAAGAGTTTTCAGCTGGATCCCGGCGCGGGGGAACATGCCACGGGGGATACCCAGACACGGTTTGCCAAAAAATACGGCCTGACCATGGATCATGCGGCCCGTTCCATCGAGCATATCTCCAAAATGGGACAGGACGAGGGCATCGATTTCAAGTATGCCACGACGCTGTTTAGCAATACCATGGACGCCCACCGGCTGACAAAGCTGGCAGAGAGCAAAGGAGATCCGAAGGTAACGGATAAAGTGATCACGGCGCTGTTCGATGCCTACTTTACACAGAATGAGGAACTGGCGGACCGGGATCTGCTCTGCCGAATCGGCGTCCAGTGCGGACTGGACCGGGAGGAAGTACAGCAGATGCTGAGATCGGACCGGTTCCGGGATGAGGTCCTGTTGGATGAACGGCAGGCCGCGGCAATGGGCGTGCATGCCGTACCGTTCTTCGTCATCGACGGGAAATACACCGTGTCCGGAGCCCCGGAGACGGAAGGTTTCCGGCGTGCCCTGGCTGAGATCGCGGAGAAGAATTCCCGGGAGAGCATCGCGCAGGGGAGCAGCTGCGGGCCGGAAGGCTGCCGGCTGAACTGAGATGAACGTATATACGGTGCCCGTGAAGGGCTATTTTGACGAAAACTGTTTTTTCTATGTCTGCCGGAACAGCGGCTATGGAGTGGTCATTGACCCGGGAGCACAGCCGGAAAAACTGCTGGAGATCATCCGGAAGAGAAAATGGAAGATCCGGAAGATCCTGCTGACCCATGGTCATTTTGATCATACCGGGGCGGTGGAGGAGCTCCGATGCGCACTGAATATCCCGGTGTTTGCCCATGAGAAAGCTCCGATCCTGCTGGAGGACGGACGGATGAATCTCTCCTCCTTCTGCATCGGAGAGAGAACGATCACCGGTGTGAGCCCCCTTCGGGAGGGGGACCGGATCACACTTCCGGAAGAACCGGAACTGGATCTTCAGGTGATCCACACACCGGGTCATACCCCGGACTCGGTGACATTCTACAGCGGGAGGGACCATATCGCCTTCGTGGGAGATACCATCTTCCGCGGCAGTATCGGCAACTACCAGTACCCCGGCGGTGACCGGGTTGAGATCATCCGCAGTATTCGGGAGAAGATCCTGACACTGCCGGAGGAGACCGTGCTTTATTCCGGCCATACGGAGGAGACTACCGTAGGGACGGAACGGAAAAGATATCTATAACGGAGGACAAAGACATGTTCGAAAAACTGCTGGAACCGGGACGCATCGGTAAGATGACTCTGCGCAATCACATCCTGATGGGCCCCACCGAGACACACTTCACACGGGCAGACGGGTGCATCTCCCAGGAGGAGATCGCCTATTATGCGCAGCGTGCCAGGGGAGGCGCAGCCCTGATCACCACCCACCAGATCCAGGCCAACACCCGCATCGATCCCATCGATCCCTATCCCCGTTCGGCGAGGATGGATGACGATGCCTATATCCCCATGATGGGAGAATTGACCGACGCGGTCCATCTGGAGGGAGCAAAGATCTCCATCCTGCTGTCCCCGGGCGGCGGTGCCCAGGCGCTGGGAGTTCCCTATGAGGAAGGCACCGACGGAATGACAGAGGTGACCAATGTGGCCCCCGGCACCATCCGGTGCCCCGTGGCAAACAAACCGGTACGCCCGCTGACAGTGGAGGAGATCCACCAGTCCGTGATCAATTTCGGAAAAGCCGCCGGAAGAGCCAAACGGGCAGGATTCGACGCCGTGACCATCCACGCGCATTTCGGTTACCTCATCGCCCAGTTCCTTTCACCGTTTTTCAACAACCGCACCGATGAATACGGCGGAAGCCTGGAAAACCGCGCGAGATTCCTCATGGAACTCATTGCAGAGACCAGAAAGAACGTAGGACCGGACTTTCCGGTGATCCTCCGCCTGGCGGTGGACGAAAAGATCGGGGAGAAGGGCCGTCAGATCGGCGAGTCCATGGAACTGTGCCGCATGGCGGAACAGGCCGGTGTGGATGCCATCGACTGCGCGGCGGGACTGCTGATGAGCATTCCCTGGCTGTGCCCCACCGTCTATCATGACAAAGCCGCTCTGGCAGAATACTCCGCCCAGATCCGCAGCGTGGTGAAGATTCCGGTGATCGTACAGGGACGTCTGCAGGATCCGGAGATCGCCGAGCAGGTCTTGGAGGAAGGAAAAGCAGACTTCGTCTCTCTGTCCCGCGCGTGGATCGCGGAGCCGGAGTGGGCGAAGAAAGTGGCCTGCGGCGACGCGGAAGGGATCCGGCGCTGTGTCTCCTGCAATCACTGCATCGGCGACCGCATCGCAAATCTGCGGGTGCTGCGCTGCCGCGTCAATCCCATTGCCGGACGGGAATGGAAATACGGAAACTCGCTGCCGAAGGCACAGGAAAAGAAGCACATTGCCGTGATCGGAGCCGGTCCTTCCGGTCTGGAAGTGGCCTTCCGCTGCGGAAAGATGGGACACACCGTGGATATCTATGACCGCACGGACCGGTTCTGCGGCGGTCAGATCCAGGCGGCAAAGGCATCTCCCGGAAAGGAAGTGCTGAACAATGTGCCACGGTTCTATGAGGCGCAGATCGGGAAACTGGAGAATGTCCGGGTACATCTGAATACGGAACTGAGCGAACAGGATGTGAAGCAGCTGGATGCGGATGTGATCGTCCTGGCCACCGGAGGACACCCCTTCGTCCCGCCCATCCCGGGAATGCTGGAGATCCCCACCGTGAACGCACCGGATGTCCTGACGAAGAAATCCCCGGTATCCGGACGGATCCTCATCGCCGGAGGCGGACAGACCGGCGTGGAGTGCGCCTATCAGCTCATGGGTGAGGGATATGACGTTTCCATCATCGAGATGCTTCCCATGCTGGGAGCGGATGAGGAACAGCTGACCCATATGACCATCATGCCGGTACTGGAGGAGATGGGACTGAAGAGCTATGTCAGCCATCAGATCCTTCACGTTTTCCCGGATCATGTACAGGCCAGTGACCTTCTCGGAAACAAGGAAGTGGAGATCCCCTTCGATACCCTCATCACCTCTTTGGGGACCCGGTCGGAGACCGGCCTTCTTGAGGCGGTGCAGAACAGCGGAAAAGAATACTATGTCGTGGGCGATGCCGGCAGAGTCGGCAACATCCGCGCCGCCATCGAAAGCGGATTCTTCACTGCGGAAAAGATCGGCAGGGAGGAAGACTGAATCTATGGAAGTGATGGAAGCGATCCGGGCAAGATACAGTGTCCGCAAATATGCACAGAGAGCCATCGAGCCGGAAAAGCTGGATCGGATCATGGAGGCGGGGCGTCTGGCTCCCACCGCCAGCAATCAGCAGATGAACAAACACATCCTCGTTACCGATCCGAATCTCATCGGGAAGATGGTGGAGGCCTGTGAGGGACAGCAGTGGATCGCCACAGCACCCGCAGTCCTGGTGGAGTGCGCCGGCGGCGACCGGACGATGATCTGCGGCCAGAGCGCCCGAAGCATGGACGGTGCCATCGCCATGAGCTACATGACGCTGCAGGCAGTGTCGGAAGGACTGCAGTTCTGCTGGCTGGGCTGGTTCCAGCCGGATCGTGTGCGGGCACTGCTGCACATCCCGGAGGACTATGTCGTCATCGCGGTAGCGCCTCTGGGATATCCGGAGAAGGAAGGTCATCCCAGCCCCAAGAAAAGCGCTGCGGATGTGATCGTGTACAATACTATGGGGACCTGAAGGCCCCGGCAATGAGCAGCTGAGAGATCAGCTGCTTTTGCTTTTTGGGGAAGGCTTGACAGCGTTAGCTAATCATGAACTATGGCGGCGGACACCCGTGACTTCAGTCATGGGAGGAGCCGCCTATCCTTTCAAATAGTAGGTTATTGGGATGTTCCAGCAGTCGAAGCCGTTTGTAAGACACGCCAGCCGAAACCTTCTCGCCGTCGAGAT
>CAJOQP010000199.1 GCA_905236515.1 uncultured Oscillospiraceae bacterium | reverse complement strand
CCGTTTTCGCTGCTCAGGGACACCTTGCCGTTGTCAAAGACCACCTGGGCAAAGGAATCGTCCGGTCCGTTCCACATGTATTCCACATACTCGTAGCCGAAATCCTCGTCGGCGTCCATGTAGGTCACGACGCCTTCGGCGCCAAAGATCTCTTTGACCTCCTTATAGGTCATGCCGTTCTGGACTTTTCCGAACTTGGCCTTGGTGGCCACCGGATCGGTGCGTGCCACGTTCATCTGCATCTTCGTGCATACCTTTCCGTTTTTAAAGGCGACGGCACAGGTGCCGGTCTCGTCGGCATTGAGCCACTGGTAGGTGGCCATGGAGTTTCCGTTGATGTCCGAGGAGGAGATCTGATCTCCGGCGCTGCCCATGATGTTCTTCACTTCATCGTAGGACATGCCCAGATCCACCTTGCTGTATTTCACTCCGTCCACTACGCCGGCGGGAGCGGTGGATTTCTCATTGGAGGCGGGTTTGGAAGAGGCTGCGGGAGCGGATGAGGAAGCAGCTGCCGCCGATTCCTTCGGCTTCTCGCTGTTCTCCCCGTCGGTCTTTTTGTCGTCCTTCTTTTCGGACTTCTTTTCCCCGGACTGTCCGGCGTCTCCGGAGGACTCCTCTCCGGCACCGGTATCCAGGATCTCGTAGGACTCCCCGTCCATGCTGACGGGTTCGGCAGTCCGCCCGCCGCAGGCACACAGCGCCAGCACCAGCAGAACCGCCGTCAGTAATATTGCAATGATCTTTCTCATGAATGATTCTCCTTTTTAAGGTCCGAGTCCGGACCCTGTCCGCATCATTATAGTACTTCGGGAAGAGAATTTCCACACCTCTTCTCCTCCGCAGGTTTCGGTTGTTGCTTTTCCGAAAAAGCGGTATAATAAGGGCAGTAAAGCATTCCCGGATACCGGTCCGGGATCCCATAAACAAAAAAAGGAGGCCTTCGTTATGGCAAATGTCCCTGCAATCGATGTAGAAAAAGCGAAAGAGATACTCAACAGTCTCACTTCCCAGGCACAGGAACTGCTGAAGAACACTTCCAAACTGGAAGAGGTCCTGCAGCAGATGGAACAGAAGCTCAAGGACATCCCCAAGGTGGGTGACGCCCTGTCCCGGGTGCCCCTGATGATCTCCATGATCCGCAGCTACATCACGAAAGAGTATTCCGTGGTGTCTCCCAAGGTCATCATCACTCTCATTGCCGCCATCATTTACATGGTGAAGGATCAGGATCTCATTCCCGACGATACGCCGGTACTGGGTCATGTGGACGATCTGGCCATCCTGGCCGCCGCCTTCATGGTCACCGATCCCGAACTGAACGCCTACTCCCAGTGGAGAGAGGAAAACGCCAAAGCATAACGCGCAGGAAATACCATGCCGCCGTCCGACAGGCTCGGATGGCGGCATTTTCCATGTTGGGATTTCTTTACTTTTCCCCACAGAGCCAGTATACTGAACATGCTCCGGGCGGGATCTTCCGCCCGGGAGGCATACCATTCAAGGAGGAAAAAAGACATGGCAAACAAATACGCCGGAACTCAGACCGAAAAGAACCTGGAAGCCGCCTTTGCCGGTGAATCCCAGGCCAGAAACAAATATACCTATTTCGCATCCAAAGCCAAAAAGGAAGGCTATGAGCAGATCTCCGCAATGTTCCTGAAGACCGCCGACAACGAGAAGGAACACGCCAAGATGTGGTTCAAGGAACTCAACGGCATCGGCAGCACTCCGGAAAACCTGGAAGCCGCCGCCAACGGTGAGAACTACGAATGGACCGACATGTACGAGGGTTTTGCCAAGACCGCCGAGGAGGAAGGTTTCCCCGAGCTTGCCGCCAAGTTCCGCGGTGTGGCCGCCATCGAGAAGATGCACGAGGAACGCTACCGCGCTCTGCTGAAGAACGTGGAGATGCAGGAAGTGTTCAAAAAGAGCGAAGTCAAGGTATGGGAATGCCGCAACTGCGGTCATATCGTGGTGGGCACCGAAGCACCGGAAGTGTGCCCGGTATGCGCCCATCCCCAGGCCTACTTTGAAGTACACGCCGAGAACTACTGATCCCGGTACCAACACTGAAAATGGCAACCCCGCTGTCGTAATACAGCGGGGCTGTTTTTGTTTTCTCAGAACTGCAGTCGGGTCACCACAGGAACGGGATCACTTTCCAGCGTACCCGTTTCCTGTATTCTCCGTAGCCGTCCAGTCCCTCTTCCAGCACCTTCTCCTCATTGCGGATCCGCAATGCGATGATGGGGATGTAGACCAGCATGACCGCAAAGGACGGAACGGATCCCAGCACCAGGGGCATCGCCAGAAACAGGATCAGCGTGCTCAGGTACATGGGGTGACGGACGATGCCGTACAGACCGGTATCGATGACCTTCTGCCCCTCCTGCACCTCCACCGTCCGGGAGAGATACCGGTTTTCCCGCAGCACTTCCCCGTACAGGACATAGCCCAGCAGGAAAAGGGCAGAGGCGGCAAAGGACACCCAGGCCGGCAGGATCATCCAGCGGAAGCGGACATTCAGCCCCGCCAGGAGGAACGCCGCCAGGAACATCATGCCGCTGAGGGCGATCACCGTTTTCTGCTCCGCCTGTTCCTCTCTGGCATCCAGACGTTTCCGGAGCAGTTCGGGGTCTTTTTTCATCATGATCAGTCCCGCGGCAAACATGGGAATGAACAGGATCCCCATGAGGAGCCAGGCCTGCTTCCAGTGGAGCGTTCCCGCGGGAACAAACAGAAGGACCCCCATGAGGATCATTCCGCTGAAAAACTTTGTCATGGCCTGTCCGAACAGTTTCCGGTCCATGGCTCCGCTCCTTTCCGTCTTCCCCGGTATCCGGTCAGAGGACCCGGATGGCCCGTCCGGTGGTCTTCAGGGCCTCGGTATCCAGCCTGTCTCCGTCCAGTACCAGCTGTCCGTTAATGAATACTTTCTCGATGCCGAAGGAACGTTCCTGATCCGGCACCGCCCTGCGGATCTCCTCTTCGTTGAATACGGTGAGGTCCGCAAAATACCCTTCCTTCAGGTAGCCCCGCTGCGGCAGCATGAACCGGTCCGCGATGGCGCCGGTCATGCGCCGGATGGTGTTGGGCATGGTGTCCCCGGAACCCAGCAGGGAATCCCGCAGGAATTTGGGATAGCAGTCGTAGATGGCAGGGTTCTGCACCCCGTGCTCCTCCACCCAGGCGTCCGTCATGTACAGGCAGTGTTCGTTCTTCTCGAATTCCGAGATGATCTCCGGGGTGGTGTAGGGTCCCATGTTCACCCGGCCCTTGAAATCACTGGCGCGGCACAGCATGAGATAGGCGTCCAGATCGCTCATGCCTTCTTCCTTGGCGATCTCATGCACCGTCTTCCCCTCGAACCGTTCATAGCCCGGTCCGATGTACGCCACCTGGATATCGTCAAAGCCGAAGCCCAGCAGCAGGCTGGTGGCCTTCACCATGGCCGCCAGCTTCAGGCGGTTGAAGGGCTTGTTCCGTTCCTCCTCCGTCATTCCCTGGTACCAGCCCGGCAGGATGACGGTGATGACGGATACGCCCAGAAGCTCGTTGTAGATATCGAACATGACGTCGGCTCCGCTCTGCCGCAGATCCTCCATCATCCTCAGAAGCTCCTCCTTGTTCTTAAAGGAGCTGCGTCCCACGAAGATGGCGTGGGAGTAGTGGAGCTTCAGTTTCGTTCCCCTGGTGATCTCCACCAGTTCATCGAAGGCCCGCAGCAGATGGGACCGGCCGAAGAGCTGGGGGTAGGCCATGGAGACCTTGGATTCCGCCCGG
>CAJOQP010000198.1 GCA_905236515.1 uncultured Oscillospiraceae bacterium | reverse complement strand
CCGAAGTTGCGGATCCGGATTCCATTCTCTTCACCCAGCTGACGGATGTAGATCAGGAAATCGGGGATCTTGTCCACGGGAACCACCACGTCCATCTCGTCGATGAGCTTGGTATCTGCTTCAATAGCGGTAAGGAAACTGGAGCGGGCTGCCCATGCTTCTTTCTTGTTGGCGGAGGTGGCTACCACCAGCACATCCAGTGCACCGGCTTCTTCCGCCACTTCACCCAGTTTGATCATCTTCTGATCCAGTTCATCCTCATCGTTGCCGACAAATGTGACAAGGATAGAGGCCCCCACCTCTTCGTTGTTGACACTCTCCGGGAAAATGGGGTTGCCGGTGAATGCAGCAGAAGAAGTGACGATATCAGCGTCCATGAATTCGATGGACTGGGGATCCAGGTTCGCCAGTTTGATTTTCGGCACCGAGTGGATGCAGGATTCCACATCACGGAACGGCACCAGGCAGGACACATCGCAGATGGGCTTCGGAATGAGTTTCATAGTCATTTCCGTAATGATTCCCAGCGTGCCTTCCGAGCCGACCATCAGATGCAGCAGGCTGTATCCGGAGCTGGTCTTGCACACGGATTTACCGAGTTCGATGATGCGGCCGTCTGCCAGAACGACGGTCAGGGCCAGAACATAGTCGCGGGTGACGCCGTATTTGACAGCGCGCATGCCGCCGGCATTGGTGGAGATGTTGCCGCCCACCGTTGCGGTCTTCTCACCGGGATCGGGGGGATACATCAGGCCGTGATCCAGCGCATCGGCTGCCAGATCCTTCAGCAGGACGCCGGGCTGTATACGAACCACGAGGTTCTCCATATCGTAGGCCAGAATCTTATTCATACGGCGGGTGCACAGTACGACACCGCCTGCCAGAGGTACGCATCCGCCGACCAGTCCGGTGCCGGCACCGCGGCAGGTGACGGGGATCTTGTTGGCAGAGCAGATCTTCATGATCTCGGAAACTTCTTCGGTGCTCTCCACGTCAACTGCCGCATCGGGAAGATACTTTCCGTAGATAGGCATCTCGTCGTGAGAGTAGTTGGGATCGATATCCTCACCCATGAAGAATCTTCTTTCGCCGACAACAGCTTTCAGCTGCTCGGCAATCTCAGGGGTAATTTTGTTATAGGTTGCCATGCAATCTTCCTCCTGTATAAGAGTTTTGCTAAAGAAGCGTCGAATCATCTTATAGTCATGATCCGGCGCTTTCCCATTGTTTTAACCGATGATTAGATAGAGCTGACCGAACCTGAATGACGCAGGTTCGGTCAGAAACACCTTTAATCAGGCAAGCAGATCTTCCAGTTTGCCGTCTGCGCCGAGTGCTCCGCACTGACGACCCAGATCTTCCAGTTCTGCAACGAGTGCGTCGGAGAAATCAACGCCGGTTACTTTCCGTTCCTCAAGAAGCCGTGCTTCGATCTCGCCGGGCATGAAGATCTCTTTTACGCCGGTAGCGGTACGGCTGTTCTTCAGCATGCTTGCATACTGAGATGCATGCTCTTTGAAACGGTCCACATCCAGGAAGTGGGCAATATCCAGAAGGATCACTGCAAAGCCGGTCTTCTCGGGTTCCATATCCTCGACGAACGGGATCTCAGCACTGGTCAGTGCATCTGCCAGGACGCCGCCGAACATGTCGACGAATACGGCAAGTCCGTAGCCTTTGTGACCGCCCATGGGACGGACGCAGTATGCTACATGGGGATCCGTGGTGGGATTTCCGTCATAGTCATTGGCCCAGCCTTCGGGCATTTCTTTGTTCTCACGGCGGTATGCGAAGACCTTACCGATGGCAACGCCGCTGGTGGAGATATCGATGACGATAGGACGATCCGGATTCTCAGTGGGGCATCCGAGGATGATGGGGTTCGTACCGATGAGACGGTCTGCACCGCCGAACGGAGCCTGGCAGGGATAGGTATTGCTCACGACGATACCGATCACATTGTCCTCTGCCATACGGTGGCCGTAAAAGCCGCCGCATCCGATGTTTGCGCTGTCACGGGCTACGCCTGCTGCAACGCCGTATTTGCGGGCACGTTTCAGAACTTCGTCATACACACGGTTCACGGCAGCGATACCGGAGCCTTCGCCGCACTCGAATGCAAGCGATGCATCCTCATCTTTTACGCAGCGGAAGTCCGGCTGTGCCTGCAGAGCACCTGCCATATACTGGCGCAGATAAATGCAGAGACGGGAAAGGCCATGGGAATAGGTACCGGTAAAGTCAGAATGTGTAACTACTTTGGCCAGATAATCAGCGTCAAGCTCCACGACATTCAGCGGAGCAAGCAGACGCTTGATCAGAGTGATTTCCTGATCATAGGAAAGATGAATCATAATAATACCTCCTGTAAAACTTCTAAATTGTGTTTCAGTGTTTTAATCCTTACAATCTTACAATGCAGCACCAAGTCCCAGCGGATCCACTCCGGTGAGGATCAGGGCACCCAGTACTATAATGGCAATGAGGCAATAGATCAGGCAGGGCAGTGCATTGGTCTTGATGATCTTGCCTTCGTTGCCCATGGTGCCGGTAGTGGCGCATGCTGCGACAACGTTGTTGACACAGATCATGTTACCGGCCGCGCCGCCGATGTTCTGGAGAGCAACGATCAGAACCGGGCTCATCTTAAGGATACTTGCGGTCTGGAACTGCAAACCGGCAAACAGGGTATTGGAGACCGTGTTGGAACCGGACATAAAGGATCCGAGAACTCCAATGACCGGAGCGATAATAATGTATGCGCTCTGGAAGATCTTGGCAAGAGCCTCAGCCATGACATACAGCATGGACTTATCAATGGATGCATTCATACCGGTATTGCGGTACAGATAGACCATGGATACACCGAAGAACAGTGCAATGGCTGCACCGGTCAGCTGATGATAGGTATCCAGCAGTGCTTCTTTGACCTTTGCACCGGGCATTCTGTGCAGGAACCAGGTGATGATACATACCAGAATGAAGGGGATCACACCGGGGTTCCAGCCCCAGTTCCAGGTCCAGGTCACGCCTTCCATTCCAAGGATATTGGCAATGGTAACGGTGAATGCCTGTCCCTTCAGAAGATCCTTCAGGCCGAACCAGTTCAGACGGGTAGCCACAAGAATCAGACCGATGAGAACGTAGGGAGTCCATGCCAGAATAGCAGACATGCCGTTGTCAACATCCTGCTTTACTTCCTGCGTGGAAAGCCAGCTGGAGTCCCATTTTTCTCTGTCCTCGAAATCCCATACTTTCTTCGGGCAGAGGAATCCCTTCTTTGCTGCGACAATGACCACCAAAAGGGTCAGGATCGCACCGATCAGAGACGGGAATTCAGGTCCGAAGAACCAAGCCATGATCAGGAAAAAGACGTCAAATACGACAATCGTGAAAATGGCAAACGGAAATGCTGCCAATGCATCCTTCCCGGAATGATTCGGGCCGAACATCTTGGTCATGACAAACAGGCCGGCACAGATGATGAACAGGCCGCAGACCGCCTGGCCAAGGGCAGAATACTGAGTCAACGCCATGATAAATGCGTCCTGGTTTCCCCCAAGATCCGCCACGGACTGCGAAACGACACTGGCGGCGGTGGATGTCGGAGTACCGACAGCACCAAATACAACCGGAACACTGTTATAGATCAGAGCTACCACTGCAGCACAGAGCGGCGGGAATCCCAGACCGATGAGCAGCGGTGCTGCCAGAGCAGCCGGAGTTCCGAAACCGGCCGCGCCTTCGATGAATGCCGCAAAAACGAAACCGACGATGATCGCCTGGATACGTCTGTCCGGGTTCACTCCATTAAATACACGCTGGATGGCGGTAACCGCGCCGGAGTGTTTCATGGTGTTCATGATCAGGATAGCACCGAGGATAACTACCAGAGTACTGATAGCTTCCAGGAAGCCGTCCAAGGCCCAGGCAGCGGATGTTCCGAGATCCTGTCTCCAGTAAAGGAGAGCGATCAGAACCGTAACCGCCCAGCCAAGAGGCAATGCCGTTTTTGCCGGCCAGTTGAATGCGATCATCAGAACGATGACCAGCAGAATGGGTACTGCAGCTATTAAAGCAGTCATAGTTTTCTTCCTCCTAGATCTGCAACAATCCTGCGTTCCGAAAAATCACAGACAAAGTCTCATCCCTCATGACACCGTATCTGCCCCACATTTCGCAATACACACACATACACAAAAAAGTTGCAATACGTATTTTTTCTGCTGCGGAGACACTACTGAAGAAAACTGAAACAGGCTTTCGGTCCTTTCTTCTGGATCGGCAGGCTCGCCCAGCCCTCCTATAATGACTCCCGCAAAAACTTAAGCTAATGTATTATACACTGTTGTTTGTGCGAATCCAATAAAAATAATCGATTGTAAACCGAACCGAAAGCAAAAATTGTGTGTTTTGCACAGATTCTGCATTGATTCATGTTAGAATAAACAAATTCATAATGATAGCACAAAATAAATGGCCGGTTTTCACAACGGAAAACCGGACCAAAACCTCATTTTCACTTGTCATTGACTCATTCCCGGTTATCCGGGATCTCAAAATCATTGGGACAGCGGTACATTCCCTCCAGAATGTATCGGGCAAATCGGTAACAACTCATGAAGGCAGAAAACTCAATGGTATCCTCCATGGATTCATAGGTATCTCCATGATAGCGTTCGATGGCGATTCCCTGGATATGCTCGATATCCTCTTCCGTCATCCGATCCAGGGCATCCACGATGCTCTCTTCGGCAATGATCAGACCGGGCATTCCGTTAAACCGCGAAAGGTTTACCCAGTAGTGTTCCTTCAGTGCTCCGGTCTTCTCAGAGACCTCCATTTCCACCATGTCGGCTTTCTCTGTCAGGCCGAACTCATCCACGGTCCCTTTTCGGGCCATCACGTTTTCGATCATAAACTCCATTTATTCACTGCTCCCCCTCTTCATTGGCAAACTGCCGTATAAATTCATCCTCCGAAAGGATGGGAATTCCCAGCTCTTTCGCTTTCTTGTTCTTTCCGGAAGTGGAATTGACGTCATTATTAATTAGATAGGATGTGGAGCCGCTGACGGAGCCTGCGACTCTTCCCCCCTGGGATTCAATGTACTTCTTCAGCTCATTTCTGTTTTTATACATATGTACATCGCCGGTGACCACAAAAGTCAGCCCCTCGCAGCGGGAGCCGGTCTCTACAGTTTCCTCACGAATCTGCAGCTCCGAAAGCAGTCTCCGAACCTCT
>CAJOQP010000197.1 GCA_905236515.1 uncultured Oscillospiraceae bacterium | reverse complement strand
TCTCTCATCATATCGAATATCGTCTCCGGATGATACATGATGCTGGCGCTGTTTCCGGTATGTTTCAACAGTTTCGTTGTGTCGATGCCTCGCTCTTCCAGTTCCGCGAGGACCGCTTTATAACGTTCCAGCTGCATCGCCGTATAATCGTCCTTCTCCGGCATGTCCGCAGCGGCAAAGTGCGTAAAGATTCCGGTCACCTGGATTCCAGGCAGTGCCATCATGGTCTTCACGGCCTCCGCGGCAGCCCCGGGATCTTCCTGTGCATTCACTCCGGTGCGTGTCATTCCGGTATCCAGTTTCACATGGATTCCGATGGATCTGCTCTCCTTCTGTGCTGTCATCTGTTCGCTCAGTTCCCGAACGTATTCCAGATCCAGTCCGGACTGGAGGATGTCATAGTCGCAGAACACGGATGCCTGCCGGGGATCCGTCCACCCCAGAACAAGGATCGGCACATTGATTCCGGCTGTACGCAGTTCTACGGCTTCCTCCAGAGAGGCCACAGCAAACGCGTCCGCTCCCGCCTGTTCCAGTGTTCGTCCGCATTCAACGGCTCCGTGACCGTGCGCATTTCCCTTGATAACACACATGATCTTCGTTCCGCCGGTGAGTTCCTTTGCCACGTTCAGATTGTGGCGCAGTGCGCTGCGGCTGATCTCGGCCCATGTCCGTATTTCGGTAAACTGATCCATGTATTTCTCCTAATCCACTTTATCGAATGAAAGAATCTGAAGGATTCTTATTTCCATATTCTACCGTAGTTTGCTTCGTTTCTCAATAACGATTCCTCTTTTCGGCGTTTTTTCTTCCTGCTTTTGATGAATCACGTTATGCGCTCTGGCTGGCAGCATGCAAACAAAAAACCAGAACACCCGCTTTTCGAGTGTTCTGGCTTGCCCGTTCTGCCGGTGGTATTGTGCGCGAAAGATGCTTTTCCGATTGGAGCCATTTTGATATCAGTAAATATCTTCCTCTCTTCGCATCATCCTTCGTGCACGTTTCCGGTTATATGCTTTTTTGCTGGGCACCACCCGGGTTTCCGGCGACACCCCATTCCAGGATCCACGGCGCTTGGCATATTCCGCCCGCCGTTTCTTTTTGCTCATCTTGTCTTTCGGCACAAATTTGTTTGCCATTTTCAGTTCCTCCTAAAAAAGCAGCCTTCGGATCATCGAGATCCGTCAGCTGCTTTGTTTCGCTCAAATGGGATCAGGCGGAATACTTCTTTCCGAATTCCTTCGCGGCTTCCTTGCGTTCCTTGATATTGAGCATATGCGCAAAGAAGTGTTCCTCCTCGACATCGATACCGTTTTCCCTCAGCGTCTTGCGCAGGGCATGAACCGTGCGGTGAGACCAGTTGGAGGTGGTGAACAGGACGACTTTTCCTACCATTTCCGGCTTCAATGAATCCCCATAGGATTTCAGCTGAGGATCCATGATGTTGGCATATGGTGCACCCCCCAGAAACAGCACATCCACGTATTCGGCAAGTGCCGGTTCGTCCACGATGGAAACCGCCGTTGTCTGAGCGCCTTCTGCAATGGCTTCCGCAATCTGTTTGGTGTTTCCCAGTTTGGAAAAATACCGTACAGCTACTGACATGTTATTTCCTCTTTCTGCATGTATTAGTCGAAGCTATTATTGTACAGAAGCGCTCGGAAATTCCACCCGAATAGCGTTATGAATTCATCTGCTTTCGGATTTCCTCCGCCTCTTTGGCCCGCTGCTCGCTCATATCCTTCCAGGTGGGGTGTTTGGCAACTTCCGCCACCAGACCCTTCATCACTTCCGGGATCTCGATATTCTGAGGGCAAACCTGTGTGCATTTACGGCAGCCGATGCAGGCAGATGCCTTCTTGTCTTCCGGCAGCGCATCCAGATTCATAACGGTCATCAGATTGGCGGCAAAATGCAGATCATTATAGGCTGCGATCAGCTTCGGAATATCCAGCTGCATGGGGCAGCCGGCACAGCAGTACCGGCACGCGGTACAGGGAACTGCATTTTTCATCCCCTCCGCCAGATCCATCAGCGTCTGGTATTCTTTTTCGTTCAACGGCTTTTCGGTCTGGAACGTCTCCACGTTCTGGACCATCTGCTCGTAGGCGGACATGCCGCTCAGGATCATCTTCACATTAGGCAGTCCCTGCAGAAACCGGAACGCCCAGTCGATACAGCTCTCCTCCGGACGAAGATCATGAAGGACCGCCTTCTCTTCCTCAGAAAGATTGGCCAGTCGTCCGCCGCGCAGCGGTTCCATGACCCACACCGGGATCCCGCGTTCGGTGAGCATCTCATATTTCTTACTGGCTTCCTGCAGAGTCCAGTCCAGATAGTTCAGCTGGATCTGACAGAATTCCACTTTATCTCCGCAGTAGTCCAGGAATTTTTCCAGTGTTTCCGGATGCGCGTGGCTGGAAAAACCCAGATGGCGGATGCGCCCCAGTTCCTTCTGTTTCACAAAATAATCCAGAATCCCCCACCGCTCATCCATATAGGTCTGGACGGAGTTTTCGTACACGTTGTGCAGAAGATAGAAATCAAAATACTCTACCCCGCATTTTTTCAGCTGCTCTTCAAAGATTGCAGCGGGATCATAGGAATCGCTGATCTG
>CAJOQP010000196.1 GCA_905236515.1 uncultured Oscillospiraceae bacterium | reverse complement strand
GCAGAAATACCACACGTCCATGAAATATGTGGGGTCCATTCGGAAAGAGCTGGGGATCCGTACCGTTTTCAATATCCTGGGACCACTGACCAATCCGGCCAATCCGTCCTGCATGGTGCTGGGTGTGTATGACGAATATCTGCTGCAACCCCTGGCACAGGTCATGGCGCAGCTCGGAGTACGACGGGGTATGGTGGTATATGGCGTGGACAAGCTGGACGAGATTTCCACAAGCTGTGCAACGAAGATCTGTGAATTCCGTGATGGATGGTACAAAACCTATGAGATCACGCCGGAGCAGTTTGGCTTTGAACGTTGTGAACGCGAGGATCTGAAGGGCGGGACACCGGAAGAGAATGCCCAGATCACACGTAAGATCCTCTCCGGAGAAAAGGGCCCGAAACGGGATACCGTCGTTCTCAATGCAGCCGCATGCCTCTATGTTTCTGGCAAGGCTGATGATATGAATCATGGCGTGAAGATGGCGGAAGAACTGATTGACAACGGAAGTGCTCAGAAGATCCTGGAGTCCTATATCCGGATCTCCAATGAATGATATGACTACGATTCTGGATGAACTGGCTGCCTTTGCCAAGATGCGTGTGGAGGAGTCAAAGAAGAAAGAGCCACTGTCTGCGGTACGCCAGCGCGCCGAAGAGATGCCGGATCCGGCATTCCGATTTGAAGAAGCGCTCCGAGGGTCGGAGCTCGCCTTTATCTGTGAGTGCAAAAAGGCATCCCCTTCCAAGGGGCTCATTGCGCCGGACTTTCCCTATCTGGAGATCGCCCGGGATTATGAGCGGGCGGGAGCCGAATGCATTTCCGTTCTGACGGAACCGAAGTGGTTCCTGGGAGATGATAACTATCTGAGACAGATCGCGGAGACAGTGTCCGTTCCCTGCATTCGCAAGGATTTTACGGTGGATGAATATATGATCTACGGTGCGCGTGCCCTGGGTGCCTCTGCTGTGCTGCTGATCTGTGCCATTCTGGATGATGGACAGCTCAAAGCGTACTTGAAGCTGTCGGACGAACTGGGACTGACTGCACTGGTGGAGGCCCATGATGAAAACGAAGTGGAGGCGGCACTGAAGGCGGGTGCCCGTGTCGTTGGAGTCAACAATCGGAACCTGAAAGACTTCAGTGTTGATACGGACAACAGCCGGCGCCTGAGGGAACTGATTCCGCGGGAAGTGCTGTATGTCTCGGAAAGCGGCGTGAGAACAGCGGATGACATACGTGAGATCCGCAGTATCGGAGCTGATGCCGTGCTCGTAGGAGAGGCCCTGATGAGAGCGGAGGATAAGACGGAAAAACTTCGGGAACTGCGAGGTATCTTATGACGAAGATCAAACTGTGCGGTCTGATGCGGCCGGAGGATGCAGAGGCCGCCAATGAGTTGAAACCGGACTTTGCCGGGCTGGTGTTCTGGGAACGTAGCCGTCGGTTCGTTGACCGAGATCAGGCAAAACTGCTGCGGCAGATACTGGATCCCTCCATTCCCGTGGTTGGAGTTTTTGTAGATCAGCCAATGGACAGGATCCTCGAACTGCTGAATCAGGACATCCTGCAGATGGCACAGCTGCACGGACATGAGTCGGAAGAAGAACTGAATTATCTGAAGGTGCGGTCCGGCAGACCGGTGATCCGGGCGGTGAAGGTGAGAAGCGAAAAAGATCTCCTTTTTGCCAGACACAGTGCAGCGGATTATATCCTTCTGGATAACGGAACCGGTACCGGAGAGACGTTCGACTGGACACTGATGGATGACCGCCTTGCCCGTCCGATCTTTCTGGCGGGGGGACTGAATGAAGAAAACGTGAAGGACGTGATCTGCCGTTATCATCCCTATGCGGTAGATGTCAGTTCCGGCATCGAAACAGAAGGGCGGAAAGATCCGGAAAAGATGAAACGATTTGTCCGCGCGGTTCGTGAAGCGGACGAAAAATGCAGGAGGATACAGAGATGACTAATCCAAACGGAAGATTCGGTGTCCACGGTGGACAGTATGTGCCGGAGACACTGATGAATGCTCTGCTGGAACTTGAAAAAGCATATGAGTTCTATAAAAAAGATCCGGCGTTCAACCGGGAACTGAAGGAACTGTTTCAGGAATATGCCAACCGGCCTTCCCGGCTTTATTATGCGGAAAAAATGACCAGGGATCTGGGAGGAGCGAAGATCTATCTGAAACGGGAAGATCTGAATCACACCGGTGCGCATAAGATCAATAATGTTCTGGGACAGGCTCTTCTGGCAAAGAAAATGGGGAAGACCCGCCTGATTGCAGAAACAGGAGCCGGTCAGCACGGAGTCGCCACAGCCACGGCGGCAGCGCTGATGGACATGGAGTGTGTTGTGTTCATGGGGGAAGAGGATACCCGGCGTCAGGCATTGAATGTATACCGGATGAAGCTCCTGGGATCCGAAGTGATCCCTGTGACCACCGGTACCGCAACATTGAAGGATGCGGTATCCGAAGCCATGCGGGAATGGACCAAACGCATCGATGATACTCACTACTGCCTTGGTTCGGTCATGGGACCGCACCCATTTCCCACCATTGTCCGGGATTTCCAGGCTGTGATCTCCAGAGAAGCCAGAGAACAGATCCTGGAGAAGGAGGGACGTCTTCCGGATGCAGTGATGGCATGCGTGGGAGGAGGATCCAACGCCATCGGGTCCTTTTATCATTTCATTCCGGATGAGTCTGTTCGACTCATCGGCTGTGAGGCTGCCGGACGAGGTGTTGATACCCGGGAAACGGCAGCTACTATTGCCACGGGACGAATGGGGATCTTTCATGGAATGAAGTCCTACTTCTGCCAGGACCAGTATGGGCAGATCGCACCGGTGTATTCCATTTCCGCCGGCCTGGACTATCCCGGCATCGGACCGGAGCACGCCTATCTTCACGATACTGGGCGTGCCGAGTATGTTCCCGTTACCGATGAAGAGGCGGTGGAGGCGTTTGAATATCTGTCCCGGACAGAAGGGATCATTCCCGCGGTGGAATCAGCGCATGCCATTGCGCACGCCATGAAAATCGCGCCGGGAATGAGCCCCGATCAGATCATACTTGTCACGGTCTCCGGACGTGGAGACAAGGACGTAGCGGCCATCGCCCGCTACAGAGGGGAGGATCTGCATGATTAAAATCAGAGACGCATTTGATCATGGAAAAGCATTTGTGGCATTTATCACCTGCGGAGACCCGGACCTGGAAACCACTGCAGCCGTCGTGCGCAGCGCGGTGAAGAATGGTGCCGACCTGATCGAGCTGGGGATCCCGTTTTCCGATCCTACCGCGGAAGGACCGGTGATACAGGGAGCAAACCTCCGGGCGCTGTCCGGAGGGGTGACAACAGATCGGATTTTTGATCTGGTGAGGGAACTCCGAACCGATGTCACGATACCGATGGTATTTATGACGTATGCCAATGTCGTCTATTCCTACGGTGCGGAAATCTTTATTTCCACCTGTCAGAAGATCGGGATTCAGGGACTGATCCTTCCGGATCTTCCTTATGAGGAAAAAGAAGAGTTTCTGGATCTCTG
>CAJOQP010000195.1 GCA_905236515.1 uncultured Oscillospiraceae bacterium | reverse complement strand
GCAATCTGCCGGTGTGATGGAATTGGTAGACGTGCTTGACTCAAAATCAAGTGTCTTCGGACGTGCCGGTTCGAGTCCGGCCACCGGCACCATCACTAGTCCTGAGATCATAATGATTTCAGGACTTTTTTGCTTTTGCTATTTGTTTTATTTGTACATATAATTGTACTTTTACTTCCTAGAGGTCTTGATTCTTTTCTAAACTGCGATATAATACGGATAAAGCATCCCACTTTCGGTTACAGGTATCCTGTCAAGAAGGTTTTCTGTTGATTTCAGATTCCTTACAAACCTTTAATCGTTGCCTTTTTCCCCAGGTAAATTGTAACTTTTTTTGTTTTCGACTACCATATTTAGTTGTATTGTGTTACAATGACATCAATATATTGCAATAAAATGTAGAAAGAGGCAACTCTCGTGAAAAAGATACTTGTTTTGGAAGATGAATCGAATATCCGGAGCTTTGTAGTGATCAACCTTCGCCGCAGCGGGTATGAACCCATCGAGGCTGAAAACGGTACCGAAGCACTCGCCCGTCTTAAGGAGAATCCGGACATCTGTCTTGCTCTTCTGGACGTAATGCTTCCTGATATTGACGGCTTTGAAGTCTGTCGCCGTATCCGCGCAACCGGCTCAAAAATAGGTATCATCATGCTCACCGCCAAAAGTCAGGAGATCGACAAGGTCACAGGTCTCATGACCGGTGCAGATGACTATGTCACCAAGCCGTTCTCCCCTGCTGAACTGACCGCACGCGTGGATGCACTGGTGCGTCGTCTTGGTCAGGGTGAAGATGACGAAAAGAAAACTTACGAGATCAGTTCCGGGCCCTTTGTCTTGAATACCAGAAATCGCACTCTGGAGAAGAACGGAACCAGAATCCGTCTTACTCAAATCGAATTTCAGCTGATCAAGCTGTTCCTCGAGAATCCCGGCAAGGCCATGTCCCGCGAAGACATCCTCAAAGCCGTCTGGGGACAGCAGTTCAACGGTGAATACAAAACCGTAGATGTGAACGTACGGCGTCTTCGCATCAAGATCGAAGAGGATCCCACCGAGCCGGAATACCTGACCACGGTCTGGGGCTATGGTTACAAGTGGGGGTATTGATAGCTTCGCTGTCTTTCCTCTTGCTGAAAAATCAGATAGTTATTAATCATCCCAGGTGCTCGTCACTTGGGATAATTAATGAATATCGCAAAATGCAGGTTTACTATGAGTTTCAAGAAGTTTTTCAAAAGTTTAAAAGTTCGTCTGGCCGTTGGTAGTATACTGACAGCAGTGAGTATCATCCTTGCTTTCATCCTGCGGTCTCATTCCATATGGAGCATTGCCTTCTCCGTTCTGGCTCTGATCCAGATTCTTGTAATCAATCTCTGGTTCCGCAAGGATGTGATCAAGCCCATCGATGTCCTCACCGGCTCTGCCACGGACATCGCTACCGGCAGCTATGGTGTCCAGTGCCCGAAGTATGACGACAATGAGATCGGCACTCTCACCGATGAAATCAACGACATGAGCCGGAAAATTGCGGAGTCAGATAAAGTACGCACGGATTTTATCTCACAGGTCTCTCATGAGCTTCGTACTCCCCTTACCGCTATCACTGGCTGGGCAGAAACGCTGGCTTATGATCCTAACATTACCGGAGACTCCGAGCGCGGTCTTCGGATCATATCCAAAGAGGCAGGCCGTCTTACCGGCATGGTAGAAGAACTTTTGGAGTTTACCAGGATCCAGCGTGACCGCTTCACCTTGCGTATCGAATCGGTGGATATCGTAGCTGAACTGGAAGATGCCCTGTTTACTTATGGAGAGCTTCTCCGTTCTGCTGGAATCGAAGTTCGTTACCGGTATCCGGAGGATGAGTTTCCTGAGATTCCGGGCGATCCGGAACGCTTAAAACAAGTCTTCCTGAATATTCTGGACAATGCCGCCACTCACGGCAAAGACGGTGAATATGTGGATGTAAGTGCAGAACTGACCGGAAAATACGTAAAAATCACCATGCGTGACTATGGACGTGGAATCCCGGCCGACGAACTTCCCCACGTAAAAGAGAAGTTCTATAAAGGAAGTTCCAAGGATCGTGGAACCGGCATCGGTCTTTCCGTATGCGACGAAATCGTGACCCGCCACGGCGGTCATCTTGATATTTCCAATGCAGAAGACCGCGGCTGTATCGTAAGCATTTATCTTCCTGTTAAAAACTCATCATCAAAATAGATTGAGGTACATCAATGTCAAAAAGCAAAAAAACATCCTCACAATGCGGCTTCCGCACTTCCATTGGTGGCCAGGCATTAATTGAAGGAATCATGATGCGCGGACCATTCAAGCAGGCCATCGTCTGCAGAACAGAAGATGGACTTGTGGAAAAAGTGGAAGATCTGAAATGGATCAAGGACCGATATCCTATCCTGGGCTGGCCCTTCATCCGCGGCATTATTGTATTTCTCGATTCTATGATCAAAGGTGTTAAGGCGCTGACCTTTTCCGCCGAGCTGATTCCGGAAGATGAGGAATATGAACCGGATAAACTGGATCAGTGGATCGAGAATCATTTCTCTGCTGAGAAAGCACAGAAGATCATCATTGGCGTTGCAGTCGTTCTGGGCATCGCTTTATCTGTAGCATTGTTCGTAATCCTGCCTGCGTTCTTTGCCGGACTGATCGGTGGCGTCAAACAGGATTATCTTGTTCGCAACCTGGTTGAAGGTCTGTTCAAGGTCATTATCCTGATCTTCTACATGTTCCTGGTAAGCAAAATGAAGGAGATGAAACGTCTCTTTTCCTATCACGGTGCAGAACACAAGACGATATTCTGTTATGAGCATGGCAATGAACTTACCGTGGAAAATGTTCGGAAGGAATCCCGTTTCCATCCACGCTGCGGTACCAGTTTCCTGTTTGTTGTCATTATGATCAGTATCATTGTAAACTCTGTCGTCACTTCTACCGTGACCATCGTCCGTATCCTTCTGCACATCCTGCTCATCCCTGTTGTCGTAGGATTCAGCTATGAGTTCAACCGCTGGTGCGGAGCTCATGACAATATAGTTTCAGCCATCCTTTCCGCTCCCGGAAAATGGCTGCAGAAGATTACTACCAATGAACCAGATGACAGTATGATCGAATGTGCCATTCGTGCACTGGAACTGGTCATTCCGGAAGAAAAAGGTGCCGATCTGTGGTAATCCCACAGTACAGTTGAAAGGACAATCATGGCTCGAACTTATAACGATTTGTTCCTTGATATCAGAAACAATCTGTCGAAGCACGACATCGAAACAAGCAATTTTGATGCCCGCTATATCGTATGCTTCGCTTCCGGAAAGTCCAACGCGGAATTTGTCAGGGATATGTCCTTATATGCGTCTCCTGAGATCGAAGAAAAGGCATTGTCCATGATGCAACGACGCATCAATGGAGAGCCGCTTGCATACGTGACTGGCGCCTGGGAATTCCACGGTCTCCCCTTCTTCATCACAAAGGACGTCCTGATCCCGCGTATTGATACCGAAGTCATGGTGGATGCCGCCATCGAACTATTACGCAGCACTCCCACACCGCGGGTACTGGATTTATGCTGCGGATCCGGATGCATCGGGATCGCCATTGCCAAACAGATCCCGCAATCAAAGATCATATCCGTGGATATCAGCGGTGCAGCTCTTCAGATCTGCCGAAAGAATGTCAATCTGAACAAGCTTAATTCCCGTGTGATCTGTATGCAGGCAGATGCCAAGCAGTCTCCTCCCCGGGGAATGGGTTCGTATGATATGATTGTATGCAATCCACCCTATATCCCTTCGAAAGAGATCGGCAGTCTGGATCATTCGGTCAAAGATTTTGAACCTGTGTGGGCGCTGGACGGCGGCCCAAGCGGTCTGGATTTCTATCAGGCGATCATCACACAATGGTCATCCCTTCTGAAAACCGGTGGTCATATTCTTTTTGAAGTAGGCGAACACCAGTCACGGGAGGTCCTGCAGTTGCTGAAGGATGCCTCCTTCCAGAACTTCTCCATAAAAAAGGACACGATCAATGTGGAGCGTGTCATCATCGCAGAAAAAATATAATGATTATACATGAGGTGTACTATGGCTAAGAATGCGAAACAACCGATTTCCGTTCATGGACAGGCGGAAGATAAGAAAAAAGCTCTTGAAACCGCCATTGCTCAAATAGAGAAAAACTACGGCAAGGGCGCTATCATGCGTCTGGGCGAAGACATTCATACCAATGTTGCCGCTCTTTCCACCGGTTCCCTCACACTTGATATGGCACTGGGCATCGGCGGTGTCCCCAAAGGACGTATCATTGAAATCTACGGACCGGAAGCTTCCGGTAAAACCACGCTGGCTCTTCATATCGTGGCTTCCGCTCAGAAAGAGGGCGGTGAAGCAGCATACATTGATGTAGAACATGCTTTGGATCCCTCTTACGCCAGCAAGCTTGGTGTCAACATCGATGAACTGCTTATTTCACAGCCGGATACCGGTGAACAGGCTTTGGATATTACAGAATCTCTGGTCCGCTCCGGCGCTGTGGATGTTGTTGTCATCGACTCCGTCGCTGCACTGATTCCGCGTATTGAACTGGAAGGCGAAATGGGCGACGCGGTAGTCGGCGCTCTTGCACGACTCATGTCTCAGGCTATGCGCCGTCTTGCCGGTGCCATCTCCAAAAACGGATGTACGGTGATCTTTATCAACCAGCTTCGTCAGAAGATCGGTGTCATGTATGGTAATCCTGAGACCACTCCCGGCGGACTTGCCCTGAAGTATTATTCTTCCGTGCGTATCGATGTACGCCGAGTCGAGGCATTAAAGAGCGGCGGTGAGATCATCGGCAACCGTACCCGTGCCAAAGTCATCAAGAACAAAGTCGCACCTCCCTTCAAAGAGGCGGAATTTGATATCGTATATGGTGAGGGCATCTCCCGTCTTGGTGAAGTCGTTGACGTTGGTGTACGCGTCGGTGTCATAGACAAAGCCGGTGCTTGGTTTACCTGCAACGGTGAGCGTCTGCAGGGACGTGATGCGGTGAAAGATTATCTTGCCAACAACCCCGATGTCCAGGAACTGGTGGAACAGCAGATCATGGAACAGGAAGGCACTACCAACAAAACCACCATGAAGAACGCCAAGAAAAAATCTTCCGCTTCGGAAGAAGCTCCCGCTGTTAAAGCAGTGGATGTCACTGCTGACGATTTTGAAGGCTGATGCTGGTTACTGAGATCCGACAGACTTCCCCGGAACGGTTCACCATCGTTTTTGAGGATGAATCCGAACTGAGATCCACATTGAAGGTGATCACCGATCACAGAATCTGTTCCGGCATGGATCTGGATGATGACGACTATTTTCGTCTTGTGGATGACTCCAGCTACTCCCTCTGTGAGGCACATGCAGTGAAGCTGCTCTCCTATCAGCCGTTATCCAAAAAGGGACTGGAGAAGAAACTGGTCCAGAAGGGCCGGGATCCGGACCATGCAGCGAGAGCAGTGGAATGGGCGGAGGAAATGGGTCTCATCAACGATGCTGCATATTCTGAAATGGTGGTTCGTCACTACGCCGCCAAAGGCTATGGTGCCAAACGGATTGAGAGCGAATTATATCGCCATGGTGTTCCTAAAGAGCTCTGGGAAGATGCGCTGCAGGAACTTCCCTGTCAGGATGATAAGATGGACTCCTTTATTAGAAGTCGTTTATCGGATCCCTCCGACCCTAAACAGGTCAAACGTGTCACCGACGGTCTGTTCCGGCGTGGATACTCCTGGAGCGAAATCAAAAGTGCGCTGGAACGTTACCGAGAAACCTATGAGGAAGAAGATTATTAAATGAGCAAGAAAATAGCCCTGATTTCCCTAGGCTGTGCCAAAAACCTCGTAAACTCCGAGCAGATGCTGTATCTGCTGAATGAAGCAGAATATATACTTGTGGATGCTCCGGAACAGGCAGATGCAGTCATTATCAATACCTGCGGATTCATCGATGCCGCTAAAGAAGAAGCGATCGATACGATTCTCTCCACGGCCGAAATAAAGAAAGAAAACCCGGATCTGAAGATCATTGTGACAGGTTGCCTTACGGAACGGTATAAGGAAGAAGTAATGTTGGAGATCCCCGAGATTGATGCCATTACCGGCGTAGGCAGTTATTCCAAGATCGTGGATATCGTAGAAGAGGCTTTCCGTGATGAGAAGCCGGAGGTCTTTGATAACATCAACGCTCCTGTAGAGAACACGCCACGCATCATTTCCACTGGTCCCTCCTGGGCATACCTCCGTATCGCGGAAGGCTGCAACAATTTCTGTGCATTCTGTGCAATCCCCTATATTCGGGGACGGTATCGCTCCCGAAAAATGGAGGAGATTCTGGAAGAAGCTCGTTCCCTTGCCAATCAGGGGGTTAAGGAGATCATCGTCATAGCACAGGACATCACCCGATACGGAATAGATCTATACGGCTCTCCTTCTCTCGCGAAACTTTGTCACCAGCTTTCCGAGATTGAAGGGATCCGTTGGATTCGGCTTCATTATCTGTATCCGGAAGTAATCGATGATGAACTCATCGAAGAGATTGCATCAAACCCGAAAATCACTCATTATCTGGATATTCCGATCCAGCATATCAATGACAGTATTCTGAAAAAGATGAACCGTCATACCAACGGCAAACAGATTCGGGAATTATTCCTTAAACTGCGCACAAGGATACCCGATATCGTACTTCGAACCAGTATCATCACTGGGCTTCCCGGTGAAGGTGAAGAAGAGTTCGAAGAATTGTGCCGTTTTCTGAGAGAAGTACGGCTGGAACGGGTGGGTGTATTTCCCTTCTCTCCGGAAGAAGGTACTCCTGCGGGAACGATGGAACATGTGGATGAGGAAACGGCGGAACGCCGTGCAGATCTGATCATGGATTTTCAATCCCGCATCATGGAAGATCACGCGCGGACCTTTATCGGCAAGACGCTGGATATTCTCATTGAAGGTATCGATCCCGACTCCGGCGACTATGTCGGCCGCAGTTATATGGATTCGCCGGATATCGACGGAATCGTCTATGTCCGAGGCGTCACTGTCCCCGGAAATATCGTCCCGGTAAAAATAACAGAAGAAGAAAATGGAAACCTTTACGGTTCCGTGTTATGATAAGAAAAGTAAAACTCATAAGGAGTGATTATTATGCATACTACTGCCAGCAAAATCACAATGCTTCGTATGATTCTTATTCCAGTGTTCCTGATTTTTCTTTATCTGGGCATGAGATACTGGGCCCTTGCGGTCTTTATTATTGCCAGTGCTTCTGACGCTGTGGATGGTTATATCGCGCGTCATTATAATCAGGTTACAAATTTCGGTAAGTTTATGGATCCCCTTGCTGATAAGGTATTGGTCATCACCGCGATGTGCTACTATATCGAAGCCCATCAGATGGCCGCATGGGTCGTTGCCATCGTTATCTTCCGTGAATTTGCAGTGTCCGGACTGCGGCTGATCGCTGTAGAGCAGGGACGCGTGATTGCTGCTGCAAAATCCGGAAAGATAAAGACTACCGTCACAATGGTTGCTCTGATTCTGATGCTGGTCATGCCAGTATGGGCTCCTGAGTTCTCTCATACATTCGACTGGATCTGCTCGATTCTGATCCTTTTGACCACGGTATATTCCGGAATCGAATACTTCGTGAAGAACAAGGATGTTTTTAAAGACGCTGACTGAGTTTCTTTATTGACACGCCTGTTGCGGAATGATAGTATTATTTAAGTTTTATAGGTATAAAGCGGACGGGAAATAAGAAAACACCGTTGCTCTCAGAGAGGAACCGACCTGGCTGAAATCGGTTCTGAGTACTGGATTTCTGATGCATCCCCGAGCAGGAAGCAGGAAATGGCTTCTCGTTATTGCCACGTTACAGGCAATTCGCGATCGCGAAAAGTGATAAGAAAGAGTGGAACCGCGTATTATATCAATTACGCCTCTTATGCATCCCATCGATGCGTGAGAGGCTTATTTTATTTTTCAGAAGGAGTTTTTATTGATGTATATCTACAACTCTGCATCCAGAAAAAAAGAAGAATTCAAACCAAATGATCCTTCCATGGTTAAAATGTATACCTGTGGGCCTACGGTTTATCACTATGCCCATATCGGAAACCTGCGTTCTTACATCATGGAAGATGTACTGGAAAAATACCTTCGCTACCAGAAATATAATGTTAAGCGTGTCATGAACATCACTGATGTCGGACATCTCACCAGTGATGCTGATGAAGGTGAAGACAAAATGCTCAAAGGTGCGAAGCGCGAGCAAAAAACCGTAATGGAGATTGCTCAGTTCTATACGGATGCTTTCTTTGATGACTGCAAGAAGCTGAATATCAAGCGTCCGGATGTTGTGGAACCTGCCACCAACTGCATCGATGAATACATCAAGATCATCACCAAACTGATTGACACCGGTAATGCCTATCTTGCTGGCGGCAATGTGTATTTTGATACTTCCAAACTGAATCAGTATTATATCTTCAATGATTTCAACGAAGATGATCTGCAGGTTGGTGTTCGTGAAGGCGTGGATGAAGATACCAACAAGAAGAACAAAAATGATTTTGTCCTCTGGTTCACCAAATCCAAGTTTGAGGATCAGGCCCTGAAATGGGACTCTCCCTGGGGTGTTGGTTATCCTGGATGGCATATTGAATGCTCCGGCATCTCCATGAAACATCTTGGCGAAGATCTGGATATCCACTGCGGTGGTATCGATAACGCATTCCCCCACCATACCAATGAAATTGCCCAATCGGAGGCCTATCTCGGTCATCATTGGTGCAATTACTGGATGCATGTTCACCACCTGAACACAACTTCCGGAAAGATGTCCAAGTCTGATGGAGAGTTTCTCACTGTATCATTGCTGGAAGAAAAAGGTTATGATCCTCTGGTCTATCGTATGTTCTGCCTGCAGAGCCATTATCGCAAGACTCTTCTCTTCAGCTGGGAAAACCTGGACAATGCCACCAAGACGTTTGATAAGCTGATCAATAAAATCGCAGCATTGGATCCCGAAAACGGCGAACTGGACCAGGGAATATTTGATCAGTTCCATCAGAAATTCTCGGATGCACTGGGCAATGATCTGAACACTTCTCTGGCACTCACCTGCGTATACGATATTCTGAAATTCAACACCAGCGACAAAACTAAACTCGCAGTGATCGATGACTTTGATACCGTCCTTGGTCTGGATCTGCTGAAAAAAGCAGAGATCAAGCGCCAGGCAAACAAAGCTGCTGCCAAAGCGACAGCAGGAGCTGCAGAGTATCAGGTAATCTCAGAAGACAATGCCGTTGATGCAGAAATCGAAGAGAAACTGAAAAACCGTTACGCTGCAAAAAAAGCGAAAGATTTTGCCACTGCCGATCAGATCCGTGATGAGCTGAAAGCGATGGGTGTCGAAATCACGGATATACCAAACGGTGTTAAATGGAAGAAGATCTGAAATCAATATAATCTAAACGTCCGGAATCACTTAAGATTCCGGACGTTTTCATTATAAAAATGGGTAAGAGCAAATACTCTTACCCATTCCGTATTTATTACAGTCTGTTGTCGACTTTCTTGCGGTCGAAGATCCGGTTGACCATGACATAGGCCCAACCCATGAGCTTCTGATCAAGGTTCCAGAAATATACGACGAACAGAAGGCCAACAGTACCGCCGAGTAACAAGGATGCGGTTTTAACAGCTTTCATTTGTTGTGCTCCTTTCGTTCAGTTAGAAGATGAAGATTACATTGCAGTGTCGTCTGCGAAGTCGACCAGGGTCTCATCGACCGGTACCTCGTTCATAACCGTACGCATAAAGTCGGAGACCTTATCACGCATGGTACGACGGGAAACGGTACGCGGATCCATCAGATCGTGCTCTTCCCAAATCATCATCTTGTCCTTCTGACGGGACTGCTCATCCAGGATACCCTGCAGAGTTGCCATGTTCTTGCAGGCAACGTTCTGATACATGATGATGAGATCAACATTCCACCACTCGCACTGTCTCCACAGCTCGTCAACGACGTTCTGGTAACCGCCGTTGGTGTGACGACGCATAACCATACGCTCGTACAGGCGGGCCAGGTCGCGGAGTGCCTCTTCCTTGTCGGAAGTTTCCAGGTGCTTGGTGAAGTTCAGAGATTCCATCTCGACCAGGACGTCGATGCCCCAGCAGTTGGCAGCCCAGTTGGAGAAGTTGGCGTAGTAGTGAGCCGGGCAGGACCAT
>CAJOQP010000194.1 GCA_905236515.1 uncultured Oscillospiraceae bacterium | reverse complement strand
GGATGAATCTTCATTGGCCGGGTCTTCCTTGTCATTTAAGGAAACAGTCCCCTGGATATCCAGCGTCACTTCCGTGGTCTTCTTGCAGACCACAGGGGCAGTGGCGGATGAGGACAGAGTGAGGTCTTTTAAAACGAGAGTGACCCCGGTGATCCCTTTCTTCACCACGATGCTGCCTTCACTGCAGCTGCCGGTAACGGTATAGGTGCCGGCACTGATGATAGTGAGAGTGGTGCCGTCGATCTCGGCGCCTTCGGCGGAGCCGGAGATGCCGGAATCAGTGAACGTGAAGGTGGCGCTGTCGTTCGCTGCGCGGACTCCCAAGGGAATGAACGCGGCGGTCATGGTAAGGACCATCACGATGGCCAGGATCTTCCGGATCACGGAATGTCGCAGAGTCATGTATTCTTCCTCCTTGCGTGGTTTTGCAATTGTTTCTGACACTGAGGATAGCAGCAGTTCCTTAAAGGAACTTAAAACCAGTGCGGAAAACCGTGAAATATTCGGAAGAAGGGTAGAAATGTTTGGCAATTGATGCAGGTCCATGATACAATAATTCATACGAGCAAACGAACCGAGGTGATCTTTGTTGAACGAACAGGTGGAGAGCCTGCTGAGCCAGGACGGACACGGCGTTTATGTGTTTAAAAGCCGGGTGGATGTGCTGGACACGGCCACCATTAATCATGCGGAAAACTACATCCAGATGCGTCAGATCTCCGACCATTACGAGGTGGGCAAGATCCGGCGGGGACGTTTCAGCAAGATCGCGGAGACAGAGGATAAGGATCTGGCATCCGCCTATACCTATATCCTCAGCAAGGCCATTTACGATGAGCCCATTGACGGGGACATCGCCGCGGAGATCCGCCGTACCGCCCAGGAGAGCTCCGTGCCGGCGGCAAAGGTGGTGCTGGGACAGCATCTGTCGCCCCGGTACTATTCCATCGGCAGCCAGGAATTTCTCCATATGAATCTGGTGCCGTATTACAATACTTACTCACTGTACTATCAGGGGGAAGAGATCATCCGGAACATGGATGCCGGACACGCCTTCTCTGTGCTGTATACCTACGGCAAGAAACTGGAGCAGTTCGATATGCACTACAACCGGCTGCACACGGAGACGGATATCCCGCTTCCGTACTACGAGCTGTCGCATCTGTATATTTTCCAGAATCTCGCCATCTCCCACAGCGCCTACGCGGCGGACTGACGAACACAAAAAAATGACCGGAAAGGCATGAGCCTTTCCGGTTTTGTCATAGTCGGGATTGCTTCAGGACAGATTGATGCGGTATCCTTTGGGGACGGCCACGGAGGTGCGGTCGCAGTAGATGTTCAGGAAGATCCTTCCGTATTCCTCACCGGAATCCAGGATCCCGATGAACTCATCCACGGATCCGCCCCGGGGATCCACCACATAGGAATTGATGCGTTCCCAGTTCAGCTTCCGTCCGTCAGCGGTCTCCAGGGTGTTGAGGTAGTTCTGTTCCCCCTGGGTGCCGATGGTGTAGATGGGCATATGGACATTGAGACCGGTGTCATCGGAGCGGAAGTGGGCGTTGGCCTTTTCCGAGTTGTACCGGATCCAGCCATCCTCGTCCTCCAGTTCCTGCTGCGCCTCCGAGACGTTCTGACGGGTCTCCTCGTCCTTCCAGATGGCGGCGGAGTCTTTATAGAACTCCTGACAGACCGCCAGAAATCCGTACAGCGGCGCTTCCTCCAGCATGGGGACGGCCTGCAGGCGTTTTTTGATCTCAAAGGGGGAAGTGCAGCTCTGCAGCGCTTCGCAGGTCTCCATGAACAGGGTGAGGAGATGTCCCATATCTTCCGTTTCGATGGAGGAGGGATCCCACTCCAGCACTTCCGTCAGTGCCCGGATAAGCTGCCGGGCCTGGGAGACGCCCCCGGGCATCCACACGGATGTGCGGGACGGGGCGATGGCCTGGAATGCCTTTTTTGCTTTCTGATCCTGTGCGGATACGAACAGTCCCATAGTTGTAACCTCAAACAATCTGTATTATGTAAATCGATCATGGATATTGTACGGCTTCGGGGACGGAAAATCAATGAGGGAATGGGAGAATTCACAAT
>CAJOQP010000193.1 GCA_905236515.1 uncultured Oscillospiraceae bacterium | reverse complement strand
GTTATAATTTATATCATGATATGAATTTTAGGAATATCAGGAGGAATGACCATGGAGATCCGAACGCTGAGATATTTTCTGGCAGTGGCCCGGGAGGAGAACATGACCCGGGCAGCCGAGTTGCTGCACGTGACCCAGCCCACTCTGTCCAAAGCCCTGCGTTCCCTGGAGGAGGAACTGGGAAAGAAGCTGTTCACCCGCTCTTCCTTCTCCATCCGTCTCACGGAGGAGGGAGTCCTGCTGCGGGACCGGGCGGCGGATCTCATCGGCATGGTGGACCGCATCACCAGCGAATTCGTGTCCCTGGACGACATCACGGGAGGAGAGCTGTATCTGGGTCTGGCGGAATCCTTTCAGATCCGTTATCTGGCCCGGCGGATCCGCACCCTGAAAGACCGGTATCCCGATCTGCACTGGCACCTCACCAGCGGAGACACGGAGCAGATCATCGACAAGCTGGACAAGGGTCTGTTGGATTTCGCGGTGCTGGCGGAGATGCCGGATCTTGCCCGGTACCACGCCCTGCGGTTTCCGGAAGCGGATGTGTGGGGCCTGGTGCTGCCGGAATCGGATCCTCTGGCGGAAAAGGCCGCCGTTACGGTGGAGGATCTCCGGTCCCTTCCCCTGTTCTGCTCGGGTCAGGCCTGGCGGGAGGACATTCCCCGGTGGGCCGGGGATCTCATGCCGGAACTGCATCTGGAAGGTTCCCTGCGTCTGTCCTACAACGGCAGCATCTTCGTGCGGGAAGGCCTGGGATACCTTCTCACCTTCGACAAACTTCTGGACACCTCCCCCGGCAGCGGGCTGGCTTTCCGGCCCCTGAAGCCGCCGCTGGAGACGGAACTGTATCTGGTGTGGAAGAAATACCCGGTGTTCTCCCCCATGGCCCAGCGGTTCCTGACGCAGCTGCAGGAGGAGTTCCTCCCTGTGGAAACATGAAAAACAGCCAGCCGATCGGCTGGCTGAGTTGTTTTCTGTGAAGTTACCGGTAGCGGGGACCGGCAAAGCAGAAGGGCAGCTCCATGCGGTGCGCTTCCAGAAGTTCCCGGTCTTTCAGGATCTCCTCGGTCCTGCCGTCCGCCACGATCTGTCCCTTGTCCAGAAGGATGACCCGCTCGCAGGTCTCCAGGATCATGTCCAGGTCATGGGAGGTGATGAGACGGGTCTGGTCCATTCCCCGGATGGTATCGATGACGATACGGCGGTTGCAGGGATCCAGAGCGGCACTGGGCTCGTCCATGAGGATCGCCTCCGGCTCCATCATGAGGATGGTGGCAATAGCCGCCATGCGCTTTTCCCCGCCGGAGATGCGGTGGTTGTGCCGGTACTTCAGATCCGTGAGGTTCAGCTGTTCCAGTACCCGGTCCACTTTCTTCTCCGCCTCTTCCCGGTCCATGCCGTAGTTTAACGGCGCGAACATCATATCCTCCTCCACCGTGGGCATGAAAAGCTGGTTGTCCGAATTCTGCAGGACAAATCCAAGCTTGCGCCGTATGGTGGCGATGTTCTCTTTGTTCATGTCCAGGCCGTCCACCCGGACGGTGCCGGACTGTGCCGTGAGAAGACCCAGCATCAGTTTCAGGATGGTGGATTTGCCGGCGCCGTTGGCTCCGATGAGTCCCACGGATTCCCCTTTATGGATGTGCAGGGACAGGTCCTGAAGGATGGGCCGCCCCGGCTCATAGGAGAAAGACACTTTATCCAGTTGGATCATTTTCTTTTCGATCATCATACTCACCTCATCACGTGACTGCCCATCCACTGGGCCACATCCACATACCGCACCAGAAGGAATACCGCGATCCACCCCAGGGTGTACAGGGCGTCCTTCATGCGGAAGGGCTTCATCTCCACGTAGTGGAAATGATCATGATACCCCCGCAGCAGCATGCTGTTGTACAGATCCTGTGCCCGGTCCATGCTCCGCAGCAGCAGCTGTCCCAGGAAGGAACCCCAGGCGGAGATATGGATCCCCTTCTGTCCCGGTGCCCGCAGATGATAGGCATCGGTCATGATGGCCAGTTCCTCCGTCATGACCCCCACATACCGGTAGGTCAGGAGCAGCAGCGTCACCAGCGTGCCCGGCACATGCAGTTTCCGCAGGGCGGCACACAGCGCGTCGATGGAGGTGGTGGCGATGAGCAGGAAGGATGCCATGAGGCAGAACACGCCCTTGAGCATCAGCGTCACCATGGAGATCACGCCTCCGGAGACGGGAACGTTCCCCAGCATCAGCATGGGGGCCTTGTCGAAGAAGGGATTGAACAGGCCCACAGCCATCACCAGCGGCAGGACGATGCGCAGCTTGTAGAAACAGGTGCGTACCGGGATCCCCGTCATGGAGAACAGAAGGATGGGCCACAGCACCATGATCATCAGTCCGGACAGGTCATACTTGTGAAAGGAGACCGTGATGATGATATATGCAATTGTCGTGAGGAGCTTCGCAAGAGGGCTGAGATGGTGGATGGGCGAATCCATCGCCGCCAGATCATCCATCTCATTGAGCTCATGAAGCGCTTTTTCCATTTTATTCATAGCTTTACTATTAAACCACAATAAAGAGGCATCGTCCATAGCCGATGCCTCTTTTGAGAAGTGCATATATTGGAGTGAAAACTATTTCTTCTTTTTCCGGAAGAATCCTCCCAGGAAACTGATGAGCAGTGCCACCACCGCCACCAGTGCCGCTCCCACGATACCGGAGACCGTAGTCCCCGCGGAGGAATCGGAATTGGCAAAGCTGTAATCCGGCAGGAAGGAAGTCTTCTCCTGAATGCTCTCCGCCTTGTCCGCGGCACTGCTGGACACGCCGAAATCCTCCTCGTCCAGTCCCATGTTCTGGGCATAGCCGGATTCCTCGTTTCCGAAGAGGGCCCATTCCAGTCCGTCGGGATTGGAGCTGGCCATCAGACTCAGTCCGCCGCCCACTACCAGAGCCACCGCCGCCAGGACGATGATGGTATTTCTCAGGGAGTGTTTGGACGGATCTCCTGCCGGCTGCGCATCCCGGAGAAGTTCCGGGCGGGATTCCAGCACGAAGCACAGCACTGCTGCCGTGATGAGTCCTTCAATGAGGCCGATGGCAAGATGGATGGGCTGCATGATGGCGACGAATGCGCCGAAGGGAAGATCGGTAATACCGGAAAGAGACGTCTCCAGCACCACGGAAAATGCTCCCAGCTGCAGTGTTACGACACAGCCGATGATGGATGCGGCAATGACGCGGGCGCGCTGCGCGCCTTTCCCCTCGCCGAACCAGTGGCTGCGCATAATGGGACGCCAAATGAGGTAATATCCCACGAAGCATCCGTAGAACGCCATGTTCCAGACGTTGGCTCCCAGAGCCATGAGTCCTCCGTCGGCAAAGAACAGACATTGGATCGCAAGGATCACGATCATGGACAGGAATCCGCCATAGGGTCCCAGAAGTGCCGAGAGCATCATGCCGCCGCACATGTGGCCGGAAGAACCGGTCCCGGGAATGGTATAGTTGATCATCTGGCCGGCAAAGACCAGAGCCGCCGTCACCGCCATGGTAGGCAGTTTCTGCTGTTCATCGTCCTTTCGAAGCTGATGGATGGACACTCCGGCTGCCGCGCCGGAAGCCACGTACATGGTGGCTGCTACCGCCGGTGCCAGCAGAGCATCTGCCATATGCATAGAAACACCTTCTTTTTCTGTCTTTGACAGAATTATATCATTGGAGAAGGCCCCCGCGTAAGCCCCCGGGGGGGATGCAAAACCGGGTTTTTTTCAAAAAAATCCGCCTCCGGAAATTCGGAAGCGGTCTTTTTGATCAAGTTTTTCCGCGATCTCAGGGATAGGAGATCACGTATACGTTGCGGTACTGTACGCCGAACTCATTGCAGGCAGACACATCGCCCAGATAGAGATCCATCCAGGAATCGCTGTGCCAGGTGGCACCGCGGTCTTCCACGACGCGCTCTCCGATGCCCTCGATGTATACGCGGGTGCCCAGAGGCAGGGAGTTGCATGCCACGGTGTAGCCCTCGGTGGGATAACGGCCGTTGGCGCATTTGGTTCCATCCCACTCATAGGCGGTGATCTGGAAGGAACCCAGCAGCTGCTTGCTCTCCTGCTGGCGTTTCGCCACGCTCTCGATGACGACGTTCAGGGATTCCTGAGAAACGCCCTTGCATTTACAGAGCAGCAGGCAGACCTGACCGCGGGTCAGATTGCCCTGAGGATTGAAAACATTGCCGTTGTTGCCGGAGATGTATCCCCGGTCGGTCATGGCCTTGACATTGCCCACGGCCCAGTAGCTGATGCTGCTGTCGTCGGCAAAGGACGTACGTCCTGCGGAGGAACCCACCTGATAGGCGTTGGACAGGATCACGGCCGCCTGTTCACGGGTAATGGGTTCGTTGACACCGAAGTATCCGTTTCCCAGCCCCTTCATCACGCCGGCCTGGACGCAGTTGAGGACCGGGGTGGTGTACCACTGTCCGTTTGCCACATCCCTGAAGGTGTTGGCGGCGCTGGCGGAGAGACCCAGGACCTTGTTCAGGATCGTGGCGAACTCGCCGCGGGTCAGTCCGTTTTCCGGCCGGAAGGTCCCGTCTTCGTAACCGCTGACGTAACCCTGTTCGGCACAGTACAAAACTTCATCATAGTAATACCGGTTGCTGTCCACATCGGAAAAGCCCTTGGTCGCGGCGCTGGCCGCGGGAAGTGCGGTAAGCATCAATGTGAGGGACAGGATCAGGGCGGGTATTGTTTTTTTCAGCATATATTAGCCTCCTTAATGGGGATTCTGCGCGGGTCATTCCCATACGATAAGGAATGTCCGATCCCCCGCTGGTGAAACCCGGCGCCTGCCGGATCTCTGGCTTCTTTTTTCCTTCTTGGCGTTGACGATCTCGTCGGCTGACGCCTCTGTTCTTTCAAATCCATTCGGGTCCGGATCCTTCCCGCCCGCTGCGGCGGTACGGATCAACCTGTGTTTTCCGTTGTTTCACTTTGCCGGTCCCTGATCATTGCCGGCACGTCCGAAAATATGCGGTGTCCGCTTCCCGGAAAACTCCAACAAAAAAGATGCAGATTTCCTTTTTCCGACCCGAAATCGGGTCTTTTTTTGTTCCTCTGCACCATCGGCCACAAAATATAGCAGAAAAAACCCGGTTTGGCAAATACGACCCGCCTTTCCGGGGGTAATATTGCCTCATTTGGGTTGTTCCTGTTTCTATTTCGTAACTTTCGATTTACATAACCTTTGTTCATTCTGTGATTTCGGTCAAAAAGGCGGTTTCCATAATCCATTTTTTGCGTTTTTTACCCAAAATAATATGAAATCGCCTCGAAAACCCTGTTATTTCCAATTTTCACGGTTTACCGGCCGTTATGATCGGAAAAAGCCCGTTTTTCCCGTCCCCTCCCCGTTTTTTCGGCTCCTTCCTGCGCCGGGCCGGGCGGCCGGACGAAAAAAAAGCGCCGGAGGAAAGCCTTCCTCCGGCAGCATATCGCCGTAAATGCGCTGTATTATCCGTTTCTCAGCGGAGCACCTCACAGATCGCCCGGGCATCGTTCTGCCCGATGAGCTCCAGCACCTGTTCCTTCGTTTCCAGTGTCCGTGTCACTTTCTGCAGGATCTCCAGATGGTCATCCAGTCCCGCGGCGATCCCGAACACCAGATACACCGTCTCATCTCCCCATGGGATCCCCTGGGGATAGGATACCGCTGCCACGCCGCTGCGCTTCAGGTTCTGCTTGAACTCCCGGTCGGCGTGGGGCATGGCCACTCCGCTCTCCACCGCGGTGGAGAAGGCATGCTCCCTCTGCATCATTCCATAGATATATTCGTCCCGGGCAAATCCGGCGTCCACCAGCATCTGCCCTACCCGGCGGATGGCATCCTCACGGGATTCGGAAGGAGCACCCAAAAAGACGTTCTGTACTTCCAGGATATGTTCTCTCATCACGATCACCTGCCTGAGTTATGAATTGTTCTGTCTTCATAGTACCACATATTTGCCGGTCCGTCACAGTTTTTCGTTCTAACCCTCCGCGCCGGAGATCCTTGTGGCCAGCCGGGCTTCCAGAATGCTGCAGTCCATGGCCAGCACGATCATGAGCACCGTCAGATCATCCCGGTCGTCCATGACTTCCACGGAATACTGATCCGCCATGGCCACCCATTTTTTCCGGATCCGGGCGATCTCCCGGATCCCGCTGCGGATGGAAAAGTCATGGTGGAAGACATCCCCCTCCACCGTCCAGTCCATGATATGGATGGAATACTGGATCCGCAGGAACACCAGCTCCCTTACCACGGTGAACTCCGGCAGTCCCGGGATCTCGATCAGATACTGCGGCCGCAGGGTCCCCAGCTTCCGATGAAGGAATCCCACTTCCTTTCCGTCCCGGTCCGTCACGCGGATCTTCTTGCCGAGGCTCATCCACTGTCCACGGGCGGTATACACATCCTCCCCCTGCTCATCCCGGATGGCATACCGGTCAGCAAAGGTCATCAGTTTCCGCTGCAGGAAAAATAGGCTCATGTCAGTTCCCCCCTGTGATGGAGCAGGAGTCCGGCTCCTCTTCTCCTCCGGTCCCGGCGCAGACGGCGCCGGACGTAGGCAAAGGCCGCATCCTCCCCCTTCTCCTTGAGCACCGTCAGCATGGTCTCCAGTTCCCGGGCGGTATCCGGATGCATCAGTCCGTCGATATCGTCCCGGGCATTCATGAAATACTCATAGGGCTTGTCGTCGGTATAGTTCTCCCCCTGATACACCCGGCTGGCCGCGATGCGGTCGCAGAACATCTCCGCCACATACTTCATGGGCATGGGGTTTCCGGCGTAGGTGATCTTTCCTTCCGGCAGCAGCACATAGTCCACCCAGTACTCGAAATGATGGCGGTTGCGCCCCTTGTGATGGAGCCAGGCCTGGGACATGCCGGTGGCTTTCCGTTCCATGTCGTTGGGGCTCCGGGTCCCCTGGTAATAGCGGGCACCGTTCCAAAACTCCACCGGTGCGTATTTGCTCAGGTCATGGGTCAGGCCCTGGTACACAAGGCCCAGACGCATGCAGTAGCGGCACACCAGATGGCGGTGGCGGGTGATGGTCCGGTAATGGGCGATGGGGTGCATAGACGGTTTCCTCTCTTCGAACTAGTTGTTTCTACATTATATAATAAGAATAAACATAAAAAAACCCCTGCCGGGGAGGAAAAAACGTCTTCGTTTTTGCCGGAGCACTTGCCTGCAGGGGGGCGCATGGTGTACATTTCCAGTGTAGACCATCCATTCAGATCAGGAGAAGGAATCATGTCCGTTTTTTATCTGGAGACGGGATCGACCGATCCCTGCTATAATCTGGCCTTTGAGCAGTACGTGCTGGAGCACAGGACAGAAGGTGACTGGCTCATGCTGTGGCAGAACGCCAACGCCGTCATCATCGGCCGCAATCAGAACACGGCGGAGGAGATAAACCCCGCGTTCATTCAGGAACACGGCATCGCCGTGGTGCGGCGCATGACCGGCGGAGGAGCCGTATACCACGATCTGGGAAATCTCAACTATTCCTTTATCACCGACGCCGGAGACGCGGCGCTGCAGAACCTCTCCCGTTTTACCCAGCCGGTGTGCCGCGCACTGGAGACCATGGGCGTTGCGGCGGAGTCCTCCGGCCGGAACGACATCCTGGTGGACGGGAAGAAAGTTTCCGGTGTGGCCCAGCGGGTGCATCAGGGGAGGATCCTTCACCACGGCACCCTGCTGTTTGACTCCGACCGGGACATGATCGCCGGGGCACTGCGGGCCGATCCCGCCAAATTTGCCTCCAAGAGCACGAAGTCCGTGCGCAGCCGGGTGGGAAACCTGAAGGACTATCTTCCGGAAGGCACCACCATCGGGCAGTTCTGGGAGGCTCTCCGCCGGGAACTGATGGACGAGGAGGCCCGTCCGGCATCCCTGACCCGGGAGGAACTGTCCGAAATCCGTCATCTGGCGGAGTCCCGGTACCGCACCTGGGAGTGGAATTACGGAAAGAGCCCGGCCTATGCCGTTCAGAACCGGACCCGCTATCCCGGCGGCACACTGGATGTGCGCATGAACGTGCAGCGGGGCATCCTCCGGGAGATCCGCTTTTTCGGAGACTTCATGAGCACCGCGCCTCTGGATGCACTGGCAGAGGAGCTGCAGGGCGTCCCCCGGGAGCGGAAGGCAGTGGAGGAAGTGCTCTCCCATTATGAACTCCCCTCTCTCTTCGGCACCATCACGGAAGAAGAGATCCTTTCCTCGATCCTGGATTAACGATCGTTTTCTCGCAAAGGAGGTGTGACACATGACGTTGGAACAGGAACAGTTTCAGCGGTACCGGCCGGATTTTTCCCGGCTGATCCCCTACGGGTTTGAAGCCACGGAGGAGGGCTACCGGATCTCCCGGGATCTGATGAACGGAGATTTCCGCGCCGACATCACCGTGCACACCGACGGATCGGTGACCGGGAAGGTCATGGATACGGATACCGGCGAGGAATACTATGCCATCCACTCCTCCCAGCGGTACGGCGCCTTCGTCAGCACACTGCGGGACGCCTACTGCGAGGTCCTGCACCGCATCGCGGAGGACTGCTTTATTCCGGAGGATTTCGTCTTCCCCCAGTCCAACCGCATCTCCCACGCTCTGAGGGAACGCTTCGGCGAAGTCCCGGACCACCCCTTCGAGACCGCGCGGGATTACGGGGTCTTCCGGTATCCCAAAAACCGGAAGTGGTACGGGCTCATCATGCTCCTGCCCCGGCAGAAAGTGGAAAAGGAGACCGCCGATCCGGCGGAGATGATGGAGATCCTCAATGTGAAGATCCCGCCGGAGACACGGGAGACGCTTCTTAAAAACGACGGGGTCTTTCCCTGTTATCATATGAACCGGGACAACTGGGTCAGTATCGCCCTAGACGAACGGCTTCCGGACGGGACCATCCTGGATCTTCTCCGCCGCAGCCGGGAATATGCCATCCGCTCCACGGCAAAGAAGCATGAGACCATCCCCAACGGGGACTGGATCCTGGCGGTCAATCCCATCGACTACGATGTGGATCATTTATTTGCGCAGGGCGACGAACTGTGGAAGCAGCCGGAGAAGGTCCGGAAGGGCGACATCGTTTATTTCTACATCGGCCGTCCCGTCTCCGCCGTCATGTACCGGTGCCGTGTCCTGGAAACGGACATCCCCTACTCCTATTCCGACGGCAACCTGTCCATTGAGAAGGTCATGCGTCTGCACCGGATCCGGGAATACGACCGGGACCAGGCGACCATGGAAAAACTGCGGAAGCACGGTATCACCAACGTGCGGGGAGCCCGCAGCGTCACCGGAGAGTTCCTGGACTTCATCCGGGCACTGCCCTGAGGTGCATATCCGCAGGAATTTGTGTTTTTTCCCTTCCGCAGATTTCATTTTTGCGTATTCTGTGATATAGTTACATTTACTACAAATATTTTTAGTTATTCCTTTTAGATGAAAGGGGTCCTGCAAACATGTCAGAAGCCTATATCAACAGGCCGTTGACAAAAGCGGACGTCGCCCATCACAACCGTATTTGGCGGCGGTTTTTCTGGTCGATGAGACCGTTTTTTGAAAAAGAATTTGCATTTACTCACGAGGACGTGGTGCTGAAAGCACCGCTTCTTGTGATCTCCAACCACGTGACACGCTGGGATCCTCTGATGGTCGCATTGAGCTTTCCCCGCAATCAGCTGTACTTCGTGGCCAGCGAACATCTGTTCCGCCTCGGCTTCGTGTCCAATCTTCTGCACTACATCGGCGCACCCATCGCCAAGAAGAAGGGATCCAACGTTGCAGCGGATACGGTCATGACCTGCATGCGCCGGTTCAAGGTCGGCGGTTCCGTGGCCATCTTCGCAGAGGGCGAGACCACCTGGGACGGCAAATCCATCGGGATCTTCCCGTCCACGGGAAAACTGGCCAAGATCAGCGGCGCCACTCTGGTGACCTACCGCCTGGAGGGCGGATACTTCACTCTTCCCCGCTGGGGCAAATACGTACGCCGCGGCAAGATGCACGGCCATCCCGTCAACGTGTACCCGCCGGAAGCTCTGAAAAAGATGACTCCCCAGCAGATCACGGATGCCATCAACCGGGACATCTATGAAGATGCCTACGCCCGTCAGCGGAAGGAACAGGTCTCCTATACCCGCCGGATCTTCTATCGTCCGGCAAACTTCGTGGAATCCGCGCTCTTCCTGTGCCCCAAGTGCAACCAGATCGGAGGTCTGCATTCCAAGAAGGATACGCTGGCCTGCGACTGCGGTTTCAAGGTCGTCTACACGCCCCAGGGATTCTTCGAACCGGGCGATCCCTTTGACACCGTGGAAGAATGGGACCGCTGGCAGATGGAGCAGTTCCGCAAAGGGGAATACGAAAAGGATCCTCTTCGGGATGAACTGTTCGGGGATGACGGTCTGACGCTCTCCATGGAAGTGAGCAACTACATTCAGTTCCCTCAGGCGAGAGGACGTCTGTCCCAGCATGAGGAGAGTATTTCCATCGACGGCCGCTACTTCCTGGAAAAGGAGATCAAGAACATGGCCATCGTGAAATACGATACGCTGCTGTTCACCTACGATGATCAGTATTATGAGCTGAAGTCCAAGAATCCCACCTGTATGCGCAAATATCTGGCCTACTGGGAAAACTACCACGAAGATCATACCTAATATCGGTTCTTGTGATATAATCTGTACTGAGATTGCAAGAAAGGATCGCGATTTCGCCGGGTGCACGGTATGCATCCGGCGAAACGCTATGGAAAACTATGGATTTTTCTGCTGCCAATCAGGCCCTATGGAACATTATCATCCAGCTGGGCATCATCGCCGGCGCCATTATGGTCTCCAACGGACTGATCCGTTCCTTCAAATGGTTCCGCAACACGCTGCTGCCCACCTCCGTTCTGGCAGGTTTTCTCCTGCTGATCCTGAAGTCCCTGCACATCCTGCGCATGGACGACAATTTCCTGGAGATGCTGGTGTATCACTGCATCGCCCTCGGCTTCATTGCCATGTCCCTTCGTGTGGTGAATAAGAGCGCCAACCGGAACGGATCTCTCACAGGCCCGAAATCCGGTGCCGTCATCGTCGGCACCTATCTGATCCAGGGCGTCACGGGACTGGTGATCACCATCCTTCTGGCCTACACGGTCATGCCTTCCATGTTCAAGGCAGCCGGTCTGCTGCTGCCCATGGGCTTCGGGCAGGGACCCGGACAGGCCAACAACGTGGGCACCACCTATCAGGGCATGGGCTTTACCGGCGGACGCAGCTTCGGCCTTGCCATTGCCGCCACCGGCTATATCTGCGCCTGCACGGTGGGCGTCATCATGGTAAACATCCTGGCAAAGAGAAATCACAGCCGTTCGTCCAAGAAGCAGTCCTCGGAAGAGCTGTCCGTGGGATTCTTCCAGGATCACAACGAGATCCCGGTGTCCGACTCCATCGACAGGCTGTCCGTACAGCTGGCCATGGTGCTGCTCACCTATCTGGCCACCTTCCTGCTGCTTCGCGGCGTCACGGGTCTGTTCTCCTCCATCTCCGAGGGGCTGGCCAATACCCTCAACCCCCTGTTCTGGGGCTTCAACTTCATCTTCGGTTCCGCCCTGGCCATGCTGGTGCGGGTGTGCCTCGACAGGGCCCGGAAGATGAACGTGCTGGAACGGCAGTATCAGAACAACTATCTTCTCAACCGTCTGTCCGGCTTCTTCTTTGACATCATGATCGTGGCCGGTATCGCCTCCATCAACATTCAGGACCTGCGCGGCCTGTGGCTCCCCTTCGTCCTGATGGTCATTGCCGGCGGTTTCGTCACCTGGTTCTATCTGAAGTATGTCTGCAGGAAAGCATTCCCGGATTACTACGATGAAGGTCTGATCTCCATGTACGGCATGCTCACCGGCACCATCGGTTCCGGCATCCTGCTCCTTCGAGAGATCGATCCGGATTATTCCACTCCCGCCGCCAACAATCTGGTCATCGGCAGCAGCTACGGCATCGTCCTCGGTGCTCCGGTCCTGATCCTTGTGGGTCTGGCACCGAAATCCACCGCCATGTGCTTTGTGACAGTGGGACTTGCCGCGGCGTACTGGGCGATCCTCACCCTGTTTATCGTCAAGGCAAAGAGGAAGGAAAAATAACAGCGTCCATAGATGAATTTAACGCCTCTGCGGTTATCGCAGAGGCGTTTCGATTTCCTGCCGTTCACAGGAGCTTATCCAGTTGCTTGGCAAAGACCTGATGTCCCTCCGGGGAAAAGTGGACTCCGTCATAGAGCACTTCGATCCCCCACAGGCCGGTATCGGCAAAACGGATCTTCAGTTCTTCCGCCAGTTTTTCATACAATGGCCCCAGTCTGCGGGACTCTTCGATCATCGCTTCCCCTTCTACCCACTCTCCGGAACGGAATACCGGAGGCGCCAGGAGAAGGATCGAGGAAGGTTCATTGTCTTCCATAAGTTTCCGAAGAAAGGTCTTCATCCGGGCGGCGGTCTCTTCCGCCGTGCTCCGTTCCAGAAGGTCATTGGTGCCGAGCATCACAACGATCTCATCCATGGGACCGTTCTTCCGGATCCATTCCGGGATCTGGAGGAAGACCGGAGCCCCGGGGATCATCAGTCCGTTCATCCCCATATTGCAGACATCCCTCCGGGAGTTTTGGATCCGGCAGGTCCATCGGATCTCCCGGGAATAACGGGATTCCAGAGGGTCCCGCGGGTCAAAACCATAGGTATTGGAATCTCCCACGCAGCATATTTTCTTCATACCGGCACCCTTCAGCTTGCTTTCAGGGTAAATCCGCGGCCATTCACTTCCGACACCGAATTGATGACGATAAATGCCTGCGGATCGATCTTAAGGATCCGTTCCCGTATGGTAAACAGACTTCTCTGCGGAATGACGGTCTGTATGATTTTGGTGTTTTCCCGGCGGTAGCCGCCTTCCCCGTACAGGATCGTGGTCCCTCTGTGGAATTCCGAAACGATCAGCCGGTTGATCTCCTCAAAGGCTTCGCTGTAGATGAGGATCTGGACCTTGCCCTGCCCGAAGAGCATGACTTTTCCCAGCAGCAGAGTATAGGCGAGAACGAACAGCAGACCGTAGAGGATCTGGTCCGGTCTGGAAAACGGGATCTGCAGACACAGGATCACTGCGTCCACCAGATACAGGGTCGTCTGTACCGCGAAGCCCCGTTTCTTTAACAGGATCATCGCAATGACATCACTGCCGCCTGCCGATGCGCCGGTACGCATCACAAGACCGATCCCCAGTCCGAAGCAAATGCCTGCGAAAGCCGTGCACAGGACGATATCATCGGTCAGCGGTCCGTACTGCGCATAGATCATCTCAAAGGCACTGTAGAACAGCGGATATGCGATGGTGCTGAGGAGGATCGAGAGCGCATACTCTTTCCCCAGCATGATCAGGCCGCAAAGGAAAAACAGAAAGCAGACTGCCCAGATACACGGACTCAGCGGCAACGAAAACGCTTTGTTCAGAAAAAGCGACAACCCGGTGATCCCTCCGGATATCAGGCCGGCAGGGACAATAAAGTAGGAAACTCCGAAGGCATACAGGATGTTTCCCAGCAGGATCATGCAGATCTTTTTTACTTTTTCCATACCCTATCACTCCTGAGCATGATTGGCATATTACTGCCGTGTGCGGGGATTATATCATACGGATTTCCGAAATGCTATGGTTTCTCAATTTTATTTATTCATTGAGAAAATCGTAGGCGATCTCATCCTGGTAAACGATCAGCATCCGCTGACCGATGGCGCTGTCTATGACCTCAAACAGAACGGTCCAGTCGTTTAAGCCCCAGCTTTGCAGCTGACCGGATACCGACTGGGCAAGATCTTTCTGCACTTTTTTGTATTTCTGCCAGCTGTCCATGTAGTTTTCGCCGAAATGATTGATCTTGGACGCCAGACTCTCCACTTCTTTTGTGATGACGATCCGATTTTCATCGGTACAGTCTTTGACGATGGTGTAGTTCGTCCCCTCCGTACTCTGATGCCGGAAGGTATTTTGCAGTTCCTCGATGAATGCATCGATCGCAGCAGGATCTTCCTCCTGCCGGTCCTCCGGTTCCGCATCCGTTGAAACCGTCTCTTCCGCCGAAGCCGGAACGGACGGGGTGGCCGCTGCGGCCGCACCTTGTTTTTCCAGCAGATCGATCATCCGTTTTGAATCCTCGTTCTGTTCCTGCAGTAAAACGATCCCATGTCCGGCGGCTTCCATCAGTTTACAGAGAATGATGACTCCGACCACGGCCATGATCGCGGCACATAACAAGCTTCCATTGGTATCGCGGACTGCCATGATGATCAGTACTGCCGACAGGACAATGCCGATCCCCATCAGGATCCTGGCAATCTTCACGAGCTCCAGCCCCATTTTTTTATGATCTTTCACTGTTTCCGACCTCCTAGTTCCTGTGTGAAAAGACGAATCTATAATACCATGGATTCTCCGTCCCTGGATGAACTTCTGTATTTTCTCAAAAAAAAGTACCGGAAACATTGCTGTTTCCGGTAATCTTTTTGGTGGAGATAAGCGGGATCGAACCGCTGACCTCTTGAATGCCATTCAAGCGCTCTCCCAGCTGAGCTATACCCCCAAGAAGC
>CAJOQP010000192.1 GCA_905236515.1 uncultured Oscillospiraceae bacterium | reverse complement strand
GCCAGGCAGTTAGTGGTGCAGGAAGCGTTGGAGACAAACTGCATATCGGGGGTGTACTTATCAAGGTTGACGCCGCAGACGAACATCGGAGTATCGTCCTTTGCGGGACCGGACATGATGACAACCTTAGCACCAGCATCGACGTGAGCCTGAGCCTGTTCCTTGGTCAGATACACACCAGTGCACTCCAGTACATACTCGACGCCCAGCTCGCCCCAAGGGATGAGGGAAGCGTCACGATAGGTCTTGTCAGAGAGAACCTTAACGACCTTGCCATTGACAGTGACAGTGCTGTCCTCGTCGTTGCCGACGACTTCGCCATCGAAGCGGCCATGGACGGAATCATACTTCACGCAATAAGCAATGTGGGAAGCAGGATGACCGGGGGCGTTGATGGCAACGACCTCGATATCGTCGGACTTGATGGCGGCGCGGAAAGCCAGAGAGCCGATACGGCCGAAACCGTTAATACCAACTTTAATGCTCATAGTTGTTCCTCCAGTTTATATAATTATTTTTTTAACTATTGGTATATTTAGTGTAACACAAAAAAAATGATAAAACAATAAAGACCATTTACAAAAAAAGCTCCATGTTTTGCCTAGTTTTCGTGCTCAAATTGTTGATTTTCACCATGAAACAGGGATGTTAAAGAGTCTGATCCCATTTTGTGTTGTTATATCACGGATTTCATCGGAGGAACAACCTTTTACCTCTGCAATCTTATCAATGATATATGGAAGATTTCGGGAATCATTTCTTCTCCCCCGCATGGGTACCGGAGACAGATAAGGACTGTCCGTTTCCACCAGGATCCGTTCCAGTGGGCAGACCTCCAGAACAGAAATGGCTTTCTTATTATTTTTATAGGTGATTGGCCCGTCAAAACCCAGATACCATCCCCGGTTCAGCAGTTCCTTCGCCATTTCCGCACTTCCGCTGTAGCAATGGAACACACCGGTCACTTCCGGATAATCCCGTATCATGTTCAGGCAGTCACCATGAGCTTCCCGATCATGGATAATGACCGGCTTTCCAGTCTCCGCCGCCCACTCCATCTGCATGCGGAACACCATTTTCTGCAGATCCTTCTGGGATTTATCCCAATAATAATCCAGTCCGATTTCTCCGATCGCGACGCATTTTTGATGTCCCAGCAGCATAAAAAGCTGTTCCAGTTCATCCAGAGAACTGTCCCCTACCTCTTCAGGGTGAAGTCCGACCGCCGTATATACGAAATCGTATTTCTCACTGAGTTTCAGTGAATTAAGACTGGACTGAAAATCGCACCCCGGATCCAGGACCAGAGAAACGTCATGGTTCTTCAGATCCTGAAAAATAGCATCAACATCATCCTTAAAGCTTTCATCGTCATAATGGGCATGTGTATCAAAAATCATGGAACTTCCTCTTCTGTCAAGATATAATAAGATAACAACTATCAGGAGCAAAACAATGAAATATCATCCAATTTATGATGAAATAGTGGAATCGCTGGATCATGATATCGAGATCCGTCAGATTCAGATTGGCTCTTCCTGGGTCGCATCGATACTGGAAGACGGCAGTTGCGGAATCGCCGCGAAACTGTATGACCGTCCCACTGCTTCAGTAGATGATCTACTTCGACGACATCGAAAAGCTCATCTTCTAGGTAAAGAACTGATCCAGAACGACCCGTTTCTGTCTGTACTAGCTCTGTCCGCAGTAAATGCTTGTTTGAATACCGAAACTCGTATCTCGAAGTTTCGCGCAGCGGCGGATTCGAAGACTTCCTGTCTCCAGGGATTTGATGTCATCGGCAAGAGCGTCGCAATCATCGGTCACATGAGCCGTACACGGGATCAGATCCTTATGGAATCCCACCCGAAACATATCTATATGTTTGATATGGATCCGTCAAGAGGTGATCTGCCCGTGGAACAGGAGCCGGTCCTGCTTCCGAAATGTGAAGCGGTGGTCATCACAGGAACCACACTGATCAATCACACGATTGGAGACATCCTGCATTGGTCCAGGGACGCTGTCCATATCTTCACCGGTCCTTCGGTCCCTTTCCTTCCAGAGTTTACCAGTGTCGATCAGATCCATGGAATGGCTCTGTCAAAAACGGAAGAGTTTCTGGAATGGAATCCATCTAATTCCGGTTCTCCTCTTCCCTATAGTCAGGCTTATCTTTTGAAAACACCGTTTACAGGTGAATAAAACCGCCGTCACAGGTCAGGACCTGTCCTGTGACAAAGGATGCTCCGTCGGACGCCAGATACGAAACTGCCGCGGCGATATCCTCCGGTTTTCCAAGACGACCGATGGGTGTATTGTCTGCCAGGTCCCTGAGAGTCTCATCTCCCAGAACTTTTACCATATCCGTATCAATGACTCCGGGGGCCACACAGTTGACCCGGATACCGGACAAGGCCAGTTCCGCAGCCATGGATTTTGTCAGACCAATCACCGCATGCTTGGATGAAGAATAGACCGATTCACAACTCGCACCATGCATTCCCCAAATTGAGGAGGTGTTGATGATACATCCGCTCTTACGATGAAGCATATCCGGCAACACTGCCTGGACGGTATTCAGGACTCCTTTTACATTTACAGCAAAAATCCTATCCCACAGTTCCTCCCGGATGTCCTGAATCTGACACTGCTCGGCGATACCAGCATTATTCACAAGTACATCCACCGGGCCAAACCGGGCATGCACTGCTTCCACCATAGCATCTACCTCATTTTTCACAGATACATCCGCCTGGAATGCCATTGCGGAGCAGCCTTCCTTTTGCAGCTTTTCAGACAGTTCCTGTGCCAGATCCATCCGTTCCAAACAGTTGATGCAGACAGAAAAACCATCCCGCGCCAGCTGTATCGCTTCGGCACGTCCGATTCCTCTGGATGCACCGGTAATGATCGCTGTTTTCATAGTTTAATTACCTTTCAATCAAAAAAGCCGACGAACGCAGAACCCACTTCGTTCCTCGGCTTTTATTCATTACATTCCGGGATCTTCTCCCTTAGACCGGATAAAATCTGCCATGACTTTTTTGGAATAATCCGCAAGTTCCACGGATTTCATAGACTTTACCTGATCAACTTCTATCACCTCAAGAATATCAACATATACTTTGGATACACTCCAGAAATGATACTTTACCGTTTCGGTACCCCGTATTACGGAAATCACCAGCGGGCAACCTGCCTTCTGAGCAATTTTAAAGGAACCTGCATGGAATTCTCCCATTTGCTGAGATTTGCTCCGTGTCCCTTCCGGATAGATGCCAATGGAAACGATATCATTTTTGATATAGTTCGAAGCCTGTTGGATGGTCTTGATGGCATTACGTGCGTTCTCACGGTCAATAGACATAAAACACCATTCATGAATCAACTTGCCAATAGCAGGAATCTTCAAGTTGCTGATCTTGGAGATAAACGCAATATTATAGGAACGCATCTTATCCATAATCACGATAGGATCGAGATTGGATCGGTGGTTGGATACCAACAGAAAACGTCTGTCTGCAGGAACTTTTTCCAAACCTGTCAAAACGACGCGGATTCCGGAGATGTAAAGAAGGAATGCCGCAAATTCCTCACAGATGAAAACTCCGAAAGGATTGGGGCGTTCTTTCACTTCATCAACGTTAATATGTAATGTGCTGAGATAGGCAACAAGCAGGAACAGGATCAGCGCAATCAGAAAGAAAACGAACAGCAGCACTACTGGCACCCAGTATAAATACCAATGTGCAAGCAGATTCTGAGAAATCGTGATCCAACATGTACAGCAGATGCTGAAAACTGCGAAAGCGATGACTAAAACCAACAGCTTAACCTTCTTTACATTCTTTTTTCATATTATATTACATCCCCGTTCCAACAAGCAAGGTTTATCCATGTATGAATTCAGAATATCCACCATGCGACGCTTCTCGGTTCCATACGAAGCATTCCGTCAAACATCTCCATTCCGGAAGAACCAGCCACGTGCCAGTCCCCTTCCGGCAATTCAAACGAAAACTCCCAGGGATGATCTGCAATGTTGACTGCCACCAGAACACGTGAGTCTTCTGATTCCCGAAGAAACACATACTGTTGGTTTGTCAGTATGATTTCCCTAAAAGAACCGCTCTGAAGCGCAGTCGTATGATTGCGGATACGGATCATTTCCGCAACAGATTCGCTTAGTTCGTTATTCTGTGGATGAGAAACTGCCGGTCTCAGTTCGCGATCCGACTGGCCGGGGCGTTTCATTCCTTTCATTCCCCACTCCGAACCGTAATAAATGCACGGAATGCCAGGCAGCGCCAGCTGCAGTCCGAATGCTGCAGCAAGCAGATCAGGATCCGAAAGCTTACTGGCAATGCGGTCCACATCATGGTTATCAAGAAAAGACCACAGCGTCCTTCCCCGATACATTTCAAACATATTCCTCTTAAGGGTATGAGCGACCTCAAACATGTTATGCGAATTAAAGCCCGACCAGATGCTTTTATAAAGCGGATAATCTGTAATAGAATCCAGTTTCCCTTCATCGAACAGATGCCCCTGGTTGTCTGAAAGCGTTTCCCCCAACAGGAAAAACTCTGCATGTCTGGAAGAAACATAGTCCCGGATCATTGCCATGAACCAGTCAGGCAGCAGATAAGCCACATCCAGCCGGATACCATCAATATGAAACTCATCCAACCATACTCCAATACTATCCAGGAGATAGTTCTGTACTTCAGGATTGTATAGATTCAGTTTCACCAGTTCATAGTGGCCTTCCCATCCTTCATACCAGAATCCGTCGTCATAGGTTGAATTCCTGTTGAAATCCACACAGAACCAGTCTTTATACCGGCTGCTGGCGCCATTCTGAACCACATCCTGAAATGCGAAAAATCCACGGCCGACGTGATTAAAAACACCATCAAGAACTACACGGATACCATGCCGATGAGCAGTGTCTACCAATGTGCGGAATTCATCATTTGTCCCTAGACGCTCGTCAATCCGGCGATAATCTCTCGTGTCGTATCCGTGAGAATCACTGGAAAAGACGGGATTGAAATAAATCCCGCCTATCCCATATGATGTCAGATACTGTTCGATGTAATTAACAATGCGATCCAACCGGTGTTCCTGTACTCCGGTGTTCCTTTCCGGTGCATCGCAGAAGTTCAGCGGATAGATCTGATAAAACACACAGTGCTGAAACCACATAATGCTTCTTATCCTTCCGCTGCGTCTTCATCAATGGCGCTGAATTCAAACACACAGTTCTCACCGGCGTTTTCCTGATCATCCTTCCATGTGATGGTGTAATCATCCTGTACGATAATCGCACCGGTGCCGTTTTCATACTCCACCGTTTCAGTCATTGTCCCGGAGTCGTCATAGGAGCGAATTGCCTTTTTGCAGTTTGAATACTGGATGGAATGAGTGTCCTCATCCCATTTCCCGGAGAATTCCCAAACTGCCTGTTCGAAAGCACTGCCTGCCCAGCTGATCACAACTCTTCCGCTGTCAGTACCTTCGCAAACGATATCCATACTGGCTCTCTGACCGACACGATCCATATAGCTTCCAATGATGTTCATGACTGGATTCTGTCCGTCTTCCTCACTCATAGATGCATCCTGTGAGGATATGGGATTCTCCACGTCAGACGCAACTTCGGAGTCGGCTTTCTTGCCGCACCCTGCAACGCAGACTAGCAGCATGGAAATAACAAGAAACAGAATAATACCTCTGGTTTTCATACTCTTCTCTTCTTTCTACAAAAAATAAAAGCACGGCGATTGATCTCTCAACACCGTGCTTTTGGTCCGAGTGACTGGACTTGAACCAGCGGCTTCATGACCCCCAGTCATGCGCGCTACCATCTGCGCTACACCCGGATAGCGTTAGATATAATAGCATAGAGAAATCATAAAATCAACAAATTTTTTAAATTTTTCCAGCCATTGATATGCGAAAGGATGGTAATGTGATTCACTCAGTAAAGTGGATATGATCATTGATATGTCTGGAACAGTAACAGTGATACCCGATGCATCGGGAACAGTAACGAAACTCCATATCAGGATCATCCACATCGGTGATCCCGCAAACTTCACACTTTCTGGAATACGGAGCATTATTACGGTTTCGGTTCACCTGTTTCGCCGCTTTCTTGTAATTGATGACTTTCGGATTATTGTATCCGCGTTTCTTGCCAAGGAACTGGAACAGCCATCCGCCGCAGAACAACAGATAGTTCAGAACAGCCACCACAGGAATCAGATTATACGGGAAGGGCGTCACAATAATCTCATAAAGAAAGAACGCCGCATCAATATAGGCAAGCCATTTGATCTTCATTGGAATGATGAAGAAAAGGAGCACCTGAGTTTCCGGGAACAGAGTGGCGAAGGAAAAGAACATGGAAAGATAGATATAGGAGGCTGAGATCCGGATATCAGCACCCGTAATGAAGTAGATTACAAAAGCGTAGATCACGGTAAAAAGGATGCCGGAGAAAAAGAACAGCGTGAATTTCGCTTTGCCCCAGTATTGTTCCAGTGTATTACCAATGAAGTAATAGAAATAAAACATGATCAGTGCGAGGACTCCTCCGCTGGTGGGAACAAATGCGAAGCTGATCAGTCTCCAGATCTGCCCTTTCAGAATCAACTGCGGAGAAAACTGAAGCGAAGCCGCCAGAAGATTCGTAGTGTCCATCATGGAAAACAGCCATATGATGACGTTTCCGATAACAACATAAAGCATCAGGTTGGAAATACCGAATCGCGGATGCTTGTAGCAGAACAATTCAATTTTACGAGAAATCCAATTCATTCTAATCCCTCAGTTGTGAGTTTAATTTGTTGTTTTCATTATACATTGGGTTTTGCGAAAAAGCATTAACACTTTTTTAATGATGCTGCTATTCATCATTTTTAAGGGATGCAACCTATTAATTTACATTTTTTCCTTTTCGTTTCATGGCGGTTATGATAATATGAATTTATCTATGTTTATTTATATTGTAAACAGGAATCTGAGCATCACAGAAGGATCAACATAAATGAATCAGCAGGATGAATACAGAAACGAATTAATTGAAGGGCGCAATGCGGTTATCGAAGCGATCCGTGCCGGGCGTGCCATCGACAAGATCTATTGTGCCAAAGGCGACACGGATAACACACTGGGCTTTATTGCTTCCACTGCCAGAAAAGCCGGCATCGTGGTTGTCAACTGCGACAAACGCAAGCTGGATTTCATGAGCGTAACAAAGGCGCACCAGGGTGTCATTGCCGTATGTTCCGTAAAAAGCTACTGCACCCTTGAAGATATTCTGGATCTTGCAAAACAGAGAAACGAAGATCCATTCGTCATCATCTGCGATGAAATCAGTGATCCCCACAACATGGGAGCGATCATCCGTACGGCAGAGTGCGCCGGTGCACACGGTGTTATTATTCCCAAACGCAGAAGTGCCGGTGCCACAACCATTGTAGACAAATCTTCTGCCGGCGCCGCAGAGCACATGCTCATTGCCCGTGTTCCCAATATCACTTCCGCCATCAAAGAACTGAAGAATCAGGGTCTTTGGATCTACGGCGCAGCTCCCGGCGGAAGCAGCAACATGTGGCAGACTGATCTCACCGGCCCCGTTGCATTGGTAGTTGGATCCGAGGGAGACGGCATTGGAAGGCTGGTTCGGGACAACTGTGATTTCATTGTTGAGATCCCAATGTTCGGTCAGATTGACTCCCTGAACGCTTCTGTTGCCGCATCAATCCTGATGTATGAAGTCGTCAGGCAAAAAAACAGTAAGAATTAATAGGGTTATTATGGATCATTTTGATTTTGAAAATACAATAACAGATGAGGATTTTGATTTTACTCTGGATGATATTCTGAATGAATTTCATACCGGAGGATCATCTTCTGTATTGGATGACGCACAGCTTGATCCTGTGCCTGATGTCGATACAATCCTTTCTCATCACGATAATAATCCGATCAACACATCGGATAACGAGGGGGCTTCAACCATTAATACGAACGAATATGAAGATTCCATTTTGAACGGTTCGGAAGCAACTGTTTCTGACGTTTCCGCTTCCTTGGAAGCGGCGGCTGACGAAGAGTCAAATCCGTATGATTATCAGAATGTCTATTCCTTTGTATCCCGGGACGATCCGGATCTGGATCAGATTATCAGTGAGCTGAACGGCGATGCCCCCGCATCGGAAGAACCCGATTACGAGGAACCGGACGCAGAGGAAGATATCTATCCTGCTGAGGAAATCGATTCGGATGCCTATGATTCTGAACCGGCCCAGGAAGAATACGAGGAAGAACGACGCTTCATGTCCTTCCAGGAGGGATGGGAGAATCTGAAGGATTCCATCCGCATCTCAGCCGGAGGCATCCCCACTGGATTTGCCGCCATACTGCGCCGCCGTTTCCGTTCCGGCGAGGAAGAATATGATTCTCAGAACGTCACTGACGAAGCAGATGAATCCCCGGAATATGAAGAACAGACTGTGAGTTCCGGCGACTATTATGCTTCCCTTTTTGAAGGCTCCGCGGATGATCTGGATGATGAGGAAGAAGAACTGGAACCTACCATGTCGTATCCAATCATCAAGGATCCTGTTGAGCCATCTCCTGCTTCGGAAGCCACAGCGGATGCTCCGGAAACGGATGAGGAACAGGAACCGGAAGAAGCTTTTACCCCGGACATTCATTCCATAGAAGATGCGGAAGACGCCTATGCAAGTGATGTTTCTCCGGAAGACGGATTTGAAGAGGATCCGGAAGATGCCGGCTCCATGGTATCCTATTACTGGAATAAGATCCGAGACTTCTTTGTTGCTGTTTTCGGCACAATCGCAGCCGTATTCCAGGGCAAGTTCCACGATTCTGAGGACAGCAGCAAGAAGCCGTCCCGTTTCGTCCAGTATCTGGCAACTCTGTCTCTGAAGATTCAGCAGTATCAGAACAATGCCAAATCTGCTCCCGCGAGAGATGCAGAGGAACTTGGACCCGAGCTTACAGCGGACAAAGCATCCCGGTATTACGGCTCCCAGATCAAATTTACGAAGATGCGCCTGCGCATTGCCGCAGTACTCTGTCTGCTTCTGGCCTACATCTCATTTGGTCTTCCTGTGCCAGGAAGGCTGCACAACTCCGTTGTAATGGCAAGTGCCTGTCTTGCGTTAGAGATCTCTGTAGTTATGTGCTGTTTGGACATTTTCACCGCCGGCATCATGGATCTGATCCGCAAACGCCCCAATGCCAACACGCTGATCAGTCTGTCCTGCATCCTGAGTGCAGTGGACGCCATTGTGATCTCCATGTCGGGAAAAACCGGTATGGGGCTTCCCTACTGCGGTATTTCCGCCATTGCCATTACCTGTGCTCTGTGGGGCTCTCTGCTCTACTGTCGAGGGAACCGGATTACACTCCGTACTCTGGCGTTGTCTAAAGACCCGTATGCGATTACAGCAGAAACAGATATCGGAGGCTATTCCGACATTACACTTCTCAAGACCAAAACTTCTACGGAAAACTTTGTACGCCGCACGGAAGAGATGGCTCTGGATGATGAAATTTTCACTCTCCTTGCCCCGTGGCTCATTGGTTCTGGACTGATCCTTGCTCTCCTTGCCGCTGCCATCAGCAAAAACTGGAGCGGATTCATGCACATCTGGGCTGCCATTATGGTCCCCACTGCTCCCTTTATAGCACTGCTGGCTTTCCCGCTTCCCTTCCTGTACACGGCACGCAGTCTGTTCCACAACGGGAACGCCATCGCCGGCTGGTCCGGACTTGTGGACATCGGTGAGAGTAAGCATATTATCGTTACCGACCATGATGTGTTCCCGAAGAACACCATATCCATAGACAGCATCCGCATCCTGGAAGGTGTGGATCCGCAGAAGATCATCACCTATACAGGCAGTGTGATCATCGCTTCCGGTTCCGCTCTTTCTCCAGCATTCTCGGAACTGATGAACAAGAATTCCTGTGTCATTGAACAGGTGTATGACTTCAAGTGCCATGAAGGCGGTGGTCTGACTGCCATGATCAGCGGCGATGAGGTACTGGTAGGCAATTCCGGATTCATGCATCTCATGGGAATTCATATTCCGCAGAAACTTGCGTCCAAAAGCAGCGTATTTGTGGCAGTCAACGGCGTGATTTCCGCAATCTATGCCATTAAGTATACTCCGGTCGTTTCCGTCCAGAAGGCATTGATCACTCTTCTTCGGTCCAAGCGGACTTCCATTTTCGCGATCAAAGACTTCAATATCACTCCGGAAATGATCCGCAAGAAATTCAAGATGCCTTCGGACCGCTTTGATTTCCCCAGCTTTGCTGACCGATACGCTATAGCCGGCGCAAAGAGAGGAAAAGACTCCAAGATTGCTGCTGTCGTCGCCCGAAACGGGCTGGCCTCCATGGTTCAGCTGCAGGATGAAGGACACCGTCTTTACAATACCGTCCGCCTTTCCGTCCTGCTCAGTCTAATGTGTGTGGGGATTGGCATGATCATGGTATTCCTGATGTGTTTGTCCTCCGCAATGGAATCAATTTCCGCATCCACGTTGCTGGTATATATGCTGATCTGGCTGATTGTCGAGCTTCTGATTGTCATCCTTCAAAACCGTTGATTATCGCCGGGCGTATTATGGCAAATGGCCTATAACAAAATATTGATTCCACTACTTCCTTAGTGTATAATTAACAAGGTTTTGTACCTTTTAATCTAAAATTAATTTTGAAACAAAAATATAGGAGATGAAAACCGGACATGAGCATTGAAACCAAAAAAATCAGAAACGTCGCTTTGCTGGGACACGGCAACAGTGGCAAGACCAGTCTTGCGGAGAGCATGCTGTATGTCACCGGTGCAATCGACCGTCTTGGAAAAATCAATGACGGCAACACCGTATGTGACTATGATGCAGAAGAGATCAAAAGACAGATTACCATTTCTGCCTCTCTTGCTCCTGTAAACTTCAACAATCATAAAATCAACGTTCTGGACTGCCCCGGCTACCAGGATTTCGTGGGTGAAGTACTCTGCTCCATCCGTGCAATCGAAGCAGGTGTCATCCTGTGCAGTGCAAAAGACGGTCTGTCCGTTGGTGCAGAACGCAGCTGGAAATATCTGAAAGCCGCAAACAAGCCGGTCATGTTCTATGTTTCCAAACTGGACGAGGAGCATGGTGACTTCTATGCTGTTCTCGATTCCCTGAAAGCAAAATACGGCAGCGTGATCTGCCCGGTCGTGGCCCCGATGTCTGATGGCACCGGCGTAATCGATCTTGTTCACAACGCTGCATACACCACTTCCGGTAACAAGACTTCCAAAGTCGCGGTTCCCGATGCTGACGCTTCCAAAGCAGAAGACCTTCGCGCTGAACTGATGGAAGCTGCTGCAGGCGCCACCGAAGAACTGATGGAGAAATTCTTCGATACGATGGAACTGTCCGAAGAAGAGATCATCACCGGCATTAAAGCTGGAATTAAAGATGGATCCGTTGTTCCCGTTGTCTGCGGTTGCGCAACTGCCAACATCGGCACGGAAGTACTTCTTCAGTCCATTATCGACTATGTTCCCTCTCCCGATGAAGTCGAAGGTATTGATCCCAACGGCTCCACCGTCGGTTTCGTATTTAAGACTCTGTCCGATCAGTTTGGAAAATACAGCTTTGTTAAGATCATGTCCGGCAATATCACTTCCGACATGTCTCTTCACAACTCCAGATCCAACTCTACCGACAAGCTTGGCAGACTGTATGTCATGACCGGCAAAAAGAATGCCGAAGTCAAAGACGCTTCCTGCGGTGACATCATTGCCATCGGCAAGATGGACTGGAAGACCGGCGATACTGTTTGCGATCCGAAGAACGAAGTTGAACTTCCCGCTCTTGAGCTCCCTTCTCCTTTCTACTCCATGGCCATCTCTCCTAAGACCAAAGGCCAGGACGACAAAGTTGCCAGCGGCCTGAACAAGCTCAACGAAGAAGACTGCTCCTTCACTCTTGTCAACAACGCTGAAACCAAACAGATGGTTCTCTCCGGTTGCGGAGACATGCAGCTGGATGTTCTGATCTCCAAGCTGAAGAGCCGTTTTGGTGTGGAAGCCGAACTTAAGCCCGCACGTGTTGCTTACCGTGAAAAGATCAAGTCCAAAGTTGAAGCCCACGGCCGTCACAAAAAACAGACCGGCGGTTCCGGTCAGTTCGGTGATGTGTGGATCCGCTTTGAGCCTCAGGATGAATCCGATGATATGATCTTTGCTGAGGAAGTATTCGGCGGAAGTGTTCCCAAAAACTTCTTCCCGGCTGTTGAAAAAGGACTGCGTGATGCAGTTAACAAGGGTGTCCTCGCAGGTTATCCTCTGGTTGGCCTGAAAGCCACGCTGTACGACGGATCCTACCACCCCGTTGACTCCAACGAAATGGCATTTAAGACTGCTGCTCAGCTGGCTTACAAAGAAGGCATCCCCAATGCAAAACCGACCATCCTTGAGCCCATTGGCACGCTGAAAGTTACCATTCCTGATGCAAACCTCGGTGATATCATGTCCGATATCTCCTCCAAGCGCAGAGGTACCGTTCTTGGTATGAACGCAGAAGACGGTATGCAGATCGTGGAAGCAGAAGTTCCCATGGCTGAGATGTCTTCCTATACCATCGACCTTCGTTCCATGACTCAGGGCCGCGGCTCCTTCACTCTTGAGTTCACTCGCTATGAAGAAGCTCCCGGCAACGTGCAGCAGAAGGTTATTGAAGAAGCCAAGAAGCTGGAAGAAGAAGAGTAATAATTATCAGGGCGGACCAATGTCCGCCCTGTAGAAATCGGTGATTGTTTATGAATAAGAAAAGGAAACAATTTAATCTGATCTGGGCTGTTATGATCTGGCTATGTGTCATTGCTACTATGGTAGGAATTGTCTTCGCGGCTGTTACCAAAGATTATACATATCAGAATAACAATCCGAAAGTTCAGACTTCTTCCGAAGCGCCGACCTATTATTATACAGAAACAACGGACTGATCCGTTACTAAAGGCCTGCCTCATTCGAGGCAGGCCTTATCTTTATCCCATGATGATTTCTTTAATGAACGGTTCGGGTATTACCGGCGTTTCCGAAAACTGATAACAGGCTAAAAGCTCTTCTTCCGCTCGAGCTGCATCTTGTTCGGTTCTGGCATGGATCACCGCCAGCGCTTCCCCATTTTCTACAGGATCTCCAACTTTTTTCTTCAGTTCTACACCGACGGAAAG
>CAJOQP010000191.1 GCA_905236515.1 uncultured Oscillospiraceae bacterium | reverse complement strand
GACTTCTGTCACCGCATGGTGCTGCACGGCCGTGCTGTCTGCAAGGCGCAGAAGCCTCAGTGCGATCACTGCTGCATCCGGGATCTATGTGTCACCGGATCCGGAACCGATTAACCTTTGCTCAGCTCCTGATCTCTGCGGATAATGGCTTCGATCCCGTCCTGAACGGCGGCTTCGAAGCCTCTTTTTTTCAGTGTCATAACCCCTTCGATGGTGGTGCCGGCAGGGGAACAGACCTGGTTCATCAGTGCGATGGGATGCTCCCGGGTCTCCTCCACGAGTCTGGCACTTCCCAACACGGTCTGTGTGGCCAGCTCCACGGCCAGAGGACGGGAGAACCCTGCCCGGACGCCTGCATCCGCCAGCGCATCGATATATAGATACACGAAGGCGCCGGATGCTCCGCCGATGGCACCGAATCCGCTGAACATCTTTTCTTCCATACGATAGGCTTTTCCAACGGTCTCAAAGATCCCCATGGCCGTCTGAATATCTTCTTCCGAGGCATTCATGCCGCCGCATACTGCCGTCACGGCAGCTTTCACTTTGGCATTGATATTGGGCATGACACGGACTACGGAAACGCCCTTTGAAAACCGCTCTTCATACCATGATGTTGGCAGCCCTGCTGCAATGGAGATGACCTTTTTCTCCGATCCAACGTCACCGGCGATCTCTTCCACGATGCCGCCCATCATCTGCGGCTTCACGGCGAGCACGATCACATCCGCCTGCTGTGCCGTTTCCTTTGCACTGCCACAGGGGATCAGACCGACTTTTTCCTTCAGCTTCAGCATCTTTCCTTCGCTGCGGTTAAAGCCCAGGATCTGATCTTCGGAGAAGCGACCGGAGGATACCATTCCTTCTATAATGGCCGATGCCATATTTCCCAGTCCGATAAATCCATATTTCATCAATAATCGCCTCGTTTCTTTGTCTTCTTTCGCAATTCTACCATGCCCGTCCGGTTCCCGCAACTGCAGCAATATCGTGGAATATTCTTCCATGTTCCTTCAAATTCATGAATTTTTATTAAGATGCGCCTCGTTTTCCCTGGAATCATTTGCATCTTTTTTCATTTTTCGGTACTCTTTTATAATGACAAAGTGTCAAATGAAAGGAGTATTCCCCCACATGACAAGTTTTCATGATCTCCTTGTCCGATATATCAATGAACGAAAAGTCTCTGTAGCCCGTATGGCTGAGTACTGCGGACTGGAGCGCTCCTCCCTGTACCGGATCCTACGCGGTCAGCGTACGCCGGCCAATGAGGAAACGGTTCGCCTGATGGCGGCCTATCTGTGTCTCAGCCCCGCAGAGGAAGATTCTCTTCTCCTGGCCTATCGGATCGAGCTGATCGGCTATGAGAAGTATTCCCGCCGGCAGTTTATCGATGACTTTATCCGCAATTTTCATACCACCAAGGCCCTGAACGACCTGTATACCCCCATCATCGAACCGGTGACGGACCGTTCCATTTCCGTGCAACCCATGGACAATCGTTCTGATGTCATTAAGACGTTTCTCAATGCGGTGGTCTCTGAATGCGCCAAACCGGAAGGCGGGCATATCCGTATGTTTATACCCCCCGACCCTGAGTTTATGACCGTTATCATCAATGCCGCCGACACCGCGTCGGTTCCGATCCGCATCGATCATCTGATCCAGCTTCATCAGTCGGAAAGCGCTGTATCCGCCTCTGCGGAAAACTTTCGTATGATCCTGGATACGCTGCCCATGATCTCCGACACCATCGATTACCGGCCGTATTACTTTTATTCGGAAATGATCCCCCGGCTGCCGCTTTTTTATCCGTATCAGTGCTTTTCCGCCGATTCGGTATTCTGGCTGTCGGAAGATCTCTGTGGCGGACTGGCCGTCCATCATCCCACGATCTTCCCCCATATGGCAGCTCAGTTCGACCGGACACTGGATCATTGCCGCAAACTATATGAAACACATAATCTGGGATCGGTCCTCGGAAAGGCGCAGGCCGCAAAGATCTCCAGTGCCACCTCTCCATCGATCCGTCAGATGATCTCCTTCCCGCCGATCTCCGTCAATCAGGAGACTGCCGCGAAGCACTTTTCCTCAGATTACCCCACCCCGGATTTTGTGATCCAGCTGTTTGCCGAGGATCTGGATCAGTACCAGCAGATCTATACCACCTATTGCCGGCAGATGATCTGCTCCCGGACCGGACTGGAGCACTTTGCCAAGACCGGACGGATCCCCCGTTATGACAGTGGCTGCTATTCCCCGCTGACGCCGGAAGAACGGCTGGAGATCCTTGCCCGTTTGGCCGACATGGCCGAAGCATTGGATTTCCGAATCCTGCACCGGGACATCTTCAATTATAATGACGGCCTTTCTGTCGTTCTGGGAGAAAACGCCTGCTGTCTGGAGATCTATTTCAGCACTACTTTCTCCAAATACCTGATCATCGAGGAGCCGAATTTCATCGAAGCGTTCCAGGATTATTTCGATTCTCTGGATCCGCAGGATCTGTATTCCGCGGAAGAAAGCCGTGGGATCCTGCAGCAGATCATCGAGGACACACGGCAGCTCTGATCTTTTTGTCAAATAATACCGCAGCTGTTCACAAGATTGTAAACGGCTGCGGTTTTTCTTGTCTACTCAATTCTCGGGGTTCGTCACTCCGGTAAGCTCCCGGATCACTTCTCCTGCCAGCATCAGTCCAGCAGCTGCCGGGACCCAGGCGGTACTTCCCGGTGTTGCGCGGCGCTGTCCTGCTTCCTGGTCCTCCTGCTCCACTGAGATTGGCTTCTCCGTGGAGTAAACAACTTTCAGGTGACGGATCCCCCGTTTCTTCAGTTCCTTTCGCATGATCCTCGCCAGCGGATCCATGGTGGTCTTGGAAAGATCCGTGATTACGAACCGGCTTGGATCCAGTTTGTTTCCCGCTCCCATACTGCTGATCACCGGGATCTGAAACTCCTGCGCCTTCACCACGAGATCCAGCTTTCCCGTCACGGTATCGATGGCATCGATGATGTAATCGTACTGGCGGAAGTCCAGCTGCCCCGCAGTCTCCGGTGTATAGAACAGCTTATGGGTATTGACTGTAATATCCGGGTTGATGTCTTTTGCCCGCCGGGCTGCCACATCCACTTTGTACTGTCCCAGGGTGCTGTGAAGAGCGATGATCTGGCGATTGAGATTGGACTCACAGACAACATCATTGTCGATGAGGTCCAGTGTTCCTATGCCGCTGCGGGCCAGCGCTTCCACGACATAACCTCCGACTCCTCCGACACCGAATACGGCCACCCGGCTTGCTGCCAGCTTGTCCATGGCCTCGCCGCCCAGCAGCCGTTCTGTTCTGGTAAACTGTTCTCTGCTCATCCCAGTATCTCCATGTCATCCAGTGTCTCCTGGCCCAATGCTGTCAGCGCCAGGCTTCCGTGAAGAGGATATTCCCCATAGTCCTCATAGGAACAGCCCGCCAGCGGAAGATCCAGATCGATACGGATCAATCCCCGGCTCTCCAGTTTCTGCAGAAGATTCCCTGCCTGTGGGGAAGGCAACTCCAGTTCTCTGCACACCGGAAACGTCCCATTGGATGCCACCGGAAGGAATGGGGTTACCGCCAGCTGACGGAGGAGATCCCTCTCCATGGGCGACAATGGAACGGTCACGGTATTTCTCTTTCGCGGGCAGTTTTCTCCGCAGCATCTGTTCTCATTCTGTGTATCCAAATAATAGTCCTCGCTTGTTTATGTCATTGAAAGAATATCTCCAGGGACAGGTTCTGTTCGCATGCTTCCTCACACATAGTCTGGAACATGGAGAAATACCCTCCCAGTTTTTCTTCCGCTTCGGAAGCGCCACGGAAGAAGATGCGGACATCATGCATTTCACCGGTAAACGCATCATAAAGAGCATCCAGGTTCCTGCCGCACCATTCCGGAAGCGGCAGCACTGCAGTCAGCCGGTCATAAAGCTGTTCACGGTCTTTCACCGATGTTAAATCTATAAAGAATCGTTCCACGGTTTATCCCTCCCCGTACAGCTGTTCAAACGTCTCATAATGATCGCCTGTATAGAAGATGAGACCATCATTGGAATAAATGATCCGCCGGGAACCCCGGTTCTTCCAGTTGAGCGTATCGATATCGCACTCATAATAGGTACGGCCCTTCTTGGCAGGAAG
>CAJOQP010000190.1 GCA_905236515.1 uncultured Oscillospiraceae bacterium | reverse complement strand
TCCTGAAGGCCGCCATGGCAGCACCCTCTGCGGGAAATCAGCAGCCGTGGGAATTCTACGTGGTGCGGGATCCGGAAATGATCCGGAAGCTGGCAGACACGACACCGTATTCCAAGAGCGCGGCCGGTGCACCGGTGGTTATTGTTCCCTGCTACCGGACGAACGGACTATGGGCACCGATGTATGATACCATCGATCTGTCCATTGCCACCGAAAACATGCTGCTGGAGATCACATCTCTCGGACTGGGTGCCGTGTGGATGGGGATCGCTCCAATCGAAGACCGTATTCTTGCGGTGGACCGGATCCTCGGTCTGGGAGAAGATCTGCACTCCTTCGCACTGGTGCCGGTGGGATATCCGGCAGAATCCAGACCTCAGCAGGACCGGTTCCAGGAGGAACGGATCCACTGGATCGGATAATACTACAGTTGCGTTTCACCGATGGTCTGAATGGATTCCAGACGGATCAGCTTTTCCTTTTCTCCCTTGGGAGTCTTGATGCGTATCAGGACCCACTCCTCATCCACATCCATGATGGTGTTGGACCCGTGTTTGGTGTTTCCGTATGAAATAATATCGGGATCCATATGGTCTTCTTTCATGGTCAAAGAGACCGGTTTTCCAATATAGGATCTCGCGATCTGCGACAGGGACTTTCTGCTGTTATAGTAGGAAGTCCCTTCCTGTTTGGATAAGGTCCGCTCCAGTTCATCGACCCGTTTCTTGAGACCGGAGATCTCCAGATATGCCATTAATCCGAAGATCGCGAAAACAAATGCAACATAAACCATTATTTTTCCTCCGATACCAGTTCCAGTGAAAGTACGGAAGAGGCGGGAATGAGTTTTTCTATGCGACCCTTTCGCGTTTCCGAGGATACCTTCATCCAGTTTCCTTCAAATTCTTCAATGCGGCAGACGACGTTAAAGAGGTCGGCGTCGCCCTCATCCTCAAAAAAGGACAGTTTCACCAGGCGCCCCCGGGCCCCGGCAAGGAGACGATCGACTGTGCCGGAGGACGCCGATCTGCCGGAACGGTCTTCCGGGTAATCGTCTTTCAGAAGATAATCACAGCTGACATTCAGCAGGTCCGCGATGGTGCTGAGTTTGTCGATGTCCGGCATGATGGCACCGGACTCCCAGCGGCTGACCGTCTGACGTGTTACGGACAGTTTTTCCGCAAATTCCGACTGCGTCATTCCGGTGTCTTTTCGCTTCTGTGCGATCTTATCACCAAGGTTTTTCATTTCAACGCGGCTCCTTTTTCTTTTTCTGAGTTCAGTTTACTGGTTCCTGAGAACAACGGCAAGAATCTCGTTCGTTCTTTTTGGTACGCAGCACGTACCATTGCCTCAAATCTCGTCCGCCCGGGACAGCAGGAGCAGGGTGTTTTCCTCACTGTACTCAATCTGCTCGGACAGGCGGCGGAGATGCTCGGGATCTTCGCCATGGAGAAGGTCAGAAAGCAGAACATATTCGGTGCACACCCGGGCATAGGACACGAGCTGGGCAAAGGAGAAGGAATCCAGACGTTCCAGCTGGCGATACAGAAAATAGGAATATACCTTCTGCATCCGGTCCGGCTGCCCGTATTCCGGCATCTGGGAGATGTGGAGTTCCGAGAGTGCCTTTTCCAGCGAATCAAGTTCCGGTATCCATTGTTCGTCAATGGGTTCCGTCTTTCGCATCAGAGCCAGCAGAGAACGGCAGCGTTCCGTGGATGCCATAGGGCGGAAGGTCATGGATTCATCCGTATAGGGGACGGAGAGGAGATCCAGAAGTTCCCGGAAGGAGCATGCTTTCAGGGAATCATCCACCAAAAACGACAGGGAAGAGGAGAGCAGAAGATCACAGACCTCCTCGCAGGACAGACCGAGGCCCCAGAGCTCATATTCGCCGCAGTCCTCAAAAAAACGGGGATGCAATGCGCAGATATCGCACAGATCATCCTCTCCCCGGGCAAGGATCAGACGGCACAGGCCGTCTTCCCGGAGCATGGGACAGTTTCCGTCGGAATTCAAAACGAAATGGGTCGTGTCATTCTCTTCAATGATATGGGAACGGATCTCTTCCGACATCGGCCCGGTCATGGTGCGGTATTTTTCTGCCGTGTCCTCATCGATGTCGATCTCCCATCCCTTACAGCAGGAGTGTCTGCAACGGCTGGCGCGGCACTGAAAATCCGGATAAAAGGAAGGAATTACGGTATGCATGAAGTTCCTCCAAGGTGTTGATGTAAAAATTATAGCCTTCTCGGGGGAAATACTCAATATAACCGGTGGCCGGGAATTGTTCGGGAAGGAACAATTTGGTAGAATTGGGACAGAAGCAGTTCCCGAAGAGGGAGGAGAAAAAGACCGTGAAAGAAAAGGTCCTTAATATACTCAAACACATGCAGAAAATATACAGCGACAATCAGCTGGGCATCTTTGCCGGCAATGCCACCCTGTTTATCATTACCGCGGTATTTCCGCTTCTGATGCTGGTCATCTCCGTCGTGGGCATGCTGCCCGGTTATACGCCGGATGATGTGACGGATCTTCTGTTTCAGTTCCTGCCGGATCTCAGTTCCATCCGGTCGCTGGTCAACAATATGGTCTCCAATCTGCAGTCCCAGAGCACCGGGCTTCTAGCCTCGGTGGCAGCGATCACGACGCTGTGGTCGGCCAGTGCCGGTACCACGGCGGTACAGGCTGGACTGCAGAAGATAGCACAGGTTCCGAAGAAAGGAGTGCGGGATAAGCTGGTTTCCCTTCTGTTCACACTTCTGTACGTGATCCTGATACCGGCACTGCTGATCCTTCAGGTGATGCAGAAATCCATTCTGAACCTTCTGACCACCGTTACGGCACAGATCGGGATCGAAGATGTGGTGGAGAAAGTCGCTTCCATTATGAAAGTCAGCAATGTGGTGGCTGTCATCGGCGCCATCGTGATCCTGGCACTGACCTACGCGTGTCTTCCGGGAAAGAAACGAGCACTGAAGGATCAGATCCCCGGAACGATCTTCATGGGCGTGCTGTTCGTGCTGTTCACCAAGCTGTTCGGATTCTTCATTCCGCGTTTCTATCATTCCTCCGGGATCTACGGGTCACTGGCATCCCTGTTCCTTGCCCTGCTCTGGCTTCGCTTTGCCATCATGATCCTGTTCTATGGCGGTGCCCTGAACGAGGCGCTCATTGCGCAGAAAGAGAAACAAGAGGAATAATGCTCTGTTGAAAAACGATAGTCCCAAAGGCCGACAAAAGCCTTTGGGACTTATTCTTTGCTGTGATTACTGCTGTTTGATGAGGCCGGTACGGTACGC
>CAJOQP010000189.1 GCA_905236515.1 uncultured Oscillospiraceae bacterium | reverse complement strand
TGGTGGCTCATTGAAAATCCGGGCTTCGTTTCCGGCGGAAGTATGCGCTGGTTCAAGGACAACATCGTAAAATCCGATTATGGCATGATGAACGAGCTTGCTGCCAAGGTCGCTCCGGGTTCCGACGGTGTTATCTTCCTGCCCTGCATGTCCGGAGCCATGACGCCACGATGGAACGGAAACGCCCGCGGTATCTTCAGCGGACTCTCCCTGAATCATGGCATGGAGCATATTACCCGTGCCGTATTTGAAGGCATTGCCTTCGGCCTTCGCGACAACATCGACCGTTTTGAAGAAATCGGCATCGACTGCAGCGAAGTCCGTATTGTCGGAGGCGGCACCAAGAGTCCCCTGTGGTGCCAGATGAAAGCAGACTGCATCGGCAAGACCATGCAGTGCACCAAGAATCCGGAAGGAGCAGCCATTGGCGCCGCTATGATGGCCAGTGTGGCAAACGGTTTCTTCAAGGATATGGATGAGGCCGCCGAGGCCATGGTGGAACTGGATGACAAGATTTATGAACCCGATCCCACAGTGAAGGAAGCCTATGATGAAGCCTATGCCCGCTATCTGGCAACTTACGACGCTATGGAACCGGTATACGACAAACTTTACAAAGGAGAATAAGAACAATGGTGGATCCTCGTTTGGAAAGGGCGGATGCCACAAAGCTTGATGAGCTTCGTGAAATACTCGCCCAACAGGAGGGCGCCGACGGATTATGTCCCATCGAGATGGATCGGATCTACATCAGTCACGGCGCAATCCAACAAGTTAATGAAGCAGTCCGATCTCAGACGGACAAGAAAAAAGTGCTGATGGTCACCGGTCCCACGGAAATCCTCAGCAACGGAAAAAATGTAAAAGAACAGGTGTTGTCTGTCCTCAAGCAGGAATTTGACGTGGAATGGCTCATGCTGAAGGAAGAAGATGGCGGACTGATTCATGCCACTCCGGAAAACAGTGCAAAGATCGAATCACACCTCGATGATGTAGGTTGTGTCGTCGGGGTCGGTTCCGGAACCATCTGCGATCTGTGCAAACGGGCTACATATGCAGTCAATGAGGAAAATCCTCTGCCTCTGGTCATCGTTCAGACTGCACTTTCCGTGAATGCATTTTCCGACGGTGTGTCCGTCATGCTCATAAATGGTGTAAAACGTACTATTCACTCTCACTATCCATCTGTCTTAATCATCGATCTTGATGTCGTGGCGGATGCACCAGCGGAAATGAATGTCAGCGGTTATGGCGATCTGATCGCAACCTGGACCGCTCCGGTAGACTGGTATCTGATGAAGACGCTCGGGATGGGTGGAAATTTCCACACCGCTCCCTCGGATCTCATTCGCCTGCAGTGTGAGGAGTTGCTGGAAAACTCCGCAAAGCTGGCAGCCGGGGACAAAAAAGTTCTGGGCGATCTCTCCAATGTGCTGACCCTCAGCGGTCTGTCCATGGGTATTGCAGGAGAATCCTGTCCCGCATCCGGTTCGGAACATGTCATGAGCCATCTTATTGATATGGCTTCCGGCGTGCGGAATACCGGAATCTGCTACCATGGTACTCAGGTGGCTGTCTCTGGAATCATCTCAGAACTCATTTGGGACTGGCTGATGAACGAGTTTGATCCCGCTACCGTGGACATCGACAAATGCTACCCCTCGCTGGAAGAGATGGAACCGATTTGCAAAGGCGCTTTTGACTGGTTGGACGACACTCATTCCGCTGCGGAAGAGTGTTGGGCCGATTACCAGAAAAAGCTCCAGCGGTGGCATGAACATAAGGAAGAGTTCCGTACTTTTCTGGACCATTTCGACGAATTCAAACAGACCGTATCTCCCTGGCTGAAAAAACCGGAGTATGTGGCAAAATGCATGCATGACGCCAATGCCCCCACCCGTTACAGTCAGCTGAATTATCCGGTGGATGCCGTCACAGCACGTTGGGCCATGACCAACTGTCATCTGATGCGCAACCGATTCTCCGTGATCGATCTGCTTTATTTCTGCGGTGTCTGGAGCGAAGACTTCGTACAGATGCTCGTGGAGCGGGCAGAAGCACTGGACGCCGGATTGTAATGAAAATCACCTGCCCTCCCCCCACGTTCTTACAGTGTTCTCGTAATTCCCGTGAACTGGGAGGGATCCCAGCCGGTGACGGACGGATCATCCGTCCGTCCCGGCTTTTCCGTTCCGGACAGCTTTCTGCTCTCAGTGAGCTGGACGAGAAACGGATCCGTATTCATGGCATCACGGACATTGTAGATTTTCGAAGTGATATTGAGCGTGAGGAAAAACCGGACAAAATACCGGACGGACTTCACTTCCACACACTTCCCGTCGTAAACCGTCTGATCCCCGGTATCACAAGGGAATCCATTGAGGATCCCTACAAGGCTTTCTCCAGGAAAGATTATGCCAGAGAATTAGGAGGACGCGGGATGGATGTCATGTGTTCTCTCTATCCCATCCTCATTGAAGAGGAGCAGGCGATTCGCTGTTACCGGCAGTTCTTCCGTATCCTTCTGAATGCAGAAGGCGGAGTTATCTGGCACTGTGCAATGGGAAAGGATCGCGCCGGAGTTGCAACTGCGCTGGTCTTAACCTCACTGGGCGTATCTTATCCGGAAATACTGCAGGACTACCTTTATACAGGGATCTGCTGTGCCGAGGAGATCCGTGCAATGACGGAAGCCTGCCGTGACTTCACCGACGATCCTGTGATCCTGCAATCTGTATTCTGGCTGAACACCACGCACCGAAGCTATCTGGATGCAGCTTTCGCTTCCATGACGGAGATGGGAGGATCACCTATGGGATATCTCCGGGAAATTATCGGTCTTCGGGACACCGATCTGAATCGCATGAAGAAAAAATATCTGCTGTAATTTGCGGTACGTTTCCCATTTTCAATGTATAGTCTTTTTCTGTCTTTTCCATTTTTCTCTTTCGTGGAAGGACGAGCGGAATGTCA
>CAJOQP010000188.1 GCA_905236515.1 uncultured Oscillospiraceae bacterium | reverse complement strand
TGACCATCCGCTTTGCCCAGATCACCATGAAGGAGATCCGCACTCCCGCCGATCAGGTCTTGACGGAAGAGGAGGTAAAGATCGAAGAGGCCGCTGAGGCCGCCCGTGAGAAAGAGGAGGAAATGAAATGATCTCTAGTATCCTGTTTATCTCCTTTGCCATCCTGCTGTTCCTGGGCGCGCCCATCGCGGTGTGTCTCGGATCCTCCAGTATCCTGGCGATGCTGGTGCAGGGTGCCGGACACCCCATATCCACCATTATGAGCAGTCTGCCGCGAATCTTCTCGGCATCCACCAGTAAGTTCGTACTGCTGGCCATCCCGTTCTTCATCCTGGCCGGCAACATCATGGAGAAGGCCGGCATCTCCGAGCGCCTGATCCATCTGGCAGACACCTGCGTCGGACACCTGAAAGGCGGTCTGGCCATCGTCTGCGTCGTCGTGGCATGCTTCTTCGCTGCCATCTCCGGTTCCGGTCCGGCCACCGTGGCCGCCCTGGGCCTGGTGCTGATCCCCGGTATGATCAAGTCCGGCTACAACGCACCGTTCTCCGCAGCACTGATGGGATGCGCCGGTGCCATCGGCGTTATCATCCCGCCCTCCATCACCTTCGTCGTATACGGCTCCATTGCCGATACTTCCATCGGCGACCTGTTCAAGGCCGGCGTCATTCCCGGACTGATCATGGGCGCAGCGCTGATCATCACCGCTCTCATCGTGGGACGGAAGATGGATCTGCAAACGAAAGAAAAAGCCTCCGGCAAAGAGCGCTGGCAGGCATTTAAGGACGCCTTCTGGGGACTGCTGATGCCCATCATCATCCTCGGCGGCATCTACGGCGGCATCTTCACCCCGACGGAAGCGGCTGCTGTGGCTGTGGTCTACGGTCTCATCATCGGCGTGTTCGTCTACAAGACGGTAAAACTCAAAGAGCTGTATAAGATATTCGTGGATTCCGCCAGCACGACCGCCACCATCATGTTCATCACCGCGTGCGCCAGCCTCTTCGCTTACGTGCTCACCCGTGCCCGTATCGACCAGGCCATCAGCGGAGGACTGATCGATCTGACCAACGGATCCACCTTCATGTTCTTCCTGATCGTGAACATCATCCTGCTCATCGCCGGATGCTTCCTGGACTCCACTTCCGCGCTGTTCATCTTCACCCCGCTGCTGGTGCCGGTGGCACAGGCTCTGGGCGTGGATATGATCCACCTGGGCGTGGTAATGATCGTGAACCTGGCCATCGGTCTGTTCACTCCTCCCGTCGGCGTCAACCTGTACGTGGCCTGCGGTGTGGCAAAAGTAGACCTGAGGCAGATATCCAAAGCGGTGGTGCCGCTGCTCATCGCGTCACTCATCGTATTGCTGATCATCACATATATTCCGGGAATCTCCACCATCTTTACCAGCTGAGAGCTCGGGGAAGGAGTCTAACACTATGAAAGAAACACTCAGTATCAATGAACTGAAAAACAAATGCGTGGATCTCAAAAAGAATGTGGTCCACATGATCTATAAGGCACAGTCCGGACATCCCGGCGGATCCCTCTCCGTAGCGGACTTCATGACGGCCTGCTACTGGCATGCCATGGACGTGGATCCGAAAAACCCCAAGTGGGAAGACCGTGACCGCTTCGTTCTGTCCAAGGGCCACGTGTGCCCGGCACAGTACGCGGCACTGGCCATGAAGGGATTCTTCCCCATGGAAGAGCTGGAGACCCTCCGCAAAGAGGGCTCCATCCTCCAGGGACATCCCTCCAGCAAGCACTGCCCGGGCATCGACATCTCCACCGGTTCCCTGGGACAGGGACTGGCCTGCGCCGTAGGCATGGCGCTGGCAGCCAAGCTGGACGGCAAAAGCTACAACGTGTTCAGCGCAGTGGGCGACGGCGAGACCAACGAAGGCGAGATCTGGGAAGCCTGCGGTACCGCCAACAAGTACAAGCTGGACAACCTCATCGTCTTCGTGGACTGGAACAATCTCCAGCTGGACGGCACCTGCGACGAGATCATGCCGCTGGGTGATCTGCCCGGAAAATTCAAGGCATTCGGCTTTGATGTGTGGGAGATCAACGGCAACGACATGGAAGAAGTGGTAAAGGCTCTGGATGAGGCCATGGCTGCCAAAAATGGCAATCCCAAATGCATCATCGGCAAGACCGTGAAAGGCAACGGAGTCTCCTATATGGAGAACCAGGTGGGCTGGCACGGCGTGGCACCCAATGAGGAGCAGTACAAACAGGCAATGGACGAGCTGGACCGCCAGTACGTGGAATGCTGAGGAGGACCGGACAATGACTTTTGATAAAATGATCGCCACCAGAGACGGTTTCGGCGACGAGATCGTGGAACTGGGCAAGGAGAACAAGAATGTTCTCGTAGTGGACGCCGACATCGGCAAGTCCTGCAAGACCGGCGCATTCCGCAAGGAACTGCCGGAGCAGTACCTGAACGTGGGCATCGCCGAGCAGAACTGTGCCGGCGTGGCAGCAGGTCTGGCCACCTGCGGCAAGATCCCCTTCGTGGTGACCTATGCCGCCTTCGGCTCCATGCGTATGTGCGAGATGATCCGTCAGGAAGCCTGCTACCCCAACCTGAACGTGAAGGTGGCCTGCTCTCACGGCGGCGTCACTCCCGCCAACGACGGTGCCAGCCACCAGGCCATCGAGGATCTGGGCATCTACCGCTCCATCCCCAACATGACCGTCATCATGCCGGCGGACTACTGGTCCACCCGCAAGCTGGTACGTGCCGCCGCGGAGGTCCACGGTCCGGTGTACCTGCGCTTTACCCGCGACAAGGTCCCCGTGATCTACGATGAGAACACCGAGTTCGTCATCGGCAAGGCCAACAGGCTCCGGGAAGGAAAGGACGTTGCCATCATCGCAAACGGCGATACCGTGCGCCTGGCCATCCAGGCGGCGGAGGAGCTGGAAGCCCAGGGCATCACCGCCCGGGTGCTGGATATGCACACCATCAAGCCTCTGGATGTGGAAGCGGTACAGTCCTGTGTGGATGAGATCGGAAAGATCGTCACCGTGGAAGACCACAACATCCTGAACGGCCTCGGCAGCGCCGTCTGCGAAGTGGCGGCGGAAGCCGGCAAGGGCAGAGTCAAACGCATCGGCATCCAGGATCAGTTCGGTCAGTCCGCTCCCTATGAGAGACTGCTGGAGATGAACGGAGTCACCGTAGAAAATATCGTCGCTCAGGCCAAGACCCTCATCGGCTGAGAGAATAAAGGAGATAATCATATGAAAGTATTCATGATCGGAGCCGGAGATATCGCCCGGCACCACGGCAGAGCAGTCGTCCGGCTGGAGGGGGAAGTGACCGGGGTCTATGATGTCAGTGAAAAGAACCTGGAGATCTATACCGGGGAATTCGGATGCCCCGCGGTCTCCTATGAGGATATTCCGAAATACGCGGCGGAAGCGGACTATGTGGTCCTGAGCACTCCGCCCACGAAGCGGCTGGACTACGTGGAGATGATCCTGAAGGCAGGCACCGCCATGTATATGGAAAAACCCATCGCCGCGACCTGGGAAGACGCCATGAAGATCTGCGAGATGGCGGAACAGTACCAGGGAAAGATCATGGTGGGCTTTGCCCACTACTACCGCCCCGGCTATCAGAAGATGCTGGAACTGATCCGGACGGGCATGTTCGGGGAACCGGTGAATATCGCCTTTACCCGCCTGAGCCCCGGCTTCGGGTTCCATGCCAAGAATCTGTCGGCCTCCTGGCGGACCGATCCCAATCTGGCCTGCGGTATGACCATCGAGTCTGTCTCGCACGACTGGAAGCTCATCACCGCTATGGCAGGATCGTTTGAGTCACTGGCCTGCAACTGCACCGGCACTCTGGAAAATGTTCCGAAGTTTGACAACCACACATCCATCACCGCACGGCTGAGAAGCGGCGGCATCGTATCCGTCGCGGCCTCCTGGGCCAGCGATATTCCCCGCTGTTCCCGTGCCTATATCGGAACCAAGGGCTCCATTTTCCTTACCGGAGAGGGAATGTTCGAGTTCACCGATCTCACCTGGAAGACGGAAGATATGCCCTATGCCGAAAGTCTGAAGTTCAATGACTCTTACGATCATGCCACCGGAGACGTGATCTACTATGCCCACCGGGCATTCCAGAAGAACCTGAAAGAGGGGACCGAGATCGAGACTCCTCTGGCAGACGGCGTATCCGCTCTGGCATACTCTCTGGCTGCAAAACGTTCTTCCGAGGAACAGATCACCGTCAAGGTCCCCGAGTGGGGCAAACTTTGAGCCGGCGCGGTAAGCGCCGCTGTCTGAAAAAATGAAATGTGGAGGCACTGCTATGTCTGAAAAACTGATCGGATCCTGTATCTTCGGCCAGTCCGGCGGACCCACCGCCGTTATCAACGCCAGCGCCTATGGCGTGATCAAGACCGCTCTGGAAGCGGGGGAGATCACCAGGGTCTACGGCGCATCCTACGGCATCAAGGGCGTTCTTGCCGACCGGCTGTACGTGATGGACGAGGAAGACCCGGAGGAGCTCCGGCTTCTTCTGAACACTCCGTCCTCCGAACTGGGTTCCTGCCGCTACAAGATGGCAGATCCCGAAGTGGATGATACGGATTACAAACGGATCCTGGAGATCTTCCGCAAATATGATGTCCGTTATTTCTTCTATAACGGCGGAAACGACTCCATGGATACCTGCAACAAGATCAGCCGCTACATGGAATCGGTGGGATATCCCTGCCGCGTGATCGGTGTGCCCAAGACCGTGGACAACGACCTGTACGGTACGGATCACTGCCCCGGTTTCGGAAGCGCCGCCAAGCTCATCGCCACCACCTGCATGGAGATCAGCAAGGACACCAACGTGTATGACAACGGCGTCATCAACGTGGTGGAGATCATGGGCCGTCATGCCGGCTGGCTCGCCGCCAGCGCATCTCTGGCTTCCGCATACGGATTCGGACCGGATCTGGTGTATCTGCCGGAGGTGGATTTTGACATGGACCGGTTCCTCAGTGATGTGGACCGGGT
>CAJOQP010000187.1 GCA_905236515.1 uncultured Oscillospiraceae bacterium | reverse complement strand
CCCGTGGCCTGAGAAAGATCTTCCTTCCTCTTCCCGTGAAGATGGTACTGTCCACAATCAAGGCGGGAAAATATGTATGGGAGGCCCTCAAAACACTGCGCAAGGGAAAACTGGAGGTCTCCGTACTGGATGCCACGGCCATCGTGGCCTCTCTCCTTCGGGGAGATGAAGCGACGGCAGGATCCATTATGTTCCTGCTCTCCATCGGCGATCTTCTGGAGGAGTGGACGCATAAGAAATCCGTGGATGATCTTGCCCGGACCATGGCGCTGAATGTGGATAAAGTCTGGGTCAAGGCACAGGACACGGAAGTGCTGGTCAATGTTTCCGATGTGCAGGTAGGCGACACCATCATCGTCCATACGGGCAATGTCATCCCGCTGGACGGCAAGGTATGTCAGGGCGAGGCCTCTGTCAACCAGGCCTCCATGACCGGGGAGTCCATCCCGGTACGGAAGACCGTCGGCAGCTACGTGTACGCCGGTACTGTCATCGAAGAGGGCCAGTGCTGCATCGTGGTGGATAAAGCCGCCGGCAGCGGAAGATACGACAAGATCGTTACCATGATCGAGGAATCGGAGAAGCTGAAGAGCGGCGTGGAGAGCCGGGCTTCCCATCTGGCAGATCGTCTGGTCCCCTACAGCTTCCTCGGCACCGGTCTGACGTGGCTGCTCACCCGAAACGTGGAGCGGGCACTGTCTTTCCTCATGGTGGACTTCTCCTGCGCATTGAATCTGTCCATGCCGCTTGCGGTGCTCTCCGCCATGCGGGAAGCAGGCAAATACGGTATGACTGTCAAGGGCGGCAAGTTCCTGGAGGCGGTATCCGATGCGGACACCATCGTCTTTGACAAGACCGGAACTCTCACTCATGCCACACCCACCGTGGCACAGGTCGTTCCCTTCAACGGCTGGGACGAGGACGAGGCGCTTCGTCTGGCCGCCTGTCTGGAGGAACATTATCCTCACTCCATGGCAAATGCCGTGGTGCAGGAAGCCAAGAAGCGGGGGCTGAACCACGAGGAACGCCACTCCAAGGTGGAGTATGTGGTGGCTCACGGCATCTCCAGCCGCATCGACCGGAAAAAGGCCATCATCGGAAGTTATCATTTCGTCTTTGAAGATGAGAAATGCAAACTGCCGAAAGGGGAGGAACTGGATCGGTTCAACGCCATTCCCGGCGACTATTCCCAGCTGTATCTGGCCGTCTCCGGAAAACTTGCAGCGGTGATCTGCATTCAGGATCCCATCCGTCAGGAAGCACCGGAAGTGATCCGGGTGCTGCATGATCTGGGCATTGGGAAAGTCGTCATGATGACCGGTGACAACCAGCGCACCGCACAGGCAGTGGCAGCTCAGCTGGGACTGGACGAGTTCCATGCGGAAGTCCTCCCGGAAGACAAGGCAGCCTTCATCCGTGCCGAGCACGAAGCGGGACGGAAAGTCATGATGATCGGCGACGGCATCAACGATACGCCGGCTCTGTCCGAAGCGGATGTGGGCATCGCCGTATCCGACGGCGCCGCCATTGCCCGGGAGATCGCGGACATTACCATCGCCACGGACAACCTCTATGCACTGCCCATGCTGCGGTATCTCAGCGATCAGCTCATGGCGCGGATCAACCGCAACTACCGGTTTATCATGTCCTTTAACATGGGACTCATCGGACTGGGTGTGCTGGGCATCATGCTGCCGGGCTCTTCGGCACTGCTGCACAATCTGTCCACCATCGCCATCTCTCTGGAGAGCATGACCTCACTGACGTCCACTCTGCCGGAAGCACTGGAGGAACCGGTGCATCAGAAGGAACTTCTGAAAGCATAAGCAGTTAGCAATGCAAGACAATGGTCCGAAACCGTTTCTGGTTTCGGGCCTTTTTTGCCGGATGCCGGATGCAGGAATCCGGCTTTTGTGTTACTATGGGGAAAACATCATGGAAGGAGGCAGACGAATATGGATAAAACACAGCTTCGCCGGGAACGGTGGATCCGGATCCTTGCCTGTCTTCTTACATTGGGGATCCTGTTTGTCGTCTACCGGATGCACCAGATGGCCCCCTTCGGGGATGCGTCTCTTGCCCGGGAAGATGCGGATATCCAGTATCTGCAGTTCTATTCCTATCTGAAAGATGTCTTTGCCGGGAAACAGGATCTGAAATACAGCCTGACCATCGGACTGGGGCTGGGAGGAGTGCCCATCCTCAATTACTACCTCCAGTCACCCTTTAATCTGCTGCTGGTCTTCTTCTCCAAAACTCAGCTGCATTCCTTTTTCGATATCACCGTGGCCCTGAAGCTTGGGCTCGCGGCCATGACCTTCGCCTTTTATCTGCAGCGGCGGTTTTCCGGCCGTCTGCCTCACCCGGCCGTGCTGGCACTGGCACTGTGCTACGGCCTCATGCAGTACACCATCGCCCAGAGCAGCAACCTCATGTGGCTGGACGGCATCTATCTGCTGCCGCTGATCCTTCTGGGAGTATACGAAGTGACCGAAAGGGGAAGCCCGGGACTTCTGGCAGGGGCCTTTGCCCTGAACCTGATCTTTAACTGGTACATCGCCGCCGTCAATGCCCTGTTTTCCTTCCTGATCCTCGTGATGGAACTGCTGTTCCGGGAAAAGAGCACCCCGGACGTGCCGGGGGCGGGGAAGGTGTTCTTCCAATGGTGCCGGGCAGGACTGCGAAGCCTGCTGCTGGCTGCCTTCAGTTTCCTTCCCATGGTGATCTATCTCACCCGTGGCAAGGGAGCGGCGCTGGACGTGCATCTGCAGTGGGATGTGTTTCTTGGAAATGCCATGGAGACCCTTCGGAACTACCGGATCTGGAGCATCTGTCAGCCGGGGACCGTCACCTGGTACTGCGGCGGAATCGCACTGTTCGGACTGCTTCTGTTCCTGCTGGTGCCGGGGATCTCCCGGAGAAAGAGGTGCGCCGGTGCCCTCGCCGTCCTGTTTCTGAATCTCTGCTACTACTGGCAGCCGCTGTTTCGGGTATTCTCTCTTATGAAAGAACCCATGGGACACTGGTGCCGTTATTCCTATCTCGGTTCCACTCTGCTTCTGATCCTCACGGGGCATGCCTTCCTGGCGCTTCTTAACCGGAAACGCCGCTGGCTGCCGGTCCTGTCTGCGGCGGTCCTGGCGTCTCTTGCGCTGGCGGTGACCAATCTCGGCCCGACCAATACGGACTGGCACCGGGCGGCTCTTACCGTGGGATTTCTGTGTGCTGCCGCACTGGCAGTCTCTGTCATGGATCGGAAGGGCCTTGGCTGGGTCCTGTCCGGGATCCTGATGGCAGAGATGGGACTCAATGCCTGGGGACTCACCGGCTTCTATGCCGCAGACGGTGTGGCAGAGTATAACCGGTATGTCACGGAACAGACGGATCAGATCGAAAGGATCACCTCGGCGGATCCCGATCTCTACCGTATTGCCCAGACGTCCGTTCGCCGTTACGAGGATAACGGCCGCACGGCCTCCTTCGATGAAGGGATGGCCTTCGGATATGCTTCCAATACCGCCTATCACTCCGTGCCGGACAACCGGCAGCTGAACATGCTGGACGCGCTGGGCTACCGGACGGAAGCGGCGTGCATGAATATCGTCAATACCACCATCCTGCCGGCGGATTCGCTGTTGGGGGTGAGATATATCTTAAGTTCCGTTCCTCTCCCTGGCCTGACCGCCCGGGAGGATCTTCCGGAAGCGAACGGGAAACGGGTGTACGAAAACCCGTGGGTCTTTCCCATGGCCTTCGTCACCGCCGCCTCTTCCGTGTCAGGCGGATCGGAGGATCCGTTCCAGAATGCCAATACCATGATCCGAGCCCTGACGGGCATCGAGGAGGACGTGTTCGTTCCCGCGGACCGCATGGTCGTGCCCGCTGAGGAAGCAAGGACCGTGACGGTACCGGGACGGGAGGAGATGCCTGTTCTGTACGGTGCCTTTCCGAACCTGGATGAAAAGGAGCGGACGGTGTTCTTCCGGGACGGCTCCCGGGTGACCATAGGCGGGTGGCTGTCACCGAAAGTGCTGATGCTCTCCGCCGACGGGGCCGAGACAGAATTCAGGCTGGAAGGGAAAGAGGATTCCGCACTGCTCCTCTACCGCATGGATCCCGCGGCGCTGCAGCGCGCCGCCGGAATTGCACGGGACCACAGCGGGACTCTCAAACAGACCGGAGCCGGCGCCTTTACCGTGACTGCCGGGGCAGAAGAAGGGGAAAACCTCTATCTCAATGTTCCGTACTCGGAGGACTTTCAGGTCCGCATCAACGGGGAGAAGGTACAGGCTGCACCCGCAGGAACGGACAACGCCATGATGCTCATTCCTCTGAAAGAAGGGGAGAATACCGTGGAACTGTCCTGCCGTATCCCGGGGCTTCTGCCCGGCATCCTGCTGACCTTGCTGGAACTGGTGTTTCTGCTGGGAATCAGGCGGCGAAAGAAATCTTAACAAATTACAGTTCTTTTTCTTTCTGTTCGATGGTATAATGGATTATGTAATCCGCCAGCGGCGCGGAAATAAAATAACAAATTGGGGGAATCATACTGTGAAAAGAATGTTGGCAGTAGTACTGGCCCTGGCATTTATTCTGATCTGCCTTACCGCATGCGGCGGCACTAAGATCAAGACCGACGACAACGGAAAAACAGTGGTCGACAATCCGGACAAGACCTTTATCATGGACGTATCCAAGGCGATCCAGGCCCGCTGGAAGATCACGGATGCGGACAGTGAAAAAACATTTGAGGCAAAATCCAGCGAAGAGAAGAACGCTCTGACGTCCTACATCGATGCCGAACTGGATATCCTGGCACCTTATGCCAGCTCCACATTCAAGGATGCGGCCATGCAGACCAAGGCCGCCAACTACGTCAAGGCACTGGAGACTCAGAAGAGCGCTCTGGATTATCTGCAGGAAGACCGCGCCAAGTTCCTGGAACTGTTCTCCGGCGGATATGATCAGGAGAAGGCTCTGCTGAAGGATTTTGTGGACAACTACAATCTCTCCGTTGCGGAAGAGTATCAGGAGCGCCTGGCAAGCCTTATCGGCACTGCCGCAGCAGCGGCTGCTCCGGCTGAGACTACGGAAGAGACTTCCTCCGCCCAGGAGGGCTCCGGCTCCGAAGAAAAGGCTCCGGCCGATGCCAAGAGCGCCAAAGTGGCTCTGGACGACTGGGCTTCCTCCATCGCATTCAAACAGCAGGATGACGGTTCCTACGCTGCCGAAGCGGAAAACACCACTGGAAAGTCCTTCAATCAGATCTCTCTGCTGGTCATCCTTCTGGATGCCGACGGGAATGAAGTGGGAAGAGTGTATCCCACCGTGGATGATCTTGCCAGCGGAAGCACCGGCAAATTCACCTTTAAGACAGATACGAAATTTGCTTCCACCAACGTCTCGGTGGACTTCTACGCTGAGAAGACCGCCTGATTTCAATCCGATACCAAAGAGATGGGTTTCTTAGGAGACCCATCTCTTTTTAGCGGATGGATGGGAAAGTGCTTAAGAAATTTGCATTTTCTTTTATCATTTAGTATAATAAAGTCAACCCGAAGAATCATTGTGCTGATCCTCCAGGTTGCGGAGCAAAATGAAAAACCGGACGCCGGGTCCGCTATATTTCACCGTGCAGCGCATGATGCCGAACCATGACAGGAGGGTCCGGTGTCTTTTTGTTTTTTCGGGGAAAACCAAGGAAAGGAACGAAAGTATGGACCATTCAATCCTCAGCACACTGGACCTTGTCATCATCGCAGTCTATCTGGTGGCAATGGTCAGCATCGGCCTGTATTTCGTCCGTCGTATCAAAGGATCGGAAGACTACTACGTAGCCGGCCGTTCCTTCGGCCCCCTCATCCTGATGGCCACCGTTTGCGCCACGATCATTGGCGGCAGCGGACTGATGGGACGTGCAGGCAAAGCCTACAGTTTCGGCACCATGGCGATCACCACCGCATTGCCGTATCTTATCGGAATGTTCATCTTCTCCGGGATCTCCGGACGGATCTCCCGCATGGGGACCAGGTATGACATCACCTCCATGCCGGAACTGTTTGAAAAACGTTTTGGAAAGACAGCGAAGATCATTCTGGCCTGTCTGGTAGCCTTCACCATGATGGGCACCGTAGCCTCCCAGGTCACCGCCACCGCCACCATCATCAAGATGCTGGGCGGCAATGTGGGGATCTCCTATGAAGCCGGCGCCCTGATCGCCTGTATCGTCTTCATGCTGTATACCGCCACTTCCGGCCTGTTCGGCGTGGTATTCACGGACGTGTTCCAGTTCTATATGCTGATTTTATTCGTCTACATCCTCATTCCCACGTCCGCTGTCCACTATGTGGGAGGCTGGTCGAACTTCACGGCAAACCTCGATCCGGCGCTGACCAAGCCCTACATCAACGGAAGTATCGCCGGTGACATCGTCACCTATCTGGTGTTTACCCTTGCCGGTGCGGAGATGTGGCAGAGAGCCTTTGCGGCCAAATCCGATAAATCCGCGAAACAGGGCATGTTTCTGGGTACCACCGTCTACGGCGTCACCATCCTGCTGGTGTACCTGATGGGCGTCATCGGCCATCAGATCCTGGGAGAAAACGTGTTGGAGACCTTCGGGTCCACCGACGCTGTGGTGCCGGCACTGGCCATCAAGGTGCTGCCCATCGGACTGACCGGCCTGGCGCTGGCGGGACTTCTCTCCGTCATCATGTCCACCGCGGACAGCTATCTGCTGGTCTCCGTGCAGACCTGTGTCCATGATATCGGCAAGACCTTCAATCCCAAGATGACGGAGAAACGGGAGATCCTGTATTCCCGCATCTTTGCCATCATTCTGCCGCTGGCAGCCCTGGTCATCGCATTGTATATCAAGAATGCCTACGACATCCTCATGTTTGCCTGGAGCTTCTACGCAGCCGCCTGCGGTATCCCCGCCTTCGTGGCACTGTACTGGAAGAAAGCCACTACCGCCGGGGTCATCTCCGGCATGCTGGCCGGATTTATCGTCACCATCTTGTGGAAGCAGTTGGGGACTCCCTGGGGCCTGGGTGCCACTGTGCCCGGCGCCATCTGCTGCCTCATCGCCACTGTGTGCGTCAGTCTCGCCACATACAAGTCTCGTCCTTCCGTCTATCTGGAAGCCTGAGACAAAACAGATTAGCACCATCCCGGAAGAATCACGTTCGGATCCTTCCGGGATCTTTTTGTTGTCAATCCGTCGGTAACAGGATACAATCAGGGGGAAGGAAAACTGTTCAGGAGTAACAGAGGAGGATCGATCATATGCTGTTTGGGAAAAAGAACAAGGAAAAAGCGGAAGCGCCGAAAGTGAAGAAGAACGGACGGTACACCCTCAACGACGGATATGCGGGATACCCTGCATTCAACTTTCGCATCGAGCCGTCGGAACTGAAGGACGAGGATCTCGTGTGCCGCTGCGGCAGTGTGCAGTGGTGGGTCTTCAAAGCCGCCGTGAAAGAGGGGGCAACCACGCTGGAGGAGGTACAGCGTCAGACCGGCGTCGGTGCCGGCGGCGGACACTGCAATGCCTATGTGTGCGAGCTTCTGGATTATCTGAAAGCCCATCCGGAAGTGCTGTAAGAAGACAAAATGATGCTGGAAAGAGCATCACAAATATGGTAAGATGTCTTTCGCATCTGTCGGGAAATCGGCAGATGCGAAATTTTGTATCTGAGGGAGATCTATGATCCAGCGAGAAATCAGTGAACTGCGCCGGCACATGACGCCGGAGCGTACCAATATGACCCATATCTACGGCTGCTACGTCAACGGAGAGAAACAGATCATCTCCTCCTATGAACAGTCTCTGGCCGTGATGGAAAAGAACGATGTGGAAAAATACATCGAACTGATGAAGAAGGCCCTGTCGGGAAAGATCGGACGGACTCTGAATAATCTGGAGTTTACGTCCCAGCAGGTCATCGACGGGGAGGAGCATAAGCTCCTCATGGCCCTGCGGGAAACAAAGATGGAGGATGCCCGGCTGCGGGAAACGCTGTGCCGGAAGATCATCGAGGTGCTGTCTCTGAACGATCAGTCCAACTATCTCATCCTTCTGGCCTATGACGTGTACGACGTTCCTTTCAAGGGAAGCGACCGGCAGACCCAGATGGACAACTCCGATGAGACCTTCCGCTATATCCTCTGTGCCGTCTGTCCGGTAAAGAGCCGGAAGGCGGAACTGGGCTACGATACCGGGGAGAACCAGTTCCATCTGGACCAGTCCGTTCCGGTGGTGGGTGCTCCGGAACTGGGATTTCTGTTCCCGGCCTTTGACGACCGCCATACCAATATCTACAACGCCCTGTTCTATTCCAGAGACACGGCCATGATGCACCGGGAGTTTATCGATGCGGTGTTCAAAACCAAGTCCCCCATGGCCCCCGGCGAGCAGAAGGAAGCATTTACCGATGCCATCACCGAGGCGCTGGAGGGCGAGTGCCGGTTCGATGTGGTCCGGTCCGTGCATCAGCAGATCCGGGACCGCATGGAAGAGTATAAACAGGCAAAGGTGCCGGAACCGCTGGAGCTGTCCTCCGATGACGTGGCGGAGATCCTCCGCCAGAGCGGTGTGGAGGAGGAACGGGTGGATTCCTTCCGGGAAAAATGCGGAGAGCAGTTCGGCGAAGACGCGGGTCTGGATCCCGGCAACATCATCGAGAGCCGAAAGTTCGAGATCGTGACACCGGTGGTGAAAGTGTCCGTGGTGCCGGAATACACCCAGCAGGTGAAGACGAAGATGGTGGACGGGCGCATGTGCCTTGTGATCCCCGTGGACGGCGGCGTGGAAGTCAACGGCGTGCCGGTATATACGGAAAACCGCGCGGTGGAAGCCGGGGACGCTTTGGACTAGACACAATCCCGCGCTTGTATAAAGGACGGAAATATGCTAATTTAAACTCATAGAGTATGTGAAAGGCATCCGAAGAAGGATGGGAGGGACAATCATGAGTTTGAATGTGAAACTGATCGCTGCCGGAGCAGCACTGATCGGTGCAGCAGCCGCTGCAGCCGTAGTCCTGGGAGGACAGAAGAAGGACGGCGGAGACAAACCCGCACCCGCCAAGAAGGAAGCAAAGAAACCCGCTGCCGGAGGCGCTGTGAAGGCACCGGTGGTGGATGACCCCAACGGAGAAGGAAGCCTGAATCTGACCATCCGCATGAAGGCGGAAGGACTCAGTGAGAAATTCATGGCGAATCTCGTCATCGAGAACGTGGCAGGCGCCAGCCTCAACCGCACCCAGTTCGTCGCCCCGGGAAATCAGAAGGGCAACGTCAAAGACGGAACCTGCACTGCTAAGCTGGGCAACGGGGAAGAGATGATCGTCGCCGGCATTCCCAATTATACGGATTTCTCCGTGGAATGCGTTCCCGTGGAAGTGGCGGAATACTCCTTCAGCTATGATCAGCAGAAAGGGACTCTGTCTGGAGATACGGTAGTTACTGTGACGGTATCCAAGTAATTTAGTTAAGAACAGATCTGGCATCCAGCATTTAGTTGGATGCCGGTTTGTTTTAGGCAAGTCATTGG
>CAJOQP010000186.1 GCA_905236515.1 uncultured Oscillospiraceae bacterium | reverse complement strand
CCGGACCATTCCCCCTGTGACCATGCCGTTCCGGTCCCCCAGATCATTGAACGGCTGGACGGACTGTTTCGAAAGGGTATGGAAGAGGAAGCCGGCGAGTTTCTGCGTGACTGGAGCACACGTGCCCACGGGATGGGCGACTGGCGGGGAGAACTATCTCTTTTGTCCGAGCTCATGGGGTATTATCGCAGAACTGCAGAGGCAGAAGCAGGACTGGACGCATGTTCCCGCGGAATGGATATCATCAAGGAGCATGGGCTGGCAAATACCGTCTCCGGTGCCACGATCCTTCTGAATGCAGCTACGACCATGAAAGCCTTCGGGAAAGCAAAGGAATCTCTCCCGATCTTCGAGCATGTATGCCGGGTCTATCAGAACAACCTGGCCCCGGATGATTATCGGTTCGGCGGGCTTTACAACAACATGGCTCTGTCGTATGATGACGTAGGCAATTACGAAAAGGCCGAGATCTGCTTTATGCAGGCAATGAAGACCATCAAAACCTGCGTACAGCCGGAATATGAACTGGCCGTCACATGCTGCAACCTTGCCCATATGTACGATCATCAGGATCCGGAGGATCCCCGCATCAATGAATATATGGAGCAGGCCTGGGATTATCTGAACAGCGAAAACATCCCGCGGGACAGCTATTACCGCTTTACTGCCTCCAAATGTCTGGATGCGTTCCGTTATTTCGGCTATTTCCTGTATGTGAAAGAATTGGAAGGAAGGATCTGTCCTGCATGACCGGAGCACAAGAATCCAGAAAGTTTTATGAACAATACGGCCGGGAAATGATCCACGAGAAATTCCCCCAGTGGGAAGAGCGTATCGCATGCGGTTTTGTCGGACACGGTTCGGAATGCTTCGGTTTTGACGATTCTCTGTCTCAGGACCATGATTTTGCTCCCGGTTTTTCCATGTGGCTGACCAAAGAAGACTTTAATCAGATCGGCTATTCCCTGGATCGGTGTTACCAGGCATTACCGGTTCCTCATCCGACAGAGAGCAGCAAAGAAGGAAGCTCTGCCTCCGGTGTTTTCTGTATTCCGGAGTTTTATTCCCGTTACACCGGTTCGGAATCTCTGCCTGAAGAATGGCAGCACTGGCTGTCCATTCCGTCCTGGGCACTGGCTGAAGCGACCAACGGATGGGTCTATCGTGATGATCTCGGACTGTTCTCGGAATACCGCGAACATCTTTTAAACGGCATGCCGGAAGATGTCAGAAAAAAGAAACTGGCGTCCCGTGCCTTTGTCATGGCACAGTCCGGGCAGTATAATTACTCCCGGTGCCTTTCTCACGGAGAAGCCGGTGCCGCCATGCTGGCGCTTGGGGAATTTGTTCCCGCCACCATCGATCTGGTCTTTCTTCTGAACCGGAAACATATGCCGTACTACAAATGGTCTCTCCGTGCCATGAAGGAACTTCCCATTCTCGGAAACATGAAGGATGCGCTGGAGTTCCTGCTGATCGGCGACAATGACGAGACCGGCATCGCGACAAAAAAAGATGTCATCGAAGACATCTGTATCAACGTAAGGGATGAACTGCTCCGACAGCACCTTACCCATGGCAACTGGGATTACCTGGAGCCGCACGCTTATGAAATCATGGAGCATATCTCAGATCCTGCGATTCGCTCTTTAAATATCACAGAGGGGTAAAAACACTATGACTATTCACTGGCTTGGCCGATCCTGTTTTAAAATTGTGCACAATGGGTATTCCATCGTGATTGATCCTTACGACAATACGGGAACTCAATATCCTGTATTGAAAACGGAGGCCAATATGGTGCTCGTCAGCCATGAGCACAGCAGACACAACAACCGCGACGCGGTGAACATCATCCCCTTCTCCGGAGAGTGTCCTTTCCAGGTAGACGTTATTGATGCATTTCACGATACCCGCGGCGGTATCATGCGCGGACCCAACAAAGTCCACATCATCACCACCAGCGATGGGTTTAAACTCGTTCACACCGGAGACCTGGGATGCCGCGTGGAAGATGACTGTTTTGAAGGCACCGATGTGCTGATGATCGGCTGCGGATCCACCCGTACGATGCCATCGTATGATCTTTCTCTGCAGGCAAGAGTAATCGACCCCAACATTCTGATTCCGATGCATTACCAGCACGGTCACGTAGCAAACCGAAGACTGTACCATCTGGATGATCTGATGGAGTACTTTATCGGGACGGAATATGAAGTCATCAATTATGATGTGAACAGTATCGAAATTACAAAAGGGCTTCCTAAGCAGGTCGCCATTTTAAAAGATATCGTTTGATAAATAATCACAAGAATAGAGACCGTTGCTTCAAAACTTGGTGGATTGAGTCAACGGTCTCTATCTT
>CAJOQP010000185.1 GCA_905236515.1 uncultured Oscillospiraceae bacterium | reverse complement strand
GGTGCCGGACAGAATCATTCCCTCCGACTGGTCCACGGTGATCATGTACGCGATCATGTTCCTGTCTGCGGCACTGATGTGCCGGAAGGAACAGATCTCCTTCGGGAAGGCCTTCCGGTTCCGGAACGTCCGTGGAAAGACGCTTCTTCTGTGTGCGGTCATCACCCTTGCACTGCAGCCGGTGGCGGGTTTCATCGCCAATCTCACCGATCTTCTGTTCCCCAGTCTGCTGGACGCGGTGGAAGATGATCTCTACGGGCACACCTTCCTTATCAATCTCGTGACCGTTGCCGTGATCCCCGGGTTCTGCGAGGAGTTCCTTCTTCGCGGCAATGCGGCCAACGCCTACCGCAGCACCGGCCGGATCCGTGCCGCAGTGCTGCTGTCCGCTCTCATGTTCGGGCTGCTCCATGAGAATGCCACTCAGTTTTTCTATGCCTTTGTCATCGGCATCGTCCTGGGTTTGCTGTTCATGGTCACCGATTCCATCTGGCCGGGCATCCTGGTGCATTTCCTGAACAATGCCCTCTCCGTGGTGGAGATGCAGATCCAGCACAGTCACGGGGAAGCCCTCTCCAACCGCATCTTCGTCTTTTCCAAAATGAACTTCCATGATGCAAAGAGCTGCATCTTCTATATCGTCTCCTTTGTCATCGGGCTGGCCGTCCTGTGGTGGTGTCTGCGGGGTGCTGCCCGGAGCGAAGGACAGGAAGAGATGCTGGACCGGTGCTTTAAGGCTGGAGGCGGGACCGCCCGGCTGCGCACTCCGGCGCTGGTGATCACCTTCTTCATTCTCCTCCTGGCCACCGTCACCGTCACCGGCATGCTGTTCTTTGCCGATGATCTCGGACTGACGTTCTGAGACCGGGTCTGAAATCACAGAAACGGAGCTCCGGCACCGTGCCGGAACTCCCAGTAATACTAAAAAAATGGAGGAAAAAACATGAAACGTGCAGTACTCATTGCTCTGCTGGTTCTTTCCCTGATGCTGGCACTTGCCGCATGCGGACAGAACGCAGCTGTTGAGGAGGCTTCTGCCCCCGCCGAGGAGGAAGGTTCCGTTTCCATGGCCAACCCCTGGCGTGAGGTCACCCAGGAGGAAGCTCAGGCCGCATGCACCCGGTCCTTCAACATTCCGGAAGGTGCCGAGAATGTCAAATGGAGCATCATGGACGCCGCCGCCGATCCCTCCGGTGTTGCCGGAGCGATGGTCCAGGCCGTCTTTGATCTCAACGGCATGACCTTCACTGCCCGTGAGCAGATCACCGGAGATACCGAAGTGGATACTTCCGGCATGCATTATCAGTGGGGCTCCCAGGACGTGGGCTCCATGAGCAGCTGGTTTGAAGGCATGACCTGCAAGCTCTTCCGCTATGTGGGAGACGGGGAATCCGCCGATCTGTGCACCTGGTACGACATCGAGACCGGTGTCTCCTACTCTCTGAGCACCGTTGCCGAAAACCTGGACGGTTTTGATATCACGGCCGTTGCCAATGCCATGGTCCCAACACCGGAGGACATTCCCTGAGACCGGGAAAATCGCAAAATGGTGAAGAAACATGAATCTTATCTCGATCAATGACCGTTATACCCTGCCGGTGCCCGATGGGTTCCATGTGCTGGGGGAAGCGGATAAGCAGAAACTCAACGTCATGGGAGGCGGAGACTGGATGGGTCTTTCCGATCCGGACCGTCATCTCCTCATGACACTGGGCTGGAAGAAGATCGGCAAGCTGCCGTCAAAGCTTCTCAATACCCAGGGTCTGGCAAAGGCCATGGAAAAGAAGATCCGGACGGGCCTGCGCTCCATGCACTATAAGCTGGAGGGGTTCTCGACGCATCCCGTCGCAGGGCTTACCGCGGAGGGTTTTCGCTGCAAATACATGGCTCAGGGCATTCCCACCGGTGCGGAATCCTTTGTGGCAAAGGACGGAAACGTCCTCTACTATTTCCACTTCTATTACCGGGCGGAACAGGAAGACGCGTCCCTGGCGGTATGGGAGAAGATCCTCGAATCCATCGTGTGAGCCGGTGCAAACCCAAAACAGAATATGCCGATACTGTGTTTTTTCACGGTATCGGCATTTTGTTTGCATTGCGGACAAAAAACGGATATCATCAGAATCAGGAAGATTCAAGGAACACCCCCCGACAACTAGGAGGAATCATTATGAAAAAGATCGGCTCTCTCATCGCAGCTGTATGTATGCTGCTTCTGTTACTGACGGCCTGCGGACAGCAGGCAGCAACGGAAAGCTCCGCTGCTGCCCCCGCACACTTCGATCCCGCGCAGGTGGAGACGGTGGCGGACCTGCTTCCCTTCCTCCACAACAGCGAGGAAAGCCAGACCTCCGCGAACGAGACGAGATACATCATGGCGTTCAAGGCCGATGATGTATACTACCGCGCCGTGGCGGAGATGCCCGAGGGAATGTATGACAAGATCTCGGACGTGGAATATGACGATGATCATGACGCCACGGTGGAGAAGATGCTCTCTCCTCTGAAAGTACAGTCTGTGGAAAACCTCAACGATAAGATCCCCTCTCAGGAGGAACTGGACAAGCTGGTAGGCAAGACCGGCCAGGAGCTCTTTGATGACGGATGGACCTACTGGTACTACGATCTGTCTGAAATGAAGGCCGGACTGTATGGCGGTCTGTTTGCCTACGATGTGGTCTTCGATTACGACGGCGAACCCATGGAAAACACCGATGACTTTGATTTCTATGAGGAATTCAAGGATCTCAAGGTGAAGTCTGTGACCTTCTATGGTCTGGGGGACGCTGCCAATCCGGATACGGAATGAACATCCGAAAAAATGAATCGCCGGGAGATGTACTCCCGGCGATTTTATCAGTTGGTTCTTGGTTGCGTGATCAGATGGTCCATGGATGCAGTGACCAGGTGATGACCTTAAAGAACTGGAACTATTTCAAGAAGTCTTCTCTTTCCGGTTGTCTGAGACGCTCTTTCCAGAATGTAACATTGGACATTTCCCCCTGCCCTGATTTAAAATAATTACAGTGTGAGAAATAAAAATCGGATGATTTCGGCCGGTTCTTTTGGAATGGGGCCGGAAGCCATCCTGCCGAAAAGGGGGATATTTATGAGCAAACGAAAGAACTGGGTCGCGTACTGCGTCCTGACGGTACTGGCTGCCGTACTGCTGGCGTTCATGCCGCGGTATTCCACCTATCTTCAGGCCTACGGAGGCAGACACTACAACTATATGCCATATATCGTGGTGACAATGATCGTCTTCCCGGTCCTGTGGGGGCTGCTTCTGTCCTTCCGCTCCCGCTGCTTTCGGAAGGCAGT
>CAJOQP010000184.1 GCA_905236515.1 uncultured Oscillospiraceae bacterium | reverse complement strand
CAGATCTCGGTCTTCTGGCACCCTGAAGAGGATTCGAACCTCCGGCCTACCGCTTAGGAGGCGGTCGCTCTATCCAGCTGAGCTATCGGGGCTTGATTGCAACGGAGAAATTGTAACCTTTCACCGTATCGATGTCAAGGAACTCCTCCTCACTTTTCTTGACAATCCAAACCATGACAATTAAACTTAATCCATTAATAAATAATAACTTCATCGCCGATTGGAGTATCTGTATGCGAAGACTCATTACATTATTCATTACTGCAGCTATGATTATTGTGCTGTGCAGTGCCTGTGGTTCGGTAGAAACTCCCGAATCCTCTTCGGTTCATGCCGATCCGGCTGCAGATCTTACCCCCATCACGGTCGTACTGGATCATTATCCCATGGCAGACACAACCTTTCTCTATATGGCGAAGGAACAGGGGTTCTTCGCCGAGGCAGGACTGGACGTATCTTTCGTCATGCCTTCGAAGCTTTCTTCCGCAGAGATGATTGCCAACGGTTTTGCCTATTTCGGACTTTGCTCTCAGCTGGATGTCGTATCCGCACGGGAACAGGGCCTGGCTGTAAAATCCATCGGTGCCGTCCTTCAGTCCCCGGATGATCTGTTCCTGACAAAGAAAGGCAACAAAATCTACTCCCCCAGCGATCTGTACGACAAGAAACTCGGTTATGACGGATCCGAGCTTCAGAAGGCGATGATTGCATGCATGCTGTATGGTTCTTACCGCAGCTTCATGGATGTCAACCTCACCGACATCTCCGATATGGATCTTGGTGAGATCATGGATAACGACACTGTGGATGCCATGCTGGCCGGCAGCATTCTCTATGATCTTCCCCTGTTGGAAGAGCAGAACAAGAAACCGGACTGGCTGAAGCTGGAGAACTACAACATCCCCAGTTATTACGGGGAAGTCCTCATCGCTTCCGACGATCTCATTGCATCCGAGCCGGATCTGATCCGGTCATTCCTTGACGCCTGCGCCAAAGGATATGAATTCATGAATGCCAACCGGGAAGAAGCGATTCGCTGTCTCATCCGCTCGCAGGACAAAGACAACCTTCCCATTTCCGATTCCCTCGCCCGCACGACGCTGTACACGGTCATTCCGATGATGAAACCGGAAGAGGTCTCCTTCCTCGACCAGTCTGATGACTGTTGGAACACCGTACTTACATGGATGACCCGCTGGAATCTTATCTCCGGAAATCTCACCGTTGACGATGTCCGGGCAATCATCGGCTAAACAGCCATATCTATCAAAAAAGACGACTTCTCAGTTTTGATGAAGTCGTCGTTTTGTTATCCTATCAGTTTTTCCCTGTGGATGGCTTCGATGATCTGCTGGATCAGTGCCGTTCTGGAGAACGGGGTCATCATGTAATAGCCATTCACATAAGGTTCTGCCTCACGGGCAAACTGGATCATCAGTGATACTGCCAGTTTTTCTGCCTCTTCCCGCTCCAAGTCTTCATACTGGTCGATGATCTCCGGAGCTACGCGGATTCCGTTGATCTCACTGTCCATGAAGCGCGCATTGCGGGCACTGACAGGCGGTAACAGTCCGGCAAGGATGTATCCTTTCAGCCCTTGCCTCGCCTTTTTCAGGTTTTCCACCGCGCGCGGCGACAGTAGGGGCTGCGTCAGAAAGCCTACCATTCCGATCCGCTCTTTTTCCTGTGCCAGCTGCAGTTGGATGTCGAAATTACGGGCATTGACGTTCAGTGCCCCGAACATGTGGAATGGCTCCGGCAGGATGGTCTCTCCCAGTGAGGCAACAAAAGTCGCCAGTTTCCTGGAGTTAAACTGATATACCGCTTTCACTTCATCCCGTTCCGCAGAAGGCACCGGATCTCCGGTGACGAGCAGAACATTCCGGATTCCTTCCGCGTAAAGCCCCAGAAGCAGCGCCTTGGTAGCATTGATATTCCGATCCCGGCATGTCAGGTGCGGAAGCGCTTCCACTCCTACCTCCCGCTCCAGTTTGCATGCCAGCAGGCTGGAGTCCATCCGAACTCTTCCTACGGGACAGTCGGCAATGGTGATGACGTCCGCTCCCGATTCCTTCAGATCATACGCACCCTGAACGAATTTGGTGAGATCCGCATCCGTGGGAGGATCCAGTTCCACAGCGATAACTTTTTCCCCTCGCTGCAGTTTTTCCCAAAACACACTCTGTTTTGCCGTTCCGGCAGAAACTTTGGTCCT
>CAJOQP010000183.1 GCA_905236515.1 uncultured Oscillospiraceae bacterium | reverse complement strand
TTCATCTGATTCTGCTCGTCCAGGAAGTAGAAATCGAAGTAGTCCACGCCGCAGTTTTCAAGCTGTTTTTCAAACAGCGGGCGGATATCCGGCTGTTTCATGAAACAGGATTCCTTCAGCTTGTTGGCAAGAACATACTGATCCCTGGGAACTTTTTTCGCCACACACTCACGGAAGGCGCGCTCCGCTCCTCCGTCCAGCACATCGTGGGCGGTATCGAAATAATTGAATCCCGAGTTCAGAAAGGACTCGGCAAGACGCCGAAACTGTTTTCGGTCCACCTCTCCGTTTTTCACCGGAAGGCACGTACAGCTAAATCCGAGATTTCCTTTGATTTCTGAAAAGAACCTGTTTTTCTGCATTCTTGTGTTCCTCTTTCCAAGAGTTTCTTACATCCTATTGAAAGAATCGTATTGTAGACTGAAATCCCCAAACCTATTGACGAACGATCTCAACCTGACAGGATTCCATGGCTTTCAGTGCGTTCTCATGAGATTCCGGTGTGACCCCGGCACAGCAGGATGCATCCACCTCGACAGGCACCTCCGGCAGGAAAGCCTTCACCAGAAGAGCATTGGAAATGACACAGATGTCCGTGCACAGACCGATGACGGTGATGCGCCCGATGGGCTCCTCGCTGTTCATATCACACAGTATCTTCCCCAGTCTGTCCGAGCCGAAGGTTCTCTTGTCGATGGGCTCCGTTACCCGAAGCGCATCCAGTTCCGGACGGATCTGCCAGCCGTCGGTTCCCCTTATGCAATGAGGCACGGGAAGGTTCTTTCCTTCCTGCGTCTCCATATAGTTTTCCTCATGCGTATCCCGTGTAAACAGTACGGTTCCGTCAAAGTTCCGGATCTTTTCCCGTACCTTTGGTACGATGGCCACAGCCTCCGGGGTTCCCAGCGCACCGTCGATAAAATCGTTCTGCATATCGATGACAAGCAGGATGTTCTGCATCAAGACTCCCTCCTTTTCCATATTACTTCTGTACTTGCAAAATCAGCGGATGAAGTTTGTGGGGATCATGGGCTCATGCACCGGACGATCCACGCCGGCTTCCTCTCCTTTTTCGATGCATTTCAGGAGCCACGCCATGTTCCGGCCCAGAGTGCGCATGGTCTGCAGACCTTCCTCATCCTGCCGGGCCTCTTCCGCGGTATGCCCGTGGATCTGGTTCCAGTACTGGGAAGCCACGACGTGCATATTCGTCATAAGAAAATACTGGTTGAGCCGCTCAAATGCCGCACTGGCACCGCCCCGTCGGCAGGACACGATGGATGCCGCCAGTTTTCCGTTGAGTTTCTCTCCCGGAACGCTGAAGCACAGCCGGTCCAGGAAGGATGTCAGCCGGCCGTTGGGTCCGCCGTAATACACCGGAGATCCCACAACGATTCCGTCGAACTCATCGATGCGGCTTCCGATGGCGTTGACCTCATCGTCAAATACGCATTTTCCGTTCGTCTGGCAGGACCCGCATGCAATGCAGTCGGGAACAGCCTTCTTTCCCAGCCAGAGCATCTCCGTTTCGATCCCCTGCTCCTCCAGCACCCGGATGGTCTCCTCCATGGCGGTGGCGGTGCATCCGTGCTCATTGGGGCTTCCGTTAATGAATAACACTTTGCTCATTTCGTTCTCTCCTTCGGTATCGATCTGTCTCTTCTATTTTTCCCATTATACCAAAATATTTCCGTGCACTACAGCATTAATTAAAATCAAAAAAATGTGCGCTGATCGCAGAATGTTTATTGCTATTTTATTGACGATTTATCAGATATTTATTATTATTGTATCAGCAAGTCGGTTAGGTATCCGACACCCCCGCTCACACAATACCCACATTGCAGAAAGAGGAGATATCGTGAACAGGAAAAGTATTAGTTTATTTCTTGTAGTCGTAATGATGCTGACTCTGCTTCCCTTCGGAGCGTTGGCTGCCGATGAGCCGGAAGAACCGTCGGAAGCAGGTTACGCCAATATACAGGAGTGGCAACAGAAATATGAAGATCAAATTGCAAATGCGGCTGATGATAATCCGGGAGAAGACGTTATTTCCCTGATCGGCGGTGTTGCCAGCGGTGATAATTCCATCGGATCTGCCAGCGGATCTGCCATCGGATCTGCCAGCGGTGATTGTGATGTCGCAGTGTTTGTATATGGCACCGCACTGAGCAACTTCTTCATAAACGGCAGCTGGTCACTTGACACTATTGCGGAAGCTTTTAAGAGAGAAGCTAACAGGCTTATCCGGGGCGGCACATTCCCGGAAGTTGAAATGTATCTTAAGAACGTGATAACCAACCAGGAATATCCCATGACTGTTGGAGCAGTGCCGAAGGCCGCATTTCTTTCTTCCTTTGACATTAGGATAGAAACATCATGGCTGAAATGGCTGAATAATGTTATAGCGTTTTTGCAGTCTGGGTTTGGATGGCTGGTACAGTCTCTGGAGATGCCGGTGGATGTTTACAAGATCTACGGTGCTAAAGGGCTTCCGGAGGGACCCTACAGTCTCCATATCAAGGATATTGAGGGAAATGATTATTGCGTCCGATTGCCTGCCGTGGATGGTATGACAACGTGGATCACGGATGATCATATCAACTATCTTGGCCATCCGCTTCACATGGGTCAAGTAAGAATCTCCACTGGCGAGCACTGGTATACTTTCGGTCAAGATATAGAAGTGTTTAGCGCCAGCGTCCGGCTTCCCGGTGTGTTCCTGGCAGATTATCAGCCGTACATGGAATTCACGTCGGCTGACGTTGGCGGCAATCCGCTTCCGGGAACGGAGTTTGTGATGGTCAACAGAGATGAGACTCTGAATCTGGTCAATGCATTCCTGAAATTCGGAAAAGAGACCTTTACCAACATCATGGCTCAGACGGAGGAGGAAGGTTTCAATTGGGACGAAGTCAATCTGCTGAAATATGACCTGCTCCACATGGATTTGGAGGGACAGCAGATCACTATGGACAAGGACGAAGCCTATCGTCTGGTGTCGACCTTCTGGAAGATTCTGGCGAAAGCTGGCGATAAACCGCTGAAGGAATTCATGGATAACGATACGAATATCCGTCTTCCGGCAATTCTCTATGCCACAGCAGATGACAAAGGGATTGTCCGATTTGAAAAAGACAGCAATGTGACGATGGTCTGGTCCCTTGAGATCCTTGTCCGTATGGCAGGACTCGTCGGGAAAAACATTGGGGACATCACCAGCGATGATATTCTTAAACAATTCGGCAATTTCGATGACAGCAAAATGATCAAAGCGATCCTTGTCCTGGTCATCGACGAAGCTAAGAATCTTTTGGAGCATGCCGATGAGCTCTGGGATGAAAACGGTGAAGTCGCAGCAGATTTGGTTAATGAGTGGATCTACCCCATGCTGCAGAATGACAACTTGATCGATTATGCGGAAACTCTGATAAACTATGCGGATGGAATGAAAATCCCGTTCGTGGGAGAGATCAACATTCCAAAAGAAGTCAGAACTATCATGGAGTATCTCCCACACCACGGTCTGCTGACATCCAAGATGCCGGACGGCAACTATGTAATGTTAGAAACGGGTGTTCCCAGCGGGTACTTCCACAACCCGCTGTTCTATACATTGAACATCGTTCGGGATAAGAGCAACGTCTACAACACCTATGCAGGAAGTCATGTTTCTGTGGGCAATGTGGGACTGATCGCCCCGTATTTCGCTGAGGATTTCTACAGCTGGCTTCGTACCACGAACTTCAACGGGGAAACGGATAAACTCCTCAACTATATCACGTTCAATCAGACGGAGAAGCTCTTTGGTACCTCAACGCCAATCCAGGATGTCATGAGCGGAACGGATAAATACAACATGACTGAGAAAGCCGTGGAACACTATATCAATACCATGTATCAGATCTTCGGTGTTGAAGGAGATTCCGAAACGATCCAGACCGACGCCAAGAATATCGCCAAGTATTTCAAGACTGGCGGAGACACGGTGCAGAATCTGCTGATCATGGGCAATAACATGGCTAAATCGTCCAAGTCTGTTATCACAGACAATATTACAAGAGACTGGAAATTCTATACGCCCAGCACCAGTATTCGTAAAGATACCGCTCTGCACGCACAGTCCTTTGCCAAAGCGCTGAGCGAGGCACTGGTTACAAACGACACTACCATCGTAGGAAAAGTCAACACGGCGGTAAAAGCCCAGATTGACTATTTCATCAACAATGTGGACACCACCACGAATCGCACGGAGAAATATGTGAATGCGGCAAAAGGCGCGGTGAAGAAGAACGTAAGCGGAATCTTGTCCAAAGTCATCGACAAAGCGGCAGGTTACGTAAAAAACAGAATCGGTGAGCTGGTCGACCCTGAAAAGAGAGCAATCTCAATCTTCAGTTGGGGAAAAAAGAGCTGATTCATAAGAACTCAAGAAGCAAAGAAAACAGGAGGACACGTCCTCCTGTTTTCTTGTTCCTCGCATCTTATTGCTGCAAGGGCATCTCCTTCCGTTCAACAAAACGCCGCAGACCATTTTGATCTGCGGCGTCCCGTCGTCATGATGCTGTTTTTGACATCAGTTCGTCCGGTTCTTCCATCTCATTCAAAAAAATAAATTTTTTTCAACCGGTCTTATTCCCCTCTCAATCCACCCCGTTTTTCACTGCCGACTGTTGCTTCGCTGTGGAGTATTCAGGCTTTTCATGGTATCATTTCACTATCATCAGTCCGGTGTGAAAAGCGTTCCGCCGGCAAAGGAGTTTGCTATGAGAGAACAAAACAGAAAACCTGCTTCCATATTATCTCTTATCTTGATATCGGCCCTGCTGCTGACAATGATCAGCGCCTGTGGGAAGAGCGCGGAATCCGACGAGGCCGGATCGGCATCGCTCATGGAGTCCGCCACTCCATCTCCCACTGCCGCGTCCAGTACCGCTCCCACAGCCGCCCCTTCCCCATCCCAGGCTGCCGGGCGGCAGGATGGAGAGCGATTTGATTCAGTCATCACCATCGAGGGCATGGAAGAGACTGTGCACTACGAACACGTGAAGAACGAGACCCTGGGCTATGAGATGGACTACGACTATGAGATGTTCCAGCGGCGCAGTGAAGCGGACCGGGATTGCTTCGTATCGGTCTATGATGATCCCAACACACCGGAAAACTACCTCGAGGTAAAATATCTGTCCCAGGATGCGGAGACCGCCGCTGCCGCCATCAGTGAGGAACTCTCCGACCGTTATGAAGTCGGCAGGAGCACTTATACCCTGGAGAAGGCAGGAGACTGCATCCGCCTCGACGCCTCCGTTGACGCGAACGATCCCACCAGAATGGCGCAACAGCTTCAGTTGGTATCCGTCATCCCGACGTCCGACGGGTGTTTCGTGGTCACCGAACACTATGCCATTGAGGGATCTGAAGGCTTCGGAAGAAGGTTCACCTACTTCCTGCAGTCCTTCTCCCCAATTACCAAATGAAATGATCAGAGATCACAAGGATCCCACCGCAGTTCCGTGTGCGGTGGGATTTGTCTGTATCTGGTTCGTATGCGGCTGCGCTTACGCCGCTCCCCGGATGCGGCGGCATGACCGCTTCCTCTGATAGCATCAACCTGCTGATACTATATCGCTACAGCGATACACCCATGCGTTGAAATTACGCATGTATGATAGTGAAGCCTCACATGCT
>CAJOQP010000182.1 GCA_905236515.1 uncultured Oscillospiraceae bacterium | reverse complement strand
CTGTTTTATGCTGTATTAGGCCTGGATAAATTTCTTGGAAAATTTCTCTTTTACGTCAAATCCTTTGGTCTGTTTATCCTGCCATTTCTGCAGGTTGTCCTGAACCAGTGCGGTCTCTGCAAGATACTTGCTGTAGAGATCGCCCTGTCCTACGTAGTAGATCAGGTGATATCCGGCATAGCTGCTGCTTTCACCCTTGACGATTCCGGTATCACCGGGCTTACGGGAGGCATCGAAGCACCATGCATCAAACTCCGGCACCATTTCTCCCTTGTAAACGGAGTCATACAGACCTCCGGTGGATGCGGAACCGCTGTCTTCCGAGTACTTCTGTGCCAAAGCTGCAAAGCTGTCCTCAGTCTTTTCGCCGTTCTGCCATTCCTGATAGATTCCATCCAGGGTTGCCTTGGCCGTTGCCAGTGCTTCCTCGGTATATTCGCCATTCTCATCGGCCTGTGCCTTAATGAGGATGTGACGGACGGATGCCATATGATAATTGTTGGCATCTCTGGAGCCGTATACGACCACATAGTAGCCGGTTCCTTCGGATTCTACCACTGTTTTATCGCCTGCTGCACGGGAGGCATCCTTCATCCAGTCGGCATAGTCGGCGGGAAGATTGGAGCCCTGTACCGCATTCTGAGTGACTGCTTCCAGTGTGGTATCACCCATCTCAGCCTGGACCGCTGCAGTGAGGTTTCCGGTACCGGTCACGGCAGCCGCGATGGCATCGGCATGTTTCTTTGCCACTGCCATGGTCTCATCCGTTACCGCAGTCTCTGCCTCTGCTGCTTCCTCCTCCACGGAGCTTCCGTCTTCTGCAGACGCAGTGGGTTCCTGTTCGGCATTGACAAGATAGTAGGCGTAAGAATAATTGTCATAGTCATCCTTATGCTCGTTATAATACTTGGTCAGTTCTTCATCGGAGTATTCAAAAGAATCCTGAACTTCCTCGATCACCTTTGATGCCAGAGAGACCTTTTCCATCTCCTGACGAATGATCTTGGAATTACAACCCTTTCCGTAGACGGATTCCAGATACTTATCTACGGAAGAAAAGCCCTGACTGTTAGCTTCAGTCTCAAAGGATGTCATCTGGTCGTCAATGAGTTTCAGACTGTCTTCATCCAGTTCGATATCGTTTTCCTTGGCATACTTGGTATATGCGGTGACCTGCTTGACATAGTCTACTGCCTGCTGCATGAAATAATCATACCAGCTGCCTCCATCTTCCGACATGGTGCATTCCTGATCTTTCAGAGATTTGGAAGAATCCAGTCCGAACATGGATGCATAGGAACCGTACTGATTCATGAAGTTCAGATACTGAGTCCGATAGTAGAAATCCATTTGTGCAGCACTGTAACCGGTGCTGCCGACTTTCACTGCCGGAGTCTTCGTATAGAAGAAGTTGGAGTTTGCCAGTAAGATTGCCGCGATGAGAAGGGCAACGATGATGCCTCCGATAGTCCATTTGCGGTTTTCTTTCTTTTTCTTTGCAGCTTCTTCCTGCATTGCAATGGTCTTTTTGTCAGTGCCGTTGGCGATGGCTTCCTGACGTTTCTTTCGATCTGTTGATGCGCTCATTCCATCATTCCTTTATTACGTTCTGTTATAAAGTACCGATCACGACTTGCCGTCGTTCTCGTCTGCTTTCATAGTGAGATATGCGTTGATAAATCCGTCAAGGTCTCCGTCCATCACATTGTCGATATTTCCGTCTTCAAAATTGGTACGGTGATCCTTCACCAGCTGATACGGCATGAAGACGTAGGACCGGATCTGGCTTCCCCATTCGATCTTCATCTGTACGCCCTTGATGTCGCTGATCTTCTCCAGGTGTTCCCTCTCCTTGATCTCCGCAAGACGTGCACGGAGCATGTTCTTACAGTTCTCCAGGTTCTGGAAATGGCTTCGTTCCACCTGTGATGCAACGACGATACCGGTGGGAATATGGGTCAGACGCACGGCGGAAGATGTCTTGTTGACCTTCTGTCCGCCTGCACCGGAGGAACGGTATACGTCCATCTTGATGTCTTCATCCCGCAGCTCGATCTCGCTGTCCTCGGTGATCTCCGGCATGACTTCCACTGCAGCAAACGAGGTGTGTCGCCGGCCGGCAGCATCAAAGGGCGAGACGCGAACGAGACGGTGGATCCCGTTTTCGCTTTTCAGATAACCGTAGGCGTTTTCTCCTTCGATCATGATAGTGGCACTTTTGATGCCGGCTTCATCACCGTCCAGATAATCCAGTACCTTCAGACCGAACCCGTGCCGTTCTGCCCACATGTTGTACATGCGGTAAAGCATCTGTGTCCAGTCCTGTGCCTCGGTTCCGCCGGCTCCGGCGTGGAACGTCAGGATGGCATTGTTGCTGTCATACTCACCGGTGAGGAGCGTTCCGAGACGCATACTCTCCAGTTCCTTTTCGAATGCCTCATACTGCTCTTCCAGTTCCGGAAGGAGGCTGTCGTCATTTTCCTCCACGGCGATCTCACACAGAGTGACCATGTCTTCCCAGGAGGATTGAAGCTTCTGAAACTTCTCTACTTTGCCCTTCAGCTGAGCCAGTCGTTTCTGCACTTTCTGGGAATTTTCCACGTCATTCCAGAACTCGGGACGGGAGCTTGCCATCTCCAGTTCCTCGATTTCCTGGGCTGCGGCATCCAGATTCAGTGCCTTTCCCACCAGGTCTACCGTGGGCTGGATGTTGTTCAGTTTCACCTTATATTCTTCGTACTGTATTGCTGCCATTTTTCAACAACTTCCTCAACATTTTTATCTTAAATCCACGTATTTCATAATAACTCGGACATTATATACAAAAAACAACGAAATGTAAACAATGCCCTTTTTTTTTAGGGGTCCCTTTGTTATAATATTTGATATCAATATGGAGAAGTATGCATTGATGAACTTAACTCAGAAAGGAACAATTTATGATTTCACACGGCAATGAGATAAAAGTTTTTACCGGCAATTCCAATCCCGTTTTAGCCGAGGAGATCTGTGCTCATTTAAATAAAAGTCTGGGCAACTCCACCGTGACAGCCTTTGCCGACGGTGAATGCTCCATCTCTGTGCACGAACCCGTACGCGGATGTGATGTGTTTATCGTTCAGTCCACCTGCAAACCGGTCAATGACAGTCTGATGGAACTTCTGGTCATGACCGACGCCATGCGCCGCGCATCTGCTGGACGTATCACCGCAGTCGTACCCTATTTCGGATACGCACGTCAGGACCGCAAAGCAAAAAGCCGCGATCCTATTTCCGCAAAACTCGTCGCTAATCTGATCACTGCCGCTGGTGCCGATCGTGTGCTGACCATGGATCTCCATGCAGCACAGATCCAGGGATTCTTTGATATCCCAGTGGATAATCTCATGGGAGCTCCTGTATTTGCCAAGCACTATATCCGTGTTTTCGGAAAAGGCAATGAGGACGTTATGGTCGTCTCCCCCGATGTCGGCAGCACCGCCCGTGCCCGTGCCTTCTCCATGAAGCTCGGTGTCAACATGGCCATCGTAGACAAGCGCCGCGAGAAAGCCAATCATTCCGAAGTAATGAACATCATCGGCAACGTGGAAGGCAAGACCTGCATTCTGCTGGATGATATGGTGGATACCGCCGGTTCCCTCTGTGGAGCAGCAGAAGCTCTCGTCAACGTCGGCGGTGCCAAAGAGGTTTATGCCTGCGCAAGCCACGGCGTCCTCTCCGGACCTGCCATTGAGCGACTGAGCAACAGTGTCATTAAAGAGCTTCTCCTGCTGGATACCATCCCGTATCCCACGGACAAGCCGAAATGCGATATCATCCGTTATATGTCCGTTGCACCGGTATTTGCCGATGCTATCGAGCGTATCTATGAGGAGATCTCCATTTCCAATCTGTTCGACTGATCCAAACGATGTTTTTTCGAAAGAATTCCAATTCCGGTTCGGACAGCTGGATCGTCGTATTTCTAGGCAACCCCGGCATGGAATACCGGGACACCCGCCACAACGTGGGATTCATGACTGCGGATATATGCGAAAACAAATTCGGTGTTCGCATCAACCGCATCAAGTATCGATCCCTGATGGGAAGCGGGACCGTCTCCGGTTCCAAAACCGTCTTCATGAAACCGCAGACCTATATGAACCTTTCAGGCGATGCGGTCATCCAGGCGGTACAGTTTTATAAAATCCCACCAGAACACGTACTTGTCATCTCTGATGACGTTTCTCTCCCCGTTGGCAAGCTGCGCATACGCCGCGGCGGTTCCGCGGGCGGTCACAATGGACTTAAGAGCATCATTCAGAATCTCGGTACCGACCAATTCCCGCGGATCAAGATCGGTGTGGGCATTCCGCCCGAACACTACGATATGAAAGACTGGGTGTTGGGAAAATTCCATGGCGAAGACGCGAAACTGATTTCGGACGCTGTCAGACGGGCAGCCGACGCTGTGGAATGTTACATCGAAGAAGGGCCTGACAAGGCTATGAACAAATATAATTGAGTGTATGGCGGTGGCATCAGCAGCCCCGCCATGCGCGTTATTAAACAAGAAGGAGTGAGAGTTGCAAAATGAAAAAAACATGCATCGCCATGCTTTTGGCCGGCGGTCAGGGTTCCCGTCTCTATGCCCTGACTCAAAACATGGCAAAACCCAGCATGCCGTTTGGCGGTAAATACCGCATCATCGACTTCCCGCTTTCCAACTGTGCCAACTCCGGCATCGACACCGTCGGTGTCCTGACGCAGTACCGTCCCATGCAGCTGAATGCATACATCGGCAGCGGTCAGTCCTGGGATATGGACACCTCAGACGGTGGTGCCTATATTCTTCCGCCGTATCTCTCCGCTGGTGAACAAGGCTCCTGGTTCACTGGAACCGCCAATGCCATATACCAGAACATCGAGTTCATCGACAACTACAATCCGGAAAACGTGCTGATCCTTTCCGGTGACCACATCTACAAGATGGACTACTCCCTGATGCTGAAAGAGCACCTGAACCGCGATGCCGCTGCAACGATCGCCGTACTTCAGGTCTCCATGGAAGAAGCGACCCGCTTCGGCATCATGAACGTAGGGGACGACGGCTATGTCTGTGAATTTGAAGAGAAGCCTGCTCATCCCAAGAGTGACCTGGCTTCCATGGGCATCTACATCTTCAATTGGCCGAAGCTTCGCAAGTACCTCATCGAGGATGAAGCGGATCCCGAGTCCTCCAAGGACTTTGGCAAGAACATCATCCCCAAGATGCTGGCAAACGGCGAAAAGCTGTGGCCCTACCGTTTCAGCGGTTACTGGCGTGATGTCGGAACCATCACCAGCCTCTGGGATGCCAACATGGATATGCTTTCACCGAAACTGATCAACCTCTATGACGAGTCCTGGCCCATCATGTCCAACTGGCCGGCTTGCCCGCCGCATTTCATCGGCGAGGACGCAGAAGTGATTCACTCCATCGTCACGGAAGGCTGTGTCATCGAAGGCAAAGTGGAAAACTCCGTTCTCTCTCACTCCGATATCGTAAAGCCCGGTGCCAAGGTCATGTACAGTGTCCTGATGCCCGGTGCCGTCATTGAGGAAGGTGCCGTTGTGGAATACGCCATCATCGGTGAGAACACCGTCGTCCATGCCGGTGCCCACGTGGGTTCCGCTCCGGACGGTTCGGAAGAATGGGGCGTTGCCACCTGCGGTCCGAATATTGAAATCAAGGCCGGTGCGGTAGTACCCGCTGCCGGAATGATCTATACCGGAGAGGAGGTTTAATCATGTCTGATTTTCATGGAATTATCTTCGCATACGGCGCCGAGTCTGAACTAGGCGCTCTGGTAGGAAGACGCACCAGTTCTTCCCTTCCCTTCTGCGGACGTTACCGTTTGATCGATTTTGCATTATCCTCTCTTGCCAATGCCGGTGTCAACAATGTCGGCGTGATCATGCAGCAGGACTATCAGTCTCTGCTGGATCATCTGGGAAGTGGGAAAGACTGGGATATGAACCGCCGTCACGGCGGCCTTCGCATGCTTCCGCCTTTTGGTCTTCCCGAGTATCACACCGGAAACTATCTGGGCACTATTGAGGCATTGAACGCAGTCTCCACTTATATCAATGATATTCCTCAGAGCCATGTGATCCTGATGCACGGCAATGTCGCGGCCAATATCGATCTGGACGCTGCCATCCAGCAGCATCTGAGCACCGGATCTGATATCACTGCCGTCTGCACCCGTGTTGCTCCGTCTCCCTCCGGCCCCCACTTTGTGGCCGGTACCGACGGATTTGCCAAGGAACTGCTATTTGACCGTGCGTCCGGAGGCACAGGTGTGGCCTCTCTGGAAACTTATATCATTTCCAAGCACCTCCTTCTGGAGATGATGGAACAGTGCAAGAAGACAAACCGTCTCCATTTCCATCGGGATGCTATGATGAGTTATCTGGACGATGGCGGAAAGATCGGAATCTTCATGCATGAGGGCTATGCAAAAGCCATTACCACGGTAGAGGGTTACTATTCGGCCAACATGGATATGCTGGATGCCAAGAACCGTGCTTCCATGTTCCCGGCAGGCCGTCCGGTTCGCACCAAGAACGCCGAGGAAGTCAGCACCTACTATGGTGAGGACGCTTTTTCCTCCAATTCTCTGGTGGCAGACGGCTGCATCATCGAAGGCAGCATCCGCAACTGCATCCTCTTCTCCGCTGTCCATGTAGAGGAAGGTGCGGAACTGGAAGGCTGTATCATCATGAAAGATGGTGTCATCGGCAAGAATGTAAAGCTCAACGCCGTAATCACTGATAAAAATGTATCCATTTCGGATTCCACCACTCTCAGCGGCAGCCCGAAAATGCCGTATGTGGTTCCGAAGGATGCCTCTTTATAATTTCCATTTAGAAAGGTTATTGATTTATGACAAGTGAAATCTCCCGTAACGAAGTACGCAGTGCAATCGAAGACAAATTGTGCGCGCATTTCGGAATAACCAATGAGCAGGCAACCGACGATCAGATTTTCCAGGCGGTAGCTATGGTCATCCGTGAGATCATGTCTCGCACCATGGCTGTCAGCAAGGAAGCTTCTGGAGACAAAGAAGTTCATTATCTGTCGATGGAGTTCCTGATGGGGCGCAGTCTGATGAAGAATGCGTTCAATCTGGGGCTTGGCGAAGCCATTGAAGGCGCGTTGGAAGATATGGGACACTCCGCATCGGATATTTTCGAGGCGGAACCGGATGCTGGTCTGGGCAACGGTGGTCTGGGACGACTGGCCGCCTGCTACATGGATTCCATGGCAACTCTCGGAATCCCCGCAACCGGTTACTCGATCTGCTACGAACTTGGCATGTTCAAACAGCAGATTGAAGAAGGGCAGCAGACAGAGGTCGCCGACGACTGGCGGGTCTCTGCGGAAAGCTGGTTGGTTCCTCACATCGACGAGGCCGTGGAGGTCCGTTTTGGCGGACAGGTCACTCCCCGTTGGGATAATTCCGGACGGTACCAGTACGAATACACCGGGTATACTTCCGTTCTTGCACTTCCAAAGGACATGCTGATCCTTGGATACGGCGGCAAGACCGTAAACACGCTTCGTCTGTGGGAAGCCCACAGCACCAACGAACTGAACATGTACCTCTTCGCGGAGGGCAAATACGTTCAGTCCTTGGAAGAGCGTACTCTTGCGGAAGTCATCACCAAGGTTCTGTACCCTGCCGATGAGACCATAGAGGGAAAGACACTTCGTCTGAAACAGCAATATTTCTTCGTATCGGCAACGACACAGACTATCGTACTGAATCACATCAAAAAATACGAGGATATCCATACCTTCGCAGATCATCATGTGATTCAGATCAACGACACACATCCCACCCTGGTCATTCCGGAACTGATGCGTCTGTTCATGGACGACTGCGGTCTCGGTTGGGACGAGTCCTGGGATATCGTCAGAAAGTGTGTTGCCTATACCAACCACACCGTTATGAGCGAAGCCCTGGAAGCCTGGCCTCAGACTCTGGTCCAGAGCCTGCTTCCCCGTATCTGGGAGATCATCTGCGAGATCAACCGCCGCTGGTGCGACGAGCTCATCGGCCGCTTCGGGAACACGGAGCACGTGGGGCGCAACCTCATCATCAACAATGGTTCCGTCCATATGGCAAACCTCTGTCTTGCAACATGCTACAAGGTAAACGGTGTTTCCACTCTTCATGGTGAGATCCTGAAAGATGATCTGTTCAACGATGTCTATACCATGTACCCCGACCGTTTCACGGCCGTGACCAATGGCATCGATCACCGCCGCTGGCTGGCACAGTGCAACCCCAAGCTTCACGAGCTGGTCTGTGATCTGCTGGGCGGAGATCAGTATCTTACCAAGCCGGAACTGATGGCAGATCTTGCCAAGTATGCCACCGATGCCACAGTGCAGAAGCGGCTCAGCGAGATCAAGGCTGCCAACAAAGCCCGCTTCGCTGTATTCGCCAAACATAATGACCGCGGTTATATCCTCAACACAGATGCCCTTATGGACGTCCAGGTAAAGAGACTGCACGAGTATAAGCGTCAGCTTCTCTGTGCCATGCTGATCGCCCATCTTCAGATGGAACTGCATGACAATCCCAACATGGACTTCCAGCCTGTGACCTTTGTTTTCGGGGCAAAGGCCGCTGCCGGATACCGCACCGCGAAACGGATCATCGAGCTGCTGTGCAGTCTGTCGGATGATCTGGCTCACGATGATATCTGCAAGGACAAGCTGCAGGTATACTTCATGCAGAACTACCGTGTTTCCGCCGCCGAGGCACTGATGCCTGCCGCTCAGATCTCTGAACAGATCTCCACTGCGGGCAAGGAGGCCTCTGGCACAGGCAACATGAAGCTGATGATGAACGGTGCTGTGACCATCGGCACACTGGATGGTGCCAATGTCGAGATGTATGACCGTCTTGGCGACGACAACATGTATCTTTTCGGACTCCATGCTGATCAGGTCGTAGATCTGAAAAACTCCGGATACAATCCTCAGGCGATCTACAACGAGAATGGCGCGATCCGACGTGTTCTGGACCGTTTCAATCACGGTTACCGCGACGGCAAGAGCTACTCAGATCTGGTCTCCAATCTGGTATACAACGGTGACCAGTTCATGCTTCTGGCTGATTTCGAAGATTATCTTCACACTCACAGCAAGCTGTTTGAGGACATGAAGAATACTTCCGAGCGGGAACGCATGAGCATGATGAACATCGCACAGAGCGGATTCTTCGCTGCGGACCGCGCGATCCAGGAGTACGCAGACAACATCTGGTATATCAAGTGATTCCGTAACATTTCAAAGCCTGCAATAGTGGAGCTGTTGCAGGCTTTCTTTTTGGACGAGGAGGGGTATTATGCATCGCATTGCAGTTGTCGGTACCATTTACCGTGAATACTGCGGCGTCCCTTTAAAGCCGCTGACTGCCGGAGCAAGCGGAGACGGCCGCATCAGTGCTGCGGTCTCCGGCGGAGGGCGTAATATTGCCCGAACTCTTCGCCAGCTGGGAGAAGAAGTGATCTTCATAACTGCAGTTGGCGAGGATCCTGACTCTTTCTCCATTATGGAGGAATGTGAGCAGGCAGGACTGAATACAGACTATGCGGTCTCCGTTTCCGGAGAAACCATGCCGAAGAGGCTTCTCATCACCTCCACCAACGGCACTATGGAGCAGGCGGTCTATGACCGGCATGCTCTCCGCGCACTGAATCGGGAGTTTTTCCTGATGCACTGTATGGAGGTCCTGTCGGAAGTAGACGCCATCGTTATGGATGGTGATCTTCCGGCAGAAGGTCTCCAGTTCCTGGCAGATACTTTTCGTGTCCCACTGTTCTGTGATCCCGGTTCCCTGGAAAATGCCGGCAAGATCCGTCCAATCCTTTCAAAACTATTCGCCATCAAGCCGGATCTCAACGAAGCTTTTGCTCTGAGCGCAGCCCGGGAACGGAACACCGCTGCGGAGCGGATCCTGAAAATGGGGACGGAAAACCTGTTTCTCAGTCAAGGTGCCAACGGCATGTATGCTGTCAATCAGGACGGTCAGAGCATTCAGGTTCCCTGCAAACCCGCTTTTCTGGAAAACGCACTGGGCGTGGGAGACGCCATGAGCGCTGCCATGGTATGGGGATGCCTGAACGGTCTGTCCCTGTCACAGACCGCAGAAGCTGCCATGCGAGCGGCATCCATGACTGCCAGTAGCAAAGCTAACATCAATCCGGATCTTACCGCAGCAAAGCTGCGTTAAACTAAATCGAATCGAGGAATAAGAACTATGAGAGCTGTAGTAACACGGGTAACGGAAGCATCCGTCGTAATTGAAGGGAAGACCGTTGGAAGCATTCAGAAAGGCTTTCTGGTCCTTCTGGGCGTTGCCCCGGAAGATACGGAAGCAGAAGCCATCCGTCTGGCGGATAAAGTCTGTGGATGCCGCGTCTTTGAAGATGAAAACGGCAAGATGAATCTGAATCTGGAAACTGCCGGAGGCGACCTGCTTATCATCTCCCAGTTTACATTATATGCAGATCTAAAGAGCCGACGTCCCGGTTTTTCCTATGCTGCCAAACCGGATGTTGCCATCCCGCTGTATGAGAAGTTCAAGGAAGAATGCCGCAACCGCGGTTTTCACGTGGAATGCGGTGAATTCGGCGCCGACATGAAAGTTTCCTCCGTCAACGACGGACCGGTAACTCTGCTGTTCGATACCGCAACTCTTTGATGCAATCAAGAAATCCCGGACGTCAGTTCTGACGCCTGGGATTTCCAATGGAGAGTAGAAAAGAAAAAGGGAAAATGAAAACGTTTGTGCTGTCCTTTGACGATTCTTATTCTACATCCGCAACTTAATACAAACTTAATATCTGAAAAAAAGAGCTGCGGTTTGCCCGCAGCTCTGATGGTACATGCAGCCAGCCTTCCGAGTAATTACTTGTGAACTACTCAGCCATGAATGACTGAGCTTCTTGCTTCAACGCTACACCTTGCCGATAAGAACGTATTCCCACCGGTAGCGGATGTGGGCT
>CAJOQP010000181.1 GCA_905236515.1 uncultured Oscillospiraceae bacterium | reverse complement strand
GATTCGGCGCTGATCTCCTGCCCGCCGGTGCCGCAGGCGCACAGAGAGAGCAGCAGGCAGAGAGTCAGAACAAAGAGCCACGATTTTCGATTTGTTCTTCTCATTTGATATCCTCAGTTGTCCTTGCAAAAGTATTCAAAAGAACCTTCCGCAAGAAGCTGGTCGCCTCCGTATACCTCAACTTCTACAACGGAGATCGTATGTCCGTTTTTGAGCATCGCTGCTTTTGCCTGCAGTTTCTCACACTTAGCCGGTTTCAAGTAATGCATCGTGGATGATGTCGTCACGCAGTAACCGTCGTGCATGCTCATCACTGCCAGTCCGGAGGCTGCATCACACAGTGTCGCGATGAATCCTCCGTGTGCGATTCCCCAAAGATTTCTGTCCTCATCTCTGACCTCAGCAGAGATAACACACTGCCCTTCTCCGGCTTCTTCCAGATTAATCCCGCATTTTTCATGAAACGGGCTTCTATTCAACCAATCTCTTGCTTCTTCAATAGTCACGTATTGCAATCTCCTGATATGATCTACTGGTGTCTCTGACACGCGCTTAGAAGTATAACGCACTTTCGCGGCAGGCTCAAGCTGATTTGGGCAAATCGTTTTTTTACTTCAGCTCACGAGGATAAGTTCTCTGTCAGAAACTGCTACCGCTTTCACTTGAAATGGTTATTCGAATGAAATATGATAGTTTTATCATTAAGAAATGGTGGTGAGACCATGGCAGACAACAGAAAAAACTCCGACTTCAGACGGCAGGGGAAGAAACTCAGCAGTTCCCTGAGCATGGATCAGAAACTGCAGCTCCTCAGCGGGGCAAATTTCTGGCAGACACATGCCCTGCCCCGGCAGAACATGAGGGCGATCCGCGTATCCGACGGACCTCACGGACTGCGAAAAGAGGCCGGTCAGGCTACCAGCCTGGCAATGGCGCCATCTGAGCCGGCAGTCTGCTATCCTACCGCTTCGGCACTGGCTTGTTCTTTTGATCGGGAGCTGATGTATAAAATAGGAAAAGCACTGGCAGAAGAGGCGCAGGAAAAGGATGTTCAGGTCCTGCTGGGGCCTGGTGTCAATCACAAACGAAGCCCTCTGTGCGGCAGAAACTTTGAATATTTTTCGGAAGACCCCGTGGTGTCCAGCGAGATGGCAATCCCTTTGGTAAAAGGCCTTCAGGATCACGGTGTCGGCGCATGCATCAAGCATTTCGCAGCCAATTCTCAGGAATACGGGCGCATGGTTTCCGACAGCATCATAGACCGGCGCGCACTGATGGAACTGTATCTGCTTCAGTTTAAGCGGATCATCCGCCGTTCCCAGCCCTGGGCCGTCATGACATCCTACAACAAATTGAACGGGACCTACTGTGCGGAAAACGGCTGGCTTATGAACGAGACCGCCCGGGACCGCTGGGGCTTCCAGGGAGCCTTTTTCTCAGACTGGGGCGGAGTCAGCGATTCGGTGGCCTCGGTACGAAACGGGCTGAATCTGGAAATGCCAGGCGGAGACAACGGAACGCTGGAGCAGCTGCAGGCGGGCATTCTTGACGGGACTCTGACACCAAAAGAAGCATTCCGTGCTTCCAGTCGGACCGCGGAACTTATTGCCAAAGGGAACTATTACCGGGACCCTTCTGTTCATCCCGATCTGCACGAGCATCTCCGTCTGTCTCAACAGGCAGCGGAACAGAGCGCCGTGCTTTTAAAAAATGATAAAAACCTTCTTCCCATCAAGAAGGATGATTCCGTTGCTCTCATCGGTATGCTGGCAAAACGACCACGCTATCAGGGCGGCGGGAGCAGCAAAGTCAATTCTCTGGCGGTGGACTGTCTCTACGACGTGATCAACACCTCCTCTCTGGAATTTGATTACGCTGACGGATACTCACTGGATGATGATCTGAAAAAGGCGGACTCCGGTCTGGTAAAACACGCCTGTAAGATCGCCAAGAAAAAGGATAAAGTCATCATCGTTGCGGGTCTCCCCGATTCCTATGAATCGGAGGGATTCGACCGGTCGGATCTTTCCCTTCCCAAGGCGATGAATACCCTAATCAGCAAAGTGGCCGCAGTAAACCCAAACGTGATCGTGGTCCTTCAGGCAGGATCTCCGGTCACCATGCCGTGGATCAACAACGTAAAATCTGTTCTGATGATGTATCTGTCCGGCTGTCAGGGCGGGAAAGCGACCTTCCGTCTTCTGACCGGCCAGGTCAATCCCTCCGGACATCTGGCGGAATCCTTCCCGCTGCGGGCGAAAGATACTCCCTGCTACGCGTATTTTGCCAATGATCTGCTGCAGGCACAGTACCGGGAGAGTATTTACTCCGGCTATCGGTACTACGATACGGTACAGTCGGAGGTTCTGTTCCCCTTCGGGCACGGACTTTCCTACACTTCATTTGATTATTCCGGTCTCCGGATCGAGACTGTTCCCTCGGTCGTTCCGGGGAACAGCAACGATATCATCGTCACCTGTGATGTAAAGAACACCGGGAAAGTGCCGGGACAGGAAGTCGTACAGCTGTATCTCGGTCATACAGCATCCCGCATCCCGCGTGCAAAGAAGGAATTGAAGCAGTTCCAGAAGATCCATCTGGAGCCAGGCGCTCATACGGAAGTCCGTTTTGAACTTACGGATTCCGACCTGCAGTATTATGACACTGCTCTGGATGACTGGAGTGTGGAGGCTGGATCCTACCGTGTCTCCATCGGTTCCTCCAGCCGGGATATCCGGCTGACCGGTGTCTTCGAAGCCACCGGCAACGCGCTTCCCTATTCCGACATGCCGGAATGGTATTTCAAAGTAGAAAACGGCGTGTTCACCGTGGAGGATTCTTCCTTTGCCAAGCTGCTGGGGCATGAGATCCCCGCAGTCCGGAAACCAAAGCCTTTCACGAAGGATACATCCATTCAGGAGTTGAAGGCATCCCTTTTCGGGAAGGTCATCAATCAGCTGATCCAGTTGAAGCTCAAAGGAAACCCGGATCCCATGTTTGAAAAATCGCTCCTGGGATCTCCTCTGCGCATCGTCAATATGGGTCCGGTGAAGAAGCAGCATCTGGAAGCCTTCATCGCGCTGATGAACCATCATCCGGCGGAGGCCGTCCAGATACTGACTGCCATGACCAAACATCATGATCTGTATTAAGAAAGGAGTGCTTCCGACTTGAAAGAGATCTATCTGGCCGGCGGCTGTTTCTGGGGCACCCAGAAATTCATGGATCAGTTCGACGGTGTTCTGGAAACCGCAGTCGGTTACGCAAACGGAAAAACGGATAATCCCAGCTATGAGGACGTCTGCTACCGGGATACCGGTCATGCAGAGACCGTACGGATCCGATATGACGAGACCGTATTGCCGACCCAGGCGCTCCTGAGGTACTATTTCATGACTATCGATCCTCTTTCAGTCAACCGGCAGGGTGGAGACTTCGGGACGCAGTACCGCACCGGGATCTACTATACAGACCGGTCGCTTATCGCGGACATCTCCAAGGTCATCGGGGAGGAGACGGACAAGGCCGGCCGGTCACTTGCCGTGGAAGTTAAGCCTCTGGAGAGCTTCTGGGAAGCGGAGGAATACCATCAGAAGTATCTGGATAAAAACCCTCTGGGATACTGCCATATCCCCAGGAACCTGCTTCATCTGAACAACAAATAATAAACGACATGAAAAGATCCTGTATGGCTGATACACATCAATTGCCATACAGGATCTTCATTTGATAGTACTGTTATTTCGTTTTTCGGAACAGAATCCAGAGCAGCACCAGTGCTGCCGGTACCAGCGCTGCTAGAAAGATGTTGGCATTGGGAATAAAGGATGTAGTTCCATCATTGTTGATGATCACATCTGCGTGCTGCAGGACCGTCTTTCCGATGAATGGTCCAATGACACCAGGGATCAGGACCTGGGAAAAGATACGGATCCCCTGCAGCATCCCGGCTTTCCCTTCCGGTGTATAGTCACGGATCCTCGCCCCGAACACCGCCATTCCAGACAGATACCCGCACATCATGAGAAGTGATCCGAGGAATACCAGCGCTGTATTCCGGAATAGAAACAGGACGACAAACCCCAGCACCAGCCAGAGAAGCGCAATCTTCACGGCAAAGGAGAACCCTTTGGAATCGTAGATCCGTCCCCATACGGCAGTCACGCCTGCTGCCAGAATGATCGCCGGAGCCATCACCAGGACATAGTTTTCCATGCCAAGCGCCACCTCATAATAGAGTATCAGATACGGCATGAAGATCTGAATAGAAATGTTAAACAGGATGAACAGAAGGAAACTCCGGTACAGTTCCCGGTTCTCCCGGATTGTCGTCTTCCGGAAGCCATAGGACACGTTTTCCCAGTATCCGGTCTCCGTCGGTCTCGTGGCACGATCGTCCACGAGGAAGAATCCGGTAATCCCCACCAGAAATACCACTCCGCCAATAATGGCGAATATGATACTCCAGCTTTTGGACTGATCCAAATCAAAGGCCATGAAGCTTCCAAATACGACCAGGATCGCTACCAGCGGCATCATGGAGTTGATTCCTTCTGCCGCACCTCGGTTTGTGGAATCCGTATTGTCCGTAAGCCAGGCATTGTAGGCAGCATCGTTTGCTGAGGATCCGAAGAAGGTCATTACACAGTCAAGAAGGATCGTCAGTGTGACACCCACGGCGGCTGCTGAAGCAGTTGCCGGAATCACAGCGCTGATCAGATCCAGACGCAGCAGAGCGAAGCATCCCACAGAAAGTCCCCACAGGATATATCCAAGGCACATGAATATCCGTCTTCTTCCGATGCGATCGGACCAAGCACCTACGAACACAGTAGTCACCGTCGCGGCAACCGCGCTGGCTGCCACCATGGCCGAGATATTTCCCGCACTGGCATGGAACATCTTGTATATAAACACATTGAGATACATGTTTTCGACGACCCATGCCACCTGGCCGATAAGGCTGAACAGGATCAGAGCCGTCCAGAAACGAAGAGTTAATTTCGTTTTCATGATACCCTCCGAAACCGGCAAATACCGATTGGTTTTCCTATGTTGTATGTAATGATTATAACATATATTGCGGTTTCGTCCCATTTTCTTTGGTGTGATCGGACTCACATGTATGTGTCAAGTAAACGTTGGCACGTTTTTCCGATGGAAATCTCCCACCGTAATGTTTTTAGTTAATAAAGTTCAAATTTGCTGTG
>CAJOQP010000180.1 GCA_905236515.1 uncultured Oscillospiraceae bacterium | reverse complement strand
CTGCTGGGGATCCGTCTGGGTCAGCCGGTACTGTTTCGGGGTCATTCCCACTTCGTCCCGGAAGGCGGAGGAGAATTTGCTGGGATTTTCATATCCCACATACAGGGCCACCTGCAGGATGGAGTAGTCCGTGCGCAGCAGCAGTGCCCTGGCGATATCCATGCGGAAGCGCTTGAGGTAGGCGTACATGGAAGAGCCGTAGATGATGCGGAACCACTGCTTCAGGCTGGTGGCGGAAAAATGAAACTGCATGGACAGGTCCATGGTGGTGTAGTGCTCGTCAAAGTGTTCCACCATGAAGTTTCGGATCTCCTTTACCGTTGTCACCTGGTAACCTGTCAGGGTGGGAAAGGAGGAGTCCGGCTCCGTGTTCTCCGGTACGGAGAGGACCAGCAGCAGTTCGATGAGCTTCAACTTCAGAAAGTCCGGTCGGAACTGATGATGCTGTTCCCGCAGCTCCGTAAAGATATGCTTCGCGGCGGCGCAGTCCGTCATGCGCAGGATGCCCGAACGGCCGGCGGCCATATACAGATCCGGCAGATGGATGGAGAAGTTTTTCAGGATCCCGGTAAGGTCCCGGGTCTCCGGGTTCATGTTGATGCGGATGCAGATCCCCTGAAACCGGCTGGCGGGAAATCCTGTCAGCCCGACCTCCGGAGAAGCGCTGCATACTGCCAGATCCCCTTCTTCCATATAGCAGTAGCGGCGCAGACCGCCCTGCACTTCGCACCGGCCCTCGTAGCAGCAGAGGATCTCCAGACGATGTTCCGGATCGTCCGGAAGGGTGAGGTAGCAGTCCGTGTTCATCTCAAACCAGATGAGATCCATCCCGGGAAACACCGGCCAGGTCTCCATGACACCCCATCCCGTGTCACCCTCCACGATCTGCCGGGTGCAGAATTCGCCCTGTTCCTCCGGCAGGTCTGCCGGGGCCGCCGGACGCAGATAGCCCAGAGAGCGCAGCTGAGGATATGAAATTGTGATCCGATTGGAGCGTTCCGCGGGATCCGGCGGAGATATATAGATCGATTCCATAATCCCAAAAATGAAAAAACGAGAGTTAATACTACTAAAATAAGGTTCTTCTAACTCTGTTAGTTTATTAGAATACGCGGAGATTGTCAAGGAAGCTTTTCCCAGAAACCTGCGGAACAGTCTGTCGGATCGGAGCAGTTTTTGTCTTTCTTTTTTTCGGAGGGAAAAACCATTGATTCTAGCGTTAGTCTGTGCTAATATACATGTGTTAGAAATAACTAACACACAACAACGGAAAAACGGAGCCATGCTCCAAAAAACGATATGGAGGAAACAAATCAATGAAAGTTGCAGTTGTATACTGGTCCGGAACCGGCAATACTGCCGCCATGGCAGATGCAGTGGCTGAGGGTGCCAAAGGCGCCGGCGCAGACGTCAATGAGTGCATGTGCATGGACTTCGATCAGGGAAGCGTTGCATCCTATGATGCTCTGATCTTCGGCTGCCCCGCCATGGGCAGCGAAGTGCTGGAAGAGGATGATTTCGGTCCCATGTTTGAAGCGATCCTTCCGAAACTGGCCGGCAAGAAAGTCGCGCTCTTCGGCTCCTACGGCTGGGGCGGCGGCGAATGGATGACCAACTGGGAAGCCCAGTGCAAGGGCAAGGGCGTCTCTCTGGCAGCCGACAGCGTCATCTGTGAGAATGCACCGGACGGCGACGCTCTGGACAAGTGCAAGGCTCTGGGTGCCAAACTGGCAGGCTGATCCAATCGTATTTTCCAGTGAAGCAACCTTCACTTTCTCCCCGCGGACGACACTCCCCGCGGGGAGATCTTTTTTTGCCGACTGCGGTTTCCTTTTCCCGGATTTCGTGGTACAGTGGTGCAGTATCAAGACAAAGGGGGATGCCGAATATGGAACAGGAGACCCGCAAGGAACGGAAGCTTCTCAATGTACTGGAGAAAGCCCATGGCATGATGAGAAGGGACCACCCCGACCAGGCGGCGGAAGAACTGAAGAAGGCCATCGACCGCATCGAGGCTCTGGAAGAGTATCAGGACGGGGAGACCTGGGAGATGCACTCCTTCGTGGAACCTTTCGAGGATGTTTTGTATCATGAACTGTTTCCGGTATCCAAGGATGTGAAGAATACCTATGAGCCGGTGAGCGAAGTGTACCTCCAGTATGCCAGCGCACTGTTCGAACTGGAACGGTACGAAGAGGCGGAGGACGCGGTGAAGCAGGCCATCCGCTGGGCGCCCACTCACGCCAAGAACTATTTTGAATATATGGAACTGCTCAAACAGAAAGGGGATCTGGAGGAGTTCTTTCAGATCAATCTGGAGACGTTCCACTTTACCTACATCCCGCAGGACATCGCCCGGCTGTACCGGAATCTGGGATACTATTTTCTGGAGAAGGGCCGGTACAACGAAGCTCTGGCCTGCATCATGATGAGCCTGAACTTCGATTCGGAGAACAAGCAGGGCAAACAGCTTCTCTACTTCATTCAGGAGACCGGCGGACGGGATGTGAAGGAGCCCACCTTTGAAGCTCTCCAGCAGTACGGGGAGAAGTACGGGTTCCCGGCGGGAGCCGCTCCGGAAGTGGTG
>CAJOQP010000179.1 GCA_905236515.1 uncultured Oscillospiraceae bacterium | reverse complement strand
GCTTCAGCTCAACGAGGACCTCACCGAGGCTATTGCACTGGGTCATGACATCGGGCATACCCCCTTTGGTCATGCGGGAGAGCGGGCGCTGAATGAAATCTACCCCGGCGGATTCAAGCATTATGAGCAGAGCCTTCGGGTTGTGGATATCCTGGAAAGGGACGGACGGGGGCTGAATCTCTGTGAAGAGACCCGTATCGGCATCCTGAATCACACCTACGGATCCCCGGAAGACAGCCGGGAAGCGACCGTTGTCCGTCTTGCAGACCGCATTGCCTACGTGAATCATGATCTTGATGACGCACTCCGTGCAGGGATTCTCCATGAGGAGGATATTCCCGCAGTCATCCGGGAGAGATGCGGAGAGAGGAACTCACAGCGCATCAACTCCATCGTAACGGATCTGATCCAGAACAGTATGGAGGGCAAGATCGGCCTTTCACCCGAAATGCAGGATGTGTTTGATGTGTTCCATAACTTCATGTTTTCCGATGTCTATCGCAATCCCATTGCAAAGGGAGAGGAGAGCAAGGTCAAAGGAATCCTGGAATGCATCTATGAACACTACGTTTGTGCCCCGGAGGAGATGCCGGAAGAATGCCAGAAAGTGGCAGAGATGGAAGGCGTGGAACGCGCTGCCTGTGACTACGTAGCGGGAATGACGGATTATTACGCACTGGAGAGTTTCAGCAGGTTCTTCATTCCGTCTGCATGGCACGTAAAATAAAAACTCGAAATCAGACATTATATAGAAAAGGAGGGAGAGAATATGCGATTTTCCGACAGCTTCATACAGGAAGTCACGGAACGGAATGATATCGTAGATGTCGTATCCGGGTATGTCTCTCTCACGAAACGGTCCGGTGCGAACATGTTTGGCCTGTGTCCGTTCCATTCCGAAAAGACCCCTTCTTTCTCGGTCAATCCGGGACGCCAGATGTATCACTGCTTTGGCTGCGGAAAAGGCGGCGGCGTGATCAATTTTATGATGGAGATCGAGAACCTGTCGTTCCCGGAAGCCGTAGAAACGCTGGCAAAGAGAGTCAACATGCCGCTCCCGGCGGAGGAGCAGAGCGCCGAGGGAAAGAAACGGGCGCGGATGCTGGCGCTCAATAAGGAGGCCGCAAGGTTTTTCTATAATCAGCTGAAAACGGATGTCGGGAAACCGGCACTTCGATATATGGAATCGCGTAAGATGGAGGCCCATACGGTGAAGAAGTTCGGTCTGGGCTATGCTCCGGATACCTGGGACAGCCTGCGCAATGCCATGAAAGAACAGGGCTTCAATGATTTTGAGATGCACGATGCTGGGCTGGTGAAAAAAGGACGGAACGGGGGTTTCTATGATGCCTTCCGTAACCGACTGATGTTTCCGATCTTTGATGCCAAAGGAAATGTGATCGGCTTTTCCGGCCGGATCCTCGGAGACGGAGAGCCGAAGTATTTAAACAGTCCCGAGACCCTGGTGTTCAATAAATCCAGGAACCTGTTCGGCCTGAATCTTGCAAAGAGATCCAAGGCGGGATACATCATCCTGGTAGAAGGAAATGTGGATGTGTTCGCACTGCATCAGGCGGGCTTTGATTCTGCCGTAGCATCCTTGGGAACATCTCTCACCAGCGAGCAGGCCAGGGTGCTGTCCAATTATACGAAAGAGATCATCATCGCCTATGATAACGACGGTGCGGGGCAGAAGGCGGCGCAGCGCGCGATCAAGATCCTGGAACAGCTGGATCTTGTGGTCCGTGTCCTTCAGATGGAAGGCGCGAAGGATCCGGATGAGTTTATCAAGCTCAAAGGGAAAGATGCCTTTCAGAATCTGCTGGATCGGTCGGAAGGACAGATTGATTACCGTATGAAGAAGATCATGGAACAGTATGATCTGAATGAACCGGATCAGAAGGTGGCGTTCCTGAACGATGCCACGGACATGCTCTCCGATCTTCCCAATCGGATGGCGAGTGAGGTCTATGCAGGCCGACTGGCGGCGGAGACCGGAATCAGCAAAGATGTGCTGATGAATGAAGTGGAACAAAAGCGGAAACGAAAACAGAGAAGCTTCCGGCGTAGAGAAGAGAACAATATGCATCCGGAACGGAACGCGCAGCCGGTAAAACGGGAATTCCGCTATGAAGATGTCCGATCGGCAAAGGCAGAGGAGGGAATCCTCCGACTGATCTCACGGGACTCTTCGGTCCTGACATATCCGCTGCAGCCGGCAGAGGAGGAGTTCTCCTCTTCGGAGCTCCGAAAGATCTTTGAGGCCATGAAATCCATCGCGGCGGAGGGCCGGGATATTACCACAGCCAGTCTGAGCGGCGCGTTGAGTCCGGATCAGATGAGCTTGCTTTCATCCATTGACAATAAACCGGAATCCATGCAGAACCTGGAGAAGGCATGGAATGACTACACAAATATCATAAAAGAACAATACGAAATCAGAAGTTCCGGCGAGGACCTTCTCGCATTGCGGGAACGAATCAAAAATAAAGGGGACAGGTAACTATGGCAGAAACGAAAGCTAAAAGCGCAAAGACCCAGGAACCCGCAGAAAAGAGCAAGCAAGAACTGATATTGGAAGAACTTATTAAAAAAGGAAAGAAATCCGGCGCAATTACTCCAGAGGATCTGACAGTTCTGGAAACCCTGGGAATCCCGGAAGAGGAACAGGAAAAGTTTTACCAGAAACTGGAAGAGAACAATATCAGCATTGAGATCACGGATGATGCGCTGCCCGACCTGAGCGAGGAGTCATTTCCCGAGGCCGAAGACATCAAACAGGTGGAAGAGGTAACGGAAAAGGAACTGCAGGAAACAGAAGACTATGCCGACCAGCTGTCCACGGATGATCCGGTCCGCATGTATCTGAAAGAGATCGGCAAAGTGCCTCTGCTGACGGCGGAAGAGGAACAGGATCTGGCGAAACGGATGACGGAAGGCGATGAAGAAGCCAGAAAGAAGCTGACCGAAGCAAACCTTCGTCTGGTGGTATCCATTGCAAAAAGATATGTCGGACGAGGGATGCTTTTCCTTGATCTGATCCAGGAGGGAAACCTGGGACTGATCCGTGCAGTGGAAAAATTTGATTATACCAAAGGCTATAAATTCTCCACCTATGCAACATGGTGGATCCGGCAGGCTATCACCCGAGCCATTGCCGACCAGGCCAGGACCATCCGAATTCCGGTCCATATGGTCGAGACCATCAACAAGGTCATCCGTGTTTCCCGTCAGCTGCTGCAGGAACTGGGACATGACCCCAGTGCAGAAGAGATCGCACAGGCCATGGATCTGCCTCCGGAAAAAGTCCGTGAGATTCTGAAAGTGGCGCAGGAGCCGGTCTCGCTGGAAACACCTATCGGTGAGGAAGAGGATTCCCATCTTGGCGACTTCATTCCCGACGAAGAGGCCTCCGCTCCCTCTGAGGTCGCCAGCTTGTCGCTGCTTCGTGAACAGCTGTTTGATGTCATGGATACGCTGACCCCGCGGGAAAAGAAAGTCCTGGAACTGCGATTCGGACTTACCGACGGCCGTACCCGAACCCTGGAGGAAGTGGGACGCGAATTCGGCGTCACCCGTGAGCGCATCCGTCAGATCGAAGCCAAGGCGCTGCGGAAACTGCGTCACCCGAGCCGCAGCAAGAAGCTGAGAGATTTTCTCAACTAAGCACTACATATTTAATAGAAGAAAGCCCCGGGACCGGGAGCCAGATAAGCATGGCTGACCGGTTCCGGGGTCTCTGCTTTGTTTGACTCAAAAAGATTATGAACAAACTTCGAAATTGAAAGAAAAATTATTGACTTGGCAATCCCGAAGTGCTATATTAGCACTCGAAGAATAAGAGTGCCAGCAAGCGCGGCGCAAGAGTGCCAAACGAAACTGGATCCCCAGGAGAAGCAAGATGGAGCTGAGTGAACGCAAAAAAACCATACTGACTTCTGTGGTAGAAGAGTACATCCGCACGGCGGAACCGGTCGGCAGCAAGACGATTGCGCAAATATCGGATCTGAACTGTTCCACAGCGACGATTCGAAACGAGCTGGCGGAACTGGTTTCTATGGGGTATCTGGAACAGCCCCATACATCAGCCGGCCGTGTGCCGACGCCGATGGGCTACCGGATCTATGTCAATGAGCTCATGGAACGGCAGAAGATGTCTCTGGAAGAGAGCGAGAGCATCAATCGGGAACTGAATTCCAAGATGATGCAGCTGGATAACGCAATGGCAGATATCGGTAAGCTGGCATCCCAGCTCACGAATTATCCGGTGCTGACCATTTCCGCGTCCGCTCCGGCAACGATCTCCCGGTTTGACATCATCTATGTGGATGCCAACACATTCATCATCGTAGTGATGCTGACGAACAATACGGTAAAGAACAAACTGGTACATCTCCCCGTATCCGTAACGAGAGATACGATCCAGAGACTCAGCAGTCTGTTTAATGCAAACTTTACCGGTATTACGGAAGAACAAGTTACGGCACAGCTGATCTCCAATACGGAACGAGCTTCCGGAGAAACGCTGGGACTGACCCGCGTTATCGTCTCCTTCGTGATCGAGGTTCTGGGTGAATCCGGAACACCGGAAGCGCACATTACCGGCGAGAACCGCCTTCTGAGCCAGCCGGAATACCGGGATCCGGACAAGGCGCATCAGCTGATGAGCTACCTGTCCAACGGAGGATACATTCTCCCTGGTGAGACGGAACTTATGGCCGGAGACGAAGTGAAGGTCCTGATTGGGCCGGAAAATGTGGCGGAAGAACTGAAAGACTCCAGTGTCATCGTGGCCAGCTATGATGCGGGCGATAACATGAGAGGACTCATCGGTGTCGTAGGTCCTACCAGAATGGATTATTCTTCCGTAGCAGCAAAACTGAAAATGCTTGCCGACGGACTGTCCCGACGGTTCGGCGGAGGAGAAGCTCCTCCACCAGGCTTAAATAATAAACTAATCATAAAGGAGGATCGGGATTAATCTATGAGCAAAGCTAAGAATGATCACCTTGAAGAAGAAAACAAGGAAGCAGAAGTAGCTTCTGAAGAAATAAAAGAAGAAACAGAAGAAACCACGGAAGCGAAAGCAGAAGAAGCTAAGGAAAAACCCAAGGCGAAGAAAAGCTCTAAGAAACCAGACAATTCCAAAAAGAGCTCGAAGAAACAGGAAGAAAACAAAGAAGAGGATGCCGAGAAAAAACCGTCTGCAGAGCAGCAGGTCAAGGAAGCAAATGACAAGTATCTGAGACTGATGGCCGAGTATGACAACTATCGGAAAAGAAGTCAGAAGGAACGGGAAGCACTTTACGGAGACATCAAAGCGGATGTCCTGAATAAGTTCCTTCCGGTATATGACAATCTGGTCCGTGCGTTGGATCAGCCGACGGAAGATGAAGCGTACCGCAAGGGCGTGGAAATGATCATGGCACAATTCAATAAGACCATGGAGAATCTCGGGGTCACGGAGATCGAGAGCGTAGGACAACCTTTTGATCCCAATCTGCACAATGCAGTGATGCATGTGGAAGATGAAACAAAGGGTGAGAATGAAATCGTGGAAGTTTTCCAGAAAGGTTTCAAACTCGGAGAAAAAGTTATCCGCTTTGCAATGGTCAAAGTTGCAAATTAATCATTCGTAAATAAAACATCTATATATATTTGGAGGAAATAAAACTATGGGCAAAATCATTGGCATCGACCTTGGAACCACCAACAGCTGCGTATCCGTTATGGAAGGCGGCGAAGCTGTTGTTATCGCAAACGCAGAAGGCGCTCGCACCACTCCGTCCGTTGTCGCTTTTTCAAAAGAAGGCGAGAGAATGGTCGGACAGGTTGCTAAACGTCAGTCTGTTACCAACCCGGATCGCACCATCACTTCCATCAAGCGTGAGATGGGCTCCGATTATAAAGTCAAAATCGACGACAAGTCTTATACTCCGCAGGAGATCTCCGCAATGATCCTCCAGAAGCTGAAAGCCGACGCAGAAGCTTATCTGGGACAGACCGTGACGGAAGCAGTAATCACGGTTCCTGCATACTTCACCGACGCACAGCGTCAGGCCACCAAAGATGCCGGCAAGATCGCCGGTCTGGACGTAAAGCGTATCATCAACGAGCCTACGGCAGCAGCACTTGCTTACGGACTGGACAAAGAAAATGATCAGAAGATCATGGTCTACGATCTGGGTGGCGGCACCTTCGACGTCTCCATTCTGGAGATCGGCGACGGCGTTATCGAAGTTCTTGCCACTGCTGGCAACAACCGTCTCGGCGGTGACGACTTCGACGCATGCATCACCAAGTATCTGGTCGACGAGTTCAAGAAGACGGAAGGCATTGATCTTTCCGGTGACAAAGTTGCAATGCAGAGACTTCGTGAAGCAGCAGAAAAAGCAAAGATCGAGCTGTCCGGTGTTCTCACTACTGAGATCAATCTGCCGTACATCACTGCAGATGCCACCGGTCCGAAGCATATGAACATTTCTCTGACCAGAGCAAAATTCAACGAGCTGACTGCTCATTTGGTCGAGAAGACCGCTGGCCCTGTCCGTCAGGCACTGTCCGATTCTGGACTGTCCGCCGGTCAGATCAACAAGGTCCTCCTCGTTGGCGGCTCCACCCGTATCCCGGCAGTTCAGGACATGGTCAAATCCATTGCTGGCAAAGAAGGATTCAAAGGCATCAATCCCGACGAGTGTGTTGCAATCGGCGCTGCTATTCAGGGTGGTGTTCTCGGCGGAGATGTGGAAGGTATCCTGCTTCTGGACGTCACTCCGCTGTCCCTGGGCATCGAGACCCTGGGCGGTGTTTGCACCAGACTGATCGAGCGCAATACGACCATCCCCACCAAGAAGAGCCAGATCTTCTCCACTGCAGCTGACAATCAGACTTCCGTGGAAGTCAATGTTCTGCAGGGCGAACGTGAAATGGCCAGAGACAACAAGTCTCTCGGACAGTTCCATCTGGACGGAATCGCTCCGGCACGCCGCGGCGTTCCCCAGATCGAAGTAACCTTCGATATCGATGCAAACGGTATCGTTAACGTATCCGCAAAGGATCTTGGTACCGGTAAAGAACAGCACATTACCATCACTTCTTCCACCAATATGTCCAAGGAAGACATTGAAAAGGCCGTTCGTGAGGCAGAGCAGTTTGCCGCTGAAGATGCAAAGAGAAAAGAAGAAGTCGATACCCGTAACCAGGGCGATCAGATCCTCTATCAGACCGAAAAGACTCTGGAAGAGATGGGCGACAAGCTGGACGATGCAGAGAAAGCCGAGATCGAGAGCAAGAAAGAGGCTCTGAAGACTGCACTGCAGGGAACCGATACCGCGTCCATCAAGAGCGCAACCGAAGAGCTGACTCAGGCATTCTACAAAGTGTCGGAAAAGATGTATCAGCAGGCCGGCGGCGCTGCCGGAGATGCCGGAGTTGATCCGACTCAGGGTGCTCCCGGCGGTGGAGACGGCGGTGCAGATTACTACGACGCCGATTACACCACTGTGGACGACGACAAGTAATTCAACAGATTATTGGGGCGGCCCTGCCGCCCCAATGTTTGCCGACAGAACAGGAGTATAATGTTGATAATCGACAGTGATAGTGTTAGAATACACGCACTGCCGTTTTTCGACAGAAGAAAACCCGAAGTGGGGTGACGTGAATGGCGACTAATAAAAGAGACTATTATGAAGTCCTGGGTGTCTCGAAAGAGGCAACCGAGGACGAACTGAAAAAAGCATACCGAAAACTGGCGAAAGAGAACCATCCTGACCTGCATCCGGGTGACAAAGCCTGCGAGGAACGTTTTAAGGAGATCAATGAAGCCTACGAGATCCTGTCGGATCCCGAAAAGAAACAGCTGTATGACCAGTACGGCCATGCGGCATTCGATCCCAATGCCGGCCCGTATGGTCCCGGCGGATTTGGTGATCTGGGCGATATATTCGGCGACATCTTCGGAGGATTCGGATTTGGCGACATTTTCGGAGGCGGCGGTGCACGCAGAAGCAACGGTCCGCGCAAAGGAGAGAGCATCCGTACAAACATCTCCATCAGCTTCGAAGAGGCAGCATTTGGCTGCAAAAAGGATATTTCCGTGGCCCGTGTGGAGACCTGCGCTGACTGCAGCGGCTCCGGTGCCAAACCGGGAACTCAGCCGGAGACCTGCCCGAACTGTAAAGGCACCGGCGCGGTCCGGACGACACAGAGAACACCTCTGGGCATGGTCCAGTCTTCTGCACCCTGTCAGCAGTGCCATGGAACCGGTAAGATCGTAAAGGATCCGTGCAACACCTGTCATGGAATGGGTAAGATCCGCAAGCAGCATAAGATCAATGTTACGATCCCTGCCGGTATTGACGATGGACAGACCGTTTCTCTGCGCGGACAGGGCAACGCCGGTTCCAACGGCGGACCTGCCGGAGATCTGCTGGTCTACGTTATCGTCCGTCCTGACGCCCGTTTTGAACGGGAAGGATCGGATGTTCTGCTGGAGCAGGAGATCAGCTATGCACAGGCAGCACTGGGCGGAGAGATCCAGATTCCCACCATCGACGGAAAGGTGAAGCTGAATATTCCGGAAGGAACACAGACCGGATCGGTATTCCGGCTGAAAGGAAAGGGAATCCAGTATCTGAGAGGTTCCGGCCGCGGCGATCAATATGTGACGGTGCGAGTCGTTGTTCCCAAGAACCTCACATCCGAGCAGAAGGAACTGTTGCGGAAGTTCTCCGCATCCGTGGGAGAAACTCCTGCAAAAGAGAATGGACACTCCAGTATTTTCGGAAAGAAGAAACGTTAATCTCAGAATGACTGTAAGAGCAGCGTCCATCGCTGCTCTTGTTTTTTGGAGAAAACTATGAAATGGATCTTAATGAGCGCCGGCTGGATGCTGGCATGTATATTGGCAGCCGTCCTGCTGGTATCTGTGATCTGCAGGAAGAGAGACAGGATGCGGAAATGGAGCCAGGTCCTTTGGACTGTATTGGCTGCGGTCCTGCTGATGGCGGCAACCGGGGCAGTGTATCTGTCCATGTACAGTCATCATGATGAATCGGCAGAACCGTTTCTGATCAGCAGTGAGACGGTGGCGGTAACACCAGCTTCCAACGGGCTGATGTTTGACGGACCGTCGGATTCACGGGCAGTGATCTTTTATCCCGGGGCCAAAGTGGAGGCGGAAGCTTATGCACCGCTCATGTATCAGATCGCCGAGGAGTGGGGTGACTGTTTCCTGGTGGAAATGCCGTTCCACATGGCGATGCTGGATGCGGACGCTGCGAAAGATATCCAGCAGGAGTATCACTACGATCAGTGGTATATGGCAGGTCACTCGCTCGGTGGTGTGACTGCCGCTACGTACCTGCAGGAGCATTCGGATGAGTTCCGGGGACTGATTCTTCTTGCGGCCTATTCTACCGATCCTCTGCCGGAAGAGCTTCAGGTTGTTTCCCTTTATGGTGATCGGGACGAGGTGCTTAATATGGAAGAGTACGAAAAGAACCGTGAGAATCTTCCGGAGAAAGCGGAAGAAGTGATTATTTCCGGAGGGAACCATGCACAGTTTGGAAACTACGGTATCCAAAAGGGTGACGGAACGGCCGTCATTTCCCGGGAAAATCAGCAACGGCAGGTGGTAGAGGCCCTGAAATCTCTGACAAACGAATAAAACATCCTTAGATAGTTTGAAATTCCAAGATGTTTACGGTATAATTTTGACAATTACGAAGAGAGGAAAAGAAGAAATGATTGAAGAGAATATGATGCTCATTGCGGATAAAATGAAACTGGCATTTCTCCGCCGGATCTTCGATCAGGTGCGGGAAAGAGAAGGCTCTCTCAGCGCCATGGAAGCATTTTCCGTGGAAGTGATCCATGATCTTCACGAGCCGACGATAAGAGAGTTTGCTGCGTTTCTGAACATTTCTCAGTCCAATGCAACATATAAGGTCAACAGCCTGATAAAAAAAGGGTATATAGAAAAACAGAACTCCATTACAGACCGGCGTGAGTACCACCTGGTGCTGACCGACAAATACTACGGTTACACCAATACGGTCCGGGAATATGTGGATAAGATGTGCCAGCAGGTGGAAAAAACCTTTACCGAGGATGAGAAGAAATTGCTTTCTCAGTTTCTGGAGAGACTGGCAACCGTAATCGATTGAAAAAACAGCAGGTTTGATCTGATATGATCTCCCGGAAGTAGATTTGGATATTTACCTTATCTACTTCCGGGAGATCATATCTGTTTTTCCTGCTGTTTCATATTTTTCGGTATAGTCAGCAGACCGGAGGCGTCAGCACAACCGTGCATGGAGTCTGGACGGTGTCCGGATCGAACTGGCTGCTGCTGATGGTAATCACATCATCACAGAGGGAGGTGTAATCCTCCAGCGTTGAAATGACATCAAATCCGAATCCTTCTCCGCGATAGTGCATGGGAATGACGATACCGGGATTTAAGGATGTCGCAATCTTTTTCGCTGCAGCTGCATCGACTGTAAAAAAACCGCCGATGGGGATAAGGAGAATATCCACCGGCCCGACTGCCCGGATCTGATCTTCGGACAGAATGTGACCGATATCTCCCATATGAGCGATCCGTTTCCCATCGATCTCTACCACGGTTATGCGGTTCGGACCACGCTGCGCTCCCTGCTGTGAGTCATGAAAGGTATCCACTATATGGGAAGTCAGTGCGGGAGGATCCGAAGGAACCGTAACGCCTTTGCTGTAACTGTGGTCACCGTGACCGTGGCTGCAGAAGCAGTAGTCCGCTGAGAGCGGCGGCAGCTGAAAACCGGGAACGTATCCTGGTTCATAAGGATCAAAGACCACCGAGACACTGCCCTGGATCTCAAAACAGGAATGTCCGTGCCAGATAATATTCAAATCAATCACTCCCTTCATCGATATGTGTTCAGTATAGCAGAAAGAAGAACCTTTCTGCCATGTTTTTGATTGACATAAGTTGGAGGGATGCTATTATTTTTTTCAGATACTTCGAATAAGGTGACATGGAACCATGAGAACGAAACGGATAATCTGTATTGTGACAGGGGTGCTGATGCTGCTGGCTGCAGCCCTATATTTCGTGCTTCTGATGCCTCAGAATGCAATGGATGAGCATGAACGGCTTGAGCTGCCGGTGGAGACGGCGGAAGAAGAGACCTCAGTGGAGGAAGTTTCTGGTCAGCAGAAAAAAGAAGCCGATCTTCCGGATATCGATATCAACAGCTGGGAATATGTGCTCGCGAATGCGGAGCACTCTATTGGGGAATACACCCCGGAACTTGGGGAGATCGAAGGCCAGAAACTGGATCAGAGGATCCTGGAGCCGATGCAGCAGTTTGTAGCGGATGCAAGGGCGGAAGGCCTCAGCGTTTTTCTGTCTTCCGGATATCGGGGATTCGAGGAACAGCAGTACCTATTCAACCGCAAGGTGGAGCAGTACGGAGAAGAGAAGGCGGCAACGATTGTCAGCCGGCCCGGGACCAGTGAGCATCAGACCGGTCTTGCCTGCGATATTACCGATGAATACTATGAGCTGAAGGATGAAAGCCTTGAAAATACAGCTCTTTATCAGTGGATGAGCAAGCATTGTCAGGAATATGGATTCATAGTCCGTTACCCCAAAGATAAAGAGGAGATCACAGGGATCATCTATGAGCCATGGCATTTCCGATATGTTGGGGTGGAGGCCGCAACTTACATGGTAGAGCACAATCTCTGTCTGGAAGAATTTGTGGCATTGTATCAATGAAAGAAAGAGCAGGGAGTGCACTCCCTGCTCGTTTTTTCAGGATTCATTTTTCGGACGATGGAGCCTGGTGTCGCCAACCCGGCGCTGTACGCTGCGGGAATAGGGGATCTCCGGCCAGCCAAACCCGATCATCACGGAGGTGGTGTGGTCCGCAGGGATCTCCAGCGCTGCCCAGACGGCAGAATCGTCCTCCGGAAACGGGATTATTACTGCACCAAGGCCGCGGGATGCACAAAGCAGTTCAAAATAGGCGGCGGCAGTCACCTGATCGTACGCGGCATACTTCTCTCCCGCCGGAGAGTGGGGGACCAGAAGACATGGAGCATTGCCGAAGAGGCTGCTTTGCTCCGGATTCAGGTTGTCCAGGATCCTAGTCATCTGATCTGCGCGATCAATGAGAGTGAACTCTACGGACTGCCGATTTCGGTAATTTGGCGCATTGGACAGAAGGTCGATGAGAAAACGGGTCATGGAGGGGTCCACTTCCCGGTTGAGGAACCTTCGGTGAGAGCGCCGGGTCATGATCAGCGTATCCAGAACATAGGAGGCATCATCCCGAGATACCGGTTCGCGGCTGTCTTCCGGATCGCGGTTGAAGATCTGGATCGCGCCTCTCGGACAGACCGCCAGACAGTGCTGGCAACGCCAGCAGGAATTCTCCTCATTCGGTGCGTTTCGGCGGCAATGATATTCGTCATTAAGATACAGCAGATGTCCCGGACATACCTTGATGCAGCGACTGCATCCGATGCACAGATGATCATCCACTTTAAATTTTGCAATATCGATCATAGCTTAAAAACCGGCAGTGCATTTTCAGCGCTGCCGGTACATTTGATTATTCAACAGTAACGGATTTTGCCAGGTTTCTCGGTTTGTCGATGTCGCAGCCTCTCTGCAGTGCCATATAGTAGGCAAACAGCTGCAACGGCACGATGCCGAGGGAGGGCTGCAGGATCAGGTGCGTATCCGGAACGGCAACCGCAAAGTCTACATTCTTCTGCATCTCTTCCGCATGGCTGACGGTAGTGATGGCCATAACGTCGGCTCCGCGCGCCCGAACCTCCACAACATTGCTCATCGCTTTGTCAAACAGAGGACCGTAAGTGCCGAGAGCAACCACCAGAGTGCCGTTTTCGATCAGAGAGATCGTGCCGTGTTTCAGCTCGCCGGAAGCATACGCTTCGGAATGGATGTAGGAGATCTCCTTGAGTTTCAACGATCCTTCCATGCCAAGTGCATAGTCCAGGTTTCTCCCGATGAAAAAGATGGAGTTGTGGTTGAAATACCGGCTGGCAAGATACTTGATCTGATCGGTATTCTGCAAAATCGATTCGATCTTCTCCGGAAGCCACTGCATCTCCTCTACGATCGCGCTATACTCGGATTCCTCGATCGTATGAAGCATATCTGCAAAGTACAGCCCCAGCATATTCAGCAGAGTCAGCTGTGTGGAATATGCTTTTGTCGTTGCGACAGCGATCTCGGGACCGGCCCATGTATACAGAACATCATCCGACTCTCTGGCGATAGAGCTTCCAACGACGTTCACGATGGAGGTGATATGTGCCCCGCGTTTTTTTGCTTCGCGGAGTGCTGCCATGGTATCCAATGTTTCTCCCGACTGACTGATGACGATGATCAGGGTATTTTCCGTGACCAGCGGGTCGGAATAACGGAATTCCGAAGCCAGCACCGGATCGACCGGAATACGAAGCAGGCGTTCCATGTTGTATTTTCCTACCATGCCGACATGATAGGAGGAACCACAGGCAACAATATAAATGCGATCGACTTTTTCCATAAAAGCCTTGTCGATCTTCAAATCGTCAAATACGATTCGGTTATCCCGGATTCTGGGAGACATCGTCTTACGGATGGCTTCCGGCTGCTCCATGATCTCCTTGAACATGAAATGAGCATAGCCGCCTTTTTCCGCAGCGGAGATATCCCAGTCAATGATATGGTGTTCCTTCTCAATCGGCTGACCGAAGGAGTCGTAAACATCGATACTATCTTTCGTGATGAAAGCAACCTCGCCGTCTTCCATATAGGCGACTTCACGAGTGTGCTCAATAATGGCGGTGGCATCCGAAGCAACAAAATTGCAGCCGTCACCATATCCCAGAAGAAGGGGAGCATCTTTTCTTGCCACGACGAAACTGTCGGGATAGTCCTTGCACAGGATTACCAGCGCATAGGCACCTTCAATGACCTGCAGCACCTTGAAGATGGCATCCCGGAGGTCTTTATACTGGAGGTAGTAATACTCCAGCAGCTGGACAACGACCTCGGTATCGGTTTCCGAAACGAAGGTCACACCCTGAGAGATCAGAAACTCTTTCAGTTCCATATAGTTCTCAATGATTCCATTATGAACGATGGCAATGTTGCCGTGTTCGCTCATGTGAGGATGCGCATTGACCTCATTCGGTTCGCCATGGGTAGCCCAGCGGGTATGGCCGATCCCGGTGAAACCGTGCAGATCGGAGCCGTTATGCGTCTTGTTATATAGGTTGACAATTTTGCCGGGTGATTTAACCATGTTGATAGTGCCAGAGTCTATAACGGCGATGCCGGCGGAATCATATCCGCGGTACTCCAGCTTGGACAAGCCGCTTAGAAGAATGGGGGCAGCTTCTTTAGTTCCTGTAAAGCCTACTATTCCGCACATAGTTTTTCCCTTCTATCCAATAGATTTACATAATTCTAGTTTATTGAATCACATTATAATGAAAAATCCGAAGCAAATCAACTGTCATGACCGTAGTTTGCTCAGAAAACTGCGGTAAACTGAATGGATGTTCCATCGCTGCTGGATGCGGTTACAGTGCCGTTGTGCCGTTCCACGATTGCCTGAACCACAGAGAGCCCGATGCCGTTTCCTCCGGTCTTGCGAGAACGGGATTCGTCGGTACGGTAGAAGCGTTCAAAAAGACGATCCAGTTTTTCCTGTTCAATATGCTCACAGGAATTGGATACCGTCAGGGTGATACGATGGTGTTTATTCAACGTGACGCGAACAGGTTCCCGGTCAGTGGAATACTTTCGCGCGTTATCCATCAGCAGAGAAACGAGACGGTACATCTCATCCTTGGAACCCTTGAAGCGGATCCCTTCTTCGATTGCAGTCTCCAGAACTTTCCCGTCTGACTCGATTGGAACGCGGAAGGACTCCACGGCTTCTGATACGGTTTTGCTGAGGTCAAACTCCTTGGAGATGTCGACAATATCCTTTTCATTGAGCCGTGACAGTTCCAAAAGGCTCTGTACCAAAGAACTGAGACGTCGCGTCTGGTTCTCAATGCTCTGAGTCCATTGATTGGATCCGTTCTGCATCTGCAAAACCTCATTGTTGGCTTTAATAATGGTAATAGGAGTTTTCAGTTCGTGCCCGGCATCGGTGATAAACTGACGCTGCTTCTGGATGCTCTCCTCTACCGGCTTCGTGATCCTGCGGCTCATGAGCCATACCAGGGCAAAGACAGCTGCCATATACAGAAAACCGGCAAGGATGCAGATCGATAGGAGCAAACGGAACTGACGCAGCTGCTGATAACAGCTCACGGCAACGATCTTGGAAGTGCCGTCATCCGAATCGAAGACTTTATACATAAAATAATCGGCACGGCCTTGCTCTTTCCCGGAAGCAAGGATCTCTTTCGCATACGCGTCAATGTCTTCTTCCGAAACAGAGGCGATGTAACTGTGGTCCATTTCCGTCACAGAGCCGTCAGCATCCAGAGAGACTACAAAGAAACTGGTCTCATACCTGGTGTCCGGCGTCAGAGCAGATCCATCCCGGCGAAAGCCGGAAAACAGATGATCCTCAAAATCCTCGTCGTCCCGGTCCTCCCAGTCATCCTCCTCCGGCAGCTGCCCTGTGCCGTTCATGGCACCGGGGCCGCCCATGCCCATGGGACCGCCTGCTTCACCGGGCAAACGCATCCGCAGATAATTCTCTTCTACAAAATCGATGGTCTCATAGGCCTGATCCTGGAAATTAATAAGATAGACTACATTGATGATCCCGATGAGGAGGATCATGACGATGAGAAGAGACAGGAGCATCACACGGATGAAGTTGTTGCGAAGCTTCCGAATCATGGGTTCTTATCCTCCAGAATATAGCCTCTTCCGCGCAGCGCCTTCAGTTCCACGTGGGATCCGATGGTCTGCAGCTTTTTGCGCAGATAGGAAATGTATGCCCAGACCACGTTGATCTCGCTCTCCGAATCATATCCCCAGATACGATCCATGAAATGATCTGTGGACATAATCGTCTTAGGATTGGACATCATCATCTCCATCATCTGGAATTCTTTGTTGGCCAGGGTGATATGCTCCGAGCCGCAGGAAAGGTCAAAGGTCTTCCGGTTCAGCGTGAGATCACCCAGTGTCAGCACATCCGGAGTGAACACTTCTCCACCCCGGCGGGTCATTGCCCGGATCCGGGCCAGAAGCTCTTCCGTTTCAAACGGCTTGGGAAGATAATCATCAGCGCCCGCGTCCAACCCTTCGATCTTGTCCTGAAGCTGAGATTTGGCGGTAAGCATGATCACCGGAGTGGTGATTCCTTCTGCCCGAAGTGCCCGCAGGACATCAAAGCCGTTCATTTTTGGCATCATGACATCCAGGATCAGGCCATCATAGTCTCCCGTCAGCGCATAATCCAGGGCGTCCTGTCCGTCGTAGACGACATCGACGGAGTATTTATTATATGTTAGGATCACCGACAAGGCATCGGTGAGTTCCTGTTCGTCATCCGCTAAAAGTAAACGCATAAAAGCACCTTCCTATAGTTTTCTGATTTTATCCTATCCTACTAACTTAAAATCAAATCAAAAATCCGGAGTGCAGGGAATCGTGGTCCCGTCCAGTGATGCATAGATTAGGGAGTCCCCTTCATATTGAAGCTTCAGAGAAAAGAAAGGACGGTCTTCCCGCAACAGACGGAAGAAGATCAGGTCTCCTGTCCACAGCGGCAGGGAAGGAATCTGATCGATGGGGACCCATTCCAGGACACCTTCGTCACAGTCGATAAGCTGACCGGAAAAATCGGAAGAAGTAAAAAGATGCATGGACTCGGACTCATACTGATCCGACACAAAAGTGACGATACCGCGGTAATTCCAGGTATTCATTGTCAGGCCCGTCTCCTCGCGAACCTCCCGGACAGCACATTCCTCCGGACTTTCTCCTTCTTCAAACTTGCCGCCAACGCCGATCCATTTATCATGATTGATATCGTGTTCCTTTTTGATGCGGTGGAGCATGAGATAGTTGCCGTCCTGCTCCAGATAGCATAAAGTCGTATTGAACAAAAAATCACCCGCCAAGGAGAAAAGATTTTGAATAATTGTCCTTTGCAATCGTTATGACCGCAGGAGTATAATCACATCGTTGCAAATGAATAGGGCAATCGATATGAAATAAGTCGTTACGGCGTAGTCTGTTGATATACGGACTGCGCCGCTTTGTTTTTATACAACAATTATTATAAAGGGAGTGTTTTGTGATGCCAAGAAATAAATTTCAGAAGATCATCTTCGGGGTGATCATGTCCTATGCCATGGCATTCGGGATGGAGCTGTATAATACTGCGATCAATATGGGGATCGCACTGCAGCCCGGCGGCCTGAGTCATATGACCTGGACCGCGGTGGGAACCGGCATGAAAGAAATGCTGATCATGGGAATCTTTGTGCTGATTGTCTCGGAACTGTTTGGTAACCGCATGGGACAGCGCTTCATGCAGAAGCACACCACAGAATCGGACAGTCCCTACTTTCATCAGCTGATGCGGCAGGCCGGTACCGTGGCCGTCATGTGCCCGGCTATGAGTATGCTGGCCTCGGTGCTGTTTTTTATTATCGGGCAGGGGCTTCCACTGACGCAGCTTCCGGTGATCTGGATCGGAACGGTATTTAAAAACTTCCCCATGGCATTTTTCTGGAATATGTTTGCCGCTGCCCCGTTTACGCACTGGCTGTTCGAAAACCTGTTTCCCGAAAAGGAACATGATTCCGAAGCTTTGATGGGAAAGGCAGAGCTTGCAAACTGACGCTGAAAATGAAAAAATCCCGGAACTGAAAAGTTCCGAGACGACTCACAACGATACTATTATATTAAAATCAGTCGGCCATTTCAACGGGCAATGTCACTGAAAAGCAAATCTGTTTTCCATTTATTTTACCGATGGAACTTCAAACGGATTTATGTTAATTTATAGACACAGAAAAACAGATAAACCAGAGACATATCTGGTAAATCTGAAATTTCTATTAAATAGAAAACAAAAGTTAATAGAAAGGAGCACAGACAATGAAACTTCAGATTGACACTGAAGGGCAGG
>CAJOQP010000178.1 GCA_905236515.1 uncultured Oscillospiraceae bacterium | reverse complement strand
CCCCCCTGTAAGAAAAATAAGTCCTATATATGAAAATAACTCAGCTTGGTGAAATATTTCAAGCAAATTGCAAGATTTTTTTATTTCTGTGTTTTCTTAACGTATTTTCTTAAAAATAAACGCCTTTTTTGTCAAAAATAGCCGTCTGCGGAGCGGCGAATCTCCGCAGACGCTTGTTATTACTTCAAAAAATCTTACCAGTACAGGATTACCGGTGTGCCGACAGAGACGTTTTCATAGGCGATTCTTGCTTTATCCAACGGCATGTTGACGCATCCATGAGAGCCGTCATACTGATAGATCGTACCGCCGAAGCTTCCTCTCCAGGTGGCATCATGCAGGCCGATTCCTCCGTTAAAAGGCATCCAGTAACTCACCGGGCTTGCATACCCCTCTCCGCGAAGAACGGTATTTCTTGACTTGCTTTTTATCGTATAGTAACCAGCCGGTGTACCCCTTCCGAGAGCGGTGTTGCCGGTAACAACATCCGTTGCCATGATCTGCTGTCCGTCCTTATACAGGAACAGCCGCTGATTCGTCAGGCTGATCTCCACATAGGTGGAAGCATTGCCTGCCGTCTGTGCCCAGACCGGGTAGATTGTCTGAGTCTGGTGTGCATACAGAGCATTGCGAATGGCATTGGCGGTTGCCTGCTGATTCAAAACCCAGCTGTATGTGGTACTGGGAATGGAGATCTCGTACCCATAGGAGGTCATGAACGTATTCTTCGTTTCGGTGGAATTATACTTGGCCGCCAGATTGCTGGCATATTCATTCAGCTTGCCGTCATCGTAATACTCGTTGCCGTTGTCACTCACCCGGATCCAGCTGACGATAGTATTTGGTCCAATAACTTCACTGCCATTGCCCATTTGCAGCGTAATAGAGAAATCTCCGTACCGGCGGTACAGATCACCATATCTAAGGGCGTTCACACCGTTTGAGATCCCGTTGGAGATCGCATTCCCAACCGTCCCCCAGGGGTCCGAAATAAACGCGTTGGCATCGATACATTGTGTTGTCAGCTCTCCCGTTTCCGCAAAAACCATCGTGCTGCCGCAGAGCATCATCACAATGATGACAAGGCACAAGATCCCCTTCCAGGTCTTTCTGATCTTTTTCTCTTTCATCTTCATCTCTCGCTTTATGTTTATTTCATGATCTTCTCTGTTATTAATCTTAATGATGTTTAATTATAGCAAACTTTCGACCGCGTGTATACCTTTTGAATTGATTTTGTCATTTTATCGTAACCGGCCAGTGTCGGCAGCATATTCTCACGAACCATGCTGCCAGTTGCTGCACCGGCATCAAATAATGATCCCCGTACAAATGGATGTACGGGGATCATAAATCTAAAATGTGTTTTCTCAGAGTCCTGCGACCTGAAGTTCTTTCGCACGCTCCTCCAGCTGGACAAAGTCCACTTTACCATTGTTTTCGGTCAGCGGGAGATGATCCAGATAGACGAAGTCTACCGGCTGCATATAACCGGGAACTTTTTCTTTGCAGAGTTCAACCAGTTCCTCGGTCAGCTTTTCATCCGGAATGTCTTCTTTCTTTACAACGAATGCAACGATTTCATAGAAAGTGGAATCCGGTTTCAGACGACCGGCGCAGCACACCGCGTCAACCGCCTCATGCCGTAAAATCTCCTTTTCCGGTACGGATGGGAAGATTTTTGCTCCAGTGCCGCCGTTATCGGTAATGTAGATTCTTCTCAGGCGGCCTTTATGGGTCAGGAATCCGTCTTCGGAGATCTTGGCCAGATCGCTGGTGCGAAGCCAGCGCTCACCCTTCTCGTCCGTAAAGATCATTTCATCGGTGGCTTCCTGATCATCGAGATATCCCAGCATGACATTGGGTCCGCCAACGAGCAGTTCACCAATCTCATCATATTTCAGTTCCTTGGTGACGTCGTCCGGATCAACGATCTTGATGTCATGAACCGGGAGAGGAATTCCTACCGTTTTATAGCGGTTTGCCGTGCAAGTCTCGGTAGTGACCGTAGCACTGGTCTCCGACATACCGTATCCTTTGATGACCGGATATTTGCAGCCGTGGGCTTTAAAGAATTCATCGATCTCGATCTCATCTTCTCTCGGGCAGGCATCTCCGCCGATGACCGCTGCGATGAGGAAAGACATATCAAAGTCTTTCATCAGCGGGGAACGGATGAGTTGACGCCAGTGCTCAGTCACACCGCCGGCATAGTTCGGTTTGTACTTTTTGAAGTTCTTCGCAAACTTTTCCACGGAGAATTCCGGATTCAGAACGACCGTAACCCCATAGAACAGCGGAAGATGCACGCTGATCATCATACTGTAGATGATGAATGGAGGCAGCTCGTTGTACCAGACATTCTGACGTTTGATAGGAAATCCGATGTACCCATAGCTCCATGCTACGTTGTTGGTGATCTGATCGGAGATCATAACGCTCTTCGGCAGGCCGGTGGTGCCGCCGGTATGGACGATAATGCGGCAGGCATCTTTTTCGAAATCGGCTTCGATATCCTGGGTACCTTCCCCGGATGCAATGAAATCATTGTAAAGCAGGACACTGTCACTGTACTCGATTTTCGGGTGATCCTTCCGGGACTTGAGATTGTAAGCCATGCGGATAAATCCCGGCATGGAGTTTCCGATCTTTACGATCACGACCTTTTCCACTGTTGTGCCAACAACGGCTTTCTTTACCAGCGGGTAGTTCAGATCCAGAGTAATAAACACCTTTGGGTTGACCTGATGAATGTAGTGCTTCAGTGTTTCCACGTCCGAGCGGGGATCGATAAGGTTTACGCAAGCGCCGATTTTATTGGCACCATAGAAGGTATATACGACCTCCGGCATATCCACCAGACTGACCATGACACAGTCATTCTTCTTAACGCCGGCAGCAGTCAATGCCCGGGCAGACTCATCAATGTGCTGGAACATCTCACGGAAGGTGACTTTCTTGTCGAAATAATTCAGCGCGATCTGATCCGGATAGTCTTTGTTGACATCATAGATGAGCTGATACATGGTAAGACCCTGTGGAGGCTGAGAACCAATTGCGGTGTCATCCACAAGGTATTTCTTCCAGGGCATATCATTTACCGGTTTGTCCTGAATGCCGTACTTATAGAATTCTTCCCAAGGCCGGTCTATGGAAGGATAACCGGTTTTTGCTGTTTCACTCATAATGGACCTCCTACTCGACTTATTCTTTAAATCTTTTTTATCCTGTTTTAACACCGTTCATGGTAGGAACAGGAGTTTATTTATATTCCAATACGGTATTGTTTTGGAATAATACCTCACCTTTATTTAATGCACAAAACGTTCCAATTATTTCATTTTTTCGGACACATTTCAAGCTTTGTCGGTATACATCAGCAATTTGCCAGTTTTTTTCCTTATTCCGCCCGTTTTTTTTGCATTCACACCAAAAATAACGCTTTGAGACAAATTCATTTCCTTCCGGCCTCTTTCCTCGGAACAAAAAACTCTCACCTAAAGTGTTTTAAGGTGAGAGTTTTATCAAAATGCCGCTGATTAATCTCTTTTCACATTATCAGGCTTCTTTTTCCAGCTGACGGAAGTCCACTTTGCCGGCAGGTGTCAACGGCAGGCTCGGCCGGAATTCATATACCACCGGGCACTCATAGCCGCTGAGTTCCTTATCTGCCAGTTCACGGAGCTCCTGCTCAACAACATCCTCCGCTTTTTCATTTTCCTCTTTGAGAGAAACGAATGCTTTCAGCCGGTTGTCTGCATCATCAGACATACTTACGACACAGACATCGCTGATTGCCGGATGCATTGCCAGCACTTCTTCCGGAACATTCGGGAACACTTTATATCCAATGCCGTCACATACCGTAAGGATGATTCTCTTGAGACGTCCGGTAATGAACAGAAGTCCGTCCTCATTAAAATAACCCAGGTCACCTGTATGAATCCAGTTTTTCCCATCGGGATGAACTTTATGGATGGCCTTTGTCTCTTCCGGATTGTCTTTATATCCGATCATCTCGGTGGGACAATCCATGCAGATCTCACCGATCTCGTCATATTTGCATTCGCAGTTGTTGTCATTATCCCAGATGATGAAATTGTTCATCGGGTGCGGGAAACCAACGGAACCCAGTGCGTTGACAGGAACATCGCCTTTCGTCAGTCCGGCCGGATAAGTAGTGCAGGCAGAGGCACCGACTTCGGTCATACCATAGCCTTTGACAAGCTCTGTTTTGCAACCATGATCCTGAATAAAGGCATTTACTTCTGCTTCAAAGGTCGTGGTGCAGCCATCGCCGCCAACACCAAAGATGGTAAGATTCGACATGTCGGCATTTGCCATTTTCGGGTTCTCCAGCATCGGTGTCACGAACGCAGGAACCGCTACGATATATGCAGGATTGTATTTCTTAATAAACTGAGGCCATTTCTCCGGCTCAAACTTCGGCATGATGACCTGGGTGGCATGGCAGCACATAGGCATATGCATTCCGACAGAGTAGCCGTATACGACGATGGGCGGAATGGTGTTAATGCAGTTGGATCTGCCGGGACGCAGAGGCTGGTAGTGGACATACACTGCAGCGACAGCATTAAAGGATACGTCCTTCAGAAGCACCGCTTTCGGGAATCCCGTAGTGCCTCCCGTGTGCGCCAGAGCACAGGGTTTCTCCGGATCTTTGTGGTAATCCACTTCCGGCTGACCTTCCGCCAGCTTCATAAAGTCCTTAAACTTTACCACGAGAGAATCCTCATAATAGGATTTATCCATTTTACGCGTTTTCAGCGAGTATCCGAGTCTGGTAATCGTCGGCATCTCATCTGCCAAGGTAAATACGACGACCTTCTCTACATAACCTGCTTCTTTGGCAGCTTTCAGGACTTTATCCGCGAAGAGATCCATGACAAAGATCCGCTTTGCTTCGGAATCCTGAAAATAATGAACCAGATCTTTATGATCGGCAAGGCAGTTGACGAAATCAAATACGGCACCTACGCGATTAATTGCATACATCAGCTCATAGCTCTCAACCGCATTCACCGTAATAATGTTTACAACTTCACCCGGCTTCACGCCAAATGCATGAAGGGCCTTTGCCACTTCCTCCACGCGACTGAAGAATTCACGATAGGTAATGGTGTGTCCAAAGAAATCCAGTGCAATTCCGTCCAGATTGTCTTCATTGCATTTTTTGAGATAATCAAAAATAGTTTCCTGGGGGATTTCCATTCTCTCGCCGCCGTCACATGCGTCAAAATACTTGCCCCAAGGCTTATCGATGGATGGATAGCCGGTTTTCACTGCTTCACTCATAAAGAACCTCCTACACGACTTATTTTCTTACATTCTCCAATATACTGTTCCGACCCCGTTTATGGTCTGTACAGAGGGGGATAATTATTCTGTTTCAAAACAGCATTGGAATAATCTCTCACTTTTTTATAATGAACGAAACGCTCCAATTATTTCATTTTTACATGTCCATTTCAAGCAAATGATTATTAATAAGCGCTCTCAGACTTAACAAATTTTACCAATCTGCTGTTTCGATTTTTGCACGTTCATAACAAACGAAAGCTGTACTTGTCGTATATTCAACACAACCGGCATAGGATTTGCTGCCTAATATTTCTCTTGCATCGATGCATCAACAATGGTTCAATTCACCGGCATAGACAAAATAAAAAGGACAACAGATCCTTATCCGATCTGTTGTCCTAAACTGGCGGAGGCGGTGGGATTCGAACCCACGAGCCCGTGAGGGCTACCTGATTTCGAGTCAGGCCCGTTATGACCACTTCGATACACCT
>CAJOQP010000177.1 GCA_905236515.1 uncultured Oscillospiraceae bacterium | reverse complement strand
TTTCTTGTTTTTGCCATCTTATATGATGCCCGTTTAATTTGCAACCCGGCATCGCACCGAACAATAATTGTTTACAATTGACTTCTTGAATTTACTTCGGAAACCATTATTATGAGAGCATAAGGAACAAATATTTCATTTTCGATAGAAAGGGTTTGGTCTCATGGAATACAACTATGGACACAATGACTCGAATAAAGTCTATGTGAACGGAAAACCCGTTCCCATGACGCAGGAACAGCAGCAGGCCTTTTCCGATCAGACGTTCATCAATGATGTCATGATCCGTGCCTTTATGTACATGTTCATCGCCGTATTGCTAACGGCAGTGGTGGCAATGTATACGGCGACCTCCGGGCTTTACAGAGTGGTGTTTGCCAATCCGGCACTGCTCATCCTTATCATTGTTGCGGAATTTGCCTTCGTGATCGCCGGAAACCGTCAGGCGGCACGGAACAGCAAGGTCGGTTCGGCAGTGTGCCTGTTTGGATACAGTATCGTAAACGGTCTCACGTTATCCACAATTTTCCTGGCCTACAATCTTCAGTTCATTACCTTCGTTTTCCTGGTGACCTCTTTGATGTTCGGCATCACGGCAGTCATTGGCGCCGTAACGAAGAAGAGTCTTGCCAGCTGGGGAAGCTATCTGCTGATGGGCCTTATCGGCCTGATTCTGGTGATGATCGTCAATATCTTCGTGAAATCTTCCGGGCTGGATCTGCTCCTCAGCGTGGTCGGCGTGCTTATTTTCGTAGGGCTTACCGCTTACGATACACAGAAGATCAAGGTTATGGCTGCAATGAATACCGGGTATGAGATGAGCGTACTGGGACTGTGGGGGGCCCTCAGTCTGTATCTCGACTTCATCAACCTGTTTCTGTATCTGCTGCGCATTTTCGGAAACCGCGATTAACACCTGTCGTTTTCACCACGGCATCACAGAGCTATCTGTGGTGCCGTTTTTCTATACTTGATGATGGTATTTCAATCATCAAGTACAAGATTTTGTACTTCTTGGAGAGGGAACCACCATATCTGTATACTTTCCAATTTTGCCGTGATATAATGACAAATAATATTCAGGGGCAGATCCCCTTAGGAAGGAATGCGTTTCTATGAGTATCAAGATTTTGGCAGTCGGTGACGTCTGCGGCGAACCGGGGCTGAGTTTCTTAAGGGAACGTTTGAAAGATTTCAAGAAGGAAAATGACATCCGTTTCTGTGTGGTCAACGGAGAAAACGCCAATGTGGTGGGAATCACTCCGAAGCAGGCGGATCAAATCCTGCAGTCCGGAGCCGATGTCATCACGCTGGGCAATCATACCTGGACAAGAACGGAACTCCGTCCGTATCTGGACGAGCGGAATCGGATCCTTCGTCCGGCAAACTGCGCTCCACAGTGTCCGGGCCGCGGTGTCGGTGTCTACAGCCGGGACTTCGGAGACGTGGTGGTCATGAATCTCATGGGGAAATTCACCCTGGATGCCAACACGGATAACCCCTTTGTGGTGGCGGATGATTACTTCCAGCAGTTTAAAGAAAAGATCATTCTGGTGGATTTCCATGCGGAAGGCACCAGCGAGAAAATGGCCATGGGTTATTTTTTGGACGGCAAGGCCAGCGCGGTATGGGGAACCCACACGCATGTACAGACTTCGGATGCCTACGTTCTGGAAAACGGCACCGGGTATATAACGGACCTTGGGATGACGGGTCCTTCCAAAAGTGTCATCGGCATCGATATCGAGCAGTCCATCGGAAAGTTCTTCGGCGATCCCCCGGTGCGGTATAACTCCGGAAAGGCACCGCATAAGATGGAAGGGTGCGTCTTCACGATCGATGAGACCACCGGACGCTGCCTGAAGGCGGAAAGTGTGCGGGTTGTATGAGTATTCGGATCCTTCATGCAGCCGATCTGCATCTGGATTCTCCCTTCGAAGCGCTTCCCGCCGGGAAAGCTGCCCAGAGAAGACAGGAGCAGCGGCTTCTCATCGCCCGCATTGCGCAGGCGGTGAAGGATAACGGCGTTCAGCTGGTGCTTCTTTCGGGTGACCTGCTGGATACCGGGAGTGCCTACCGGGAGACATCCATGACTCTCATTGATATCCTCGGCCGCATCGAGTGCCCGGTCTTCATCGCACCGGGAAATCACGACTACTACTCTCTGAACTCTCCCTATGCCAAACTCCGCTGGCCGGATAATGTACATATCTTCAGCAACCCTCATGTGGAATGCGTCACGATCCCGGAACTGAATGTCCGGGTATGGGGAGCTGCCTTCGTGGAACCCCGCAGCGGTCCGCTGCTGCGTGGATTTGAAGCGGAGAAGGAAGAGAACATGATCGATATCATGTGCCTTCACGGGGATGTGGGAAATGATTCCAGTCCCTATAATCCCGTTACGGAAGAACAGATCTCCCGAAGCGGGATGGATTATATCGGATTTGGTCATATCCATAAGGCCAGCGGCCTCCGGCGGGCCGGAGATACTTTTTATGCCTGGCCGGGGTGTCCGGAGGGGCGCGGATTTGATGAGACAGGAAACAAATCCGTCTATATCGCAGACATCACGGAGAATAACTGTAAGCTTCGCGGCATCAATATCGCCATGCGCAAATACGAGATCATGAGGATCCGTATTGCCGACGGCGAAGAGATCCTGACCAAAATGCCGGAGTTTACGGAGAATGACATCTATCGGATCATTCTGACGGGACGGACCCAGTCTCCACCGGACATCGCCCTGATGATGCAGCAGCTGGAGCCCAGGTTCTTCTCCCTTCAGATCATCGATCGGACCAAGATGTCCCGGACTGTGTGGGATCACTCCGATGAGAATACTCTGAGAGGGTTCTTCCTGAAACGGCTGGCAAAGGCCTATGATGAGGCCACTACCGATCAGGAACGGGAACTGATCGAGCGCGCTGCCCGGTGGGGCATCGCGGCACTGGAGAATGAAGAGGAGGTGTCGCCTCTTGAAGATTAACCGAATAACGGCAACTTACGGCCGCCTGGATCACGACACCATTGAATTCCACGACGGACTCAATATCATCGTCCGCCCCAACGAAAGCGGTAAGAGTACGTGGTGTTCCTTTATCCGAGCTATGCTCTATGGCGTTACGACCTCCGACCGGCCCCGAAAAGGATACATTCCGGACCGGATCCGTTACAAGCCATGGTCCGGGAAAAACATGCAGGGGACCATGGAACTGACGAAAAACGGACGGGAGATCGTGCTCCAGAGGGATTACGACGACCGACAGGGACCCATGCGGGCATTTCAGGCCACTTATGCCGGTACCAGTGTGCCGGTGGAAGGAATGAACAGCCGCAACTGCGGTGAGATCCTGATCGGCGCTACCAGATCTGTTTTTTCCCGAAGCGCCTTTGTGGCACAGGGTGAAGTGACCGTGGATCACGATAAGGAACTGGAAAAAAAGATCTATTCCATCGCCTCCACCGGAGAGGAGAATGTTTCCTACACTGAAGCCGATTCCAAGCTCCGCTCCTGGCAGCGGGCCCGGAGATATTCTTCCAAAGGCCGTCTGCCGGAACTGGAAAAGGGAATCTCGGATTATAAAAAGAAACTGTCCAGTATGCAGGATGATCTCAATGAAGTGGACAACCTTCGTCAGCAGCTGGATCTGGCAGACAGCCGCTGTCACACCCTGGATCATGAACTGAAGCAGTCCCGGGATGTGTTCCGGCAGGAACTGGAGGATTCCCTCCGTCAGGCAGAGAAAGATCTGAGTAAAGCGACGGAGGACTACGTTCGCCTCGCCGGAAAAACAAAGGCGGATATGGCCGCGGTCCGGCTGAACCCTCTCCGGGATACGGATCCGGATGAGATCGCATTCATTGCCGAAGAGGACCGGAAGGAAGCAGAACATCTCCATATCCAGCAACAGGATGTGATGAGCGCGGCTGTTCCCTGGACGGAGGCAGTTGTTGCCGTCATCCTTGCCATCTGCGGCTATCTGTTCCATCCCAACATCTATATTCTGTCCGCAGTGTTCGCGGTGCTGTTTGGCCTGACCGGGTTTCTCTACCTGAGAAAGAAGCGTTTGGCACAGGCGGCCCTCCAGAAACGGATGGAGATCCTTTCCAAATATGATGTCAAAGATGAAGGCGACATCGATCTGTCCGTGGATCGCTATCTGTCCCTGCTGAATATGGCTCGGGCCTCGGCGGAAGGGATGAAAGAGAGCAAGAAGTCCATGGAAGATGCGGGACACCGCCGGGAGGATCTGGAAAAGAAGGTACTGACCGGATTGGATGATTCCGCCATCAGCGACCGAACGGCTCAGATCCGACGGGCACTGGATGCCTCCCAGCTGGATCGTGAGCGGATCATGGCAGAACTGGGCAGGGCACAGGGCAGAGCACAGTCCTACGGGGACCCGCTGGTCATGAAGACAGCGCTGGAAAACATGGAACAGGAACGGGATCTCGTTCAGATGGACTATGATGCCATCATGCTGGCGCTGGATGTGCTGCGGGATGCAGACGAGGAGATTCAGACCAGCTTTACCCCGCAGCTGGGTGCCTGCGCGGCAGAGTATATGGGCTTTATGACCGGAGGACGGTATGAAGGACTGTTTATCAACCGGGACTTTACCGTACAGACTGGGTCTGCGGACGACAGTATGATGCGGAGCAGTGAATATCTGAGTGCCGGCACCTATGATCTTATGTATCTTGCGGTGCGTCTGGCAGTGTGCAAGATGGCCCTGCCGGGATCGGATCCCTGCCCGATCATTCTGGACGACCCTCTTGTAAACTTTGACCCGGAACGGGAAAAGCAGGCGATCAAACTTCTCAAGGAACTGGCAAAGGAACGGCAGATCATTCTGTTTACATGCCGGGAACTGAGCGAATAATGCAGAACCCGGTATTGCGAAAGCGATACCGGGTATTTGAATGGGAGAAAAAGATGACACAGAAACAGGCAATGACGATCTATGAGGAGAACCGGAGAAAGCTTCTGGCATTCCGGTACGTAAATTTCGTGACGGAGTGGGATCACGAGACGGAAGCTCCTGCAGGAGCGATCCCGCTGGAAGCAACTCAGCAGGGCGTGCTGGCGGAAATGGAATACCGACTTCAGACCGATCCCGTTTTTCTGGAAGCGGTAGAGCTGTTGTATGAAGACAGAAAACAGCTGGATTCGGTACTTGCCCACGAACTGGAGGAACAGCACCGACAGATCGATGAGATGAGAAAGATCCCCATGGAGGAATACACGGCATTCCGGGAGCACCTCGCCCACACTTATCCCGTGTATGTAAAAGCAAAACAGCAGAACGATTATGCTTCTTTCGCTCCGTACCTGGAACGGATCATCACCTACAACCGGAACCTTACGAAATATCTGGAACAGCCGGGGAAGACAGGGTATGATGTTCTTCTGGACCGGTTTGAACCGGGATTTCTGAAACGGGATTACGATGGCTTCTTTGACCTTCTCCGTCGGGAACTGGTCCCATTTGCCGCAAAAATCAATGCATCGAAACTGGAAGAGGATTTCTCCTTCGGGAAAAAGATGTATCCCAGAGAAGAACAGATCCGGTTCTGTGAGTATCTCCGCGATGTGATGTGCGTGGACCGAAACCATTCCGTCATGAGGGAGAGCGAGCATCCCTTTACTACGGGATTTGGTACCGACGATATCCGTATCACCAATCATTATTATGAGGACAATCTTCCATCCGCGATTTTCTCCGCGATCCACGAAAGCGGTCACGGACTGTATATGGCGCAGGTGGATCCGACACTCAATGACACACTGTCCTGGGACGGAGCCAGTATGGCCATGCACGAAAGTCAGTCCCGGTTCTATGAGAATATGATCGGTCGCAGCCCTCTGTTCTGGAAGGTGCACTATCCGAAACTGAAGGAGACCTTCCCGGAACAGCTGAGGGATGTTCCGCAGGAGACTTTTATTCGATATATCAACCAGTCCGGGTACTCCTTTATCCGTACTGAGGCGGATGAACTGACCTACCCGCTGCACATCATGCTTCGCTACGAAGTGGAGAAGGCGGTCGTGGAAGAGGGACTCCGGGCAGAGGATATTCCCGCATTCTGGAATGAGCGGTTCCGGGACTATTTCGGAATGACGCCGCCTACGGATACGCTGGGAGTCCTGCAGGACGTGCACTGGGCCACCGGAGAATTCGGGTATTTCCCGACGTATGCACTGGGGTCTGCCTATGCCGCACAGATCTATGCGGCCATGGAACGGGATCTGGATGTGGAAAAAGCACTGGCGTCCGGAACTACAAGGGAGATCAATGAATGGCTTCGGGAGCATATCCACCGCTATGGAGCCTCCAAATATCCGAAAGAAATCCTGAAACTGGCAACGGGAGAGGAGTTCGATCCGGGCTACTATGTTGACTACCTC
>CAJOQP010000176.1 GCA_905236515.1 uncultured Oscillospiraceae bacterium | reverse complement strand
GTGCCTTATATCCCTAGCCTTAAAAGGCAGGGTTTTACGGCGCAGTTTGATAATATTTATCACGCGTTTAGGGGAGGTGAATTGGAATATGAGAAGGAAGCTGATCGCACTGGTAACGGCTCTGGTATTGCTGATGTCTGTCATCCCGGCAGTATCGGCCAAAGGTGTTCTGAACATGAAGGACATGTACCGGGATCAGTGGTTCTATTCCGCCGCAAACTATTGTATTTCCAATTCCCTGATGGTGGGTACCAGCAACGTGAGTTTCTCACCGAAAAACGATGTCACCAGAGCGATGTTCGTGCAGACACTGTACCGTATGAGCGAGGAAAAATTTACGGGAAAAAGCGTCTCCTTTACCGATGTTAACAAGAAGGACTGGTTCAAGGAGGCAGTGAGCTGGGCCGCATCCCATAAGATCGTCCGGGGCGTGTCCAAGAAGGAATTCCATCCGCAGGATGCTATCACCCGGGAACAGATCGCTCTGATGATCAAAAACTATGCCAAGTATAAAAAATACATCAAGGAAGCGGATATCCAGAATCAGAATGTCCTGGATCAGTACTCAGACCGGGACAACGTTTCCTCCTGGGCAAAGAAAGCCCTGGGATGGGCGGTCAATATGCATCTGATCGGCGGATACACCGACGGAACCATCCTTCCAAAAGAGACCACTAACCGTGCAGAGGTGGCGGTGATCATCGCCAAATTCTGTGATGTTTTTCAGAATCCGGGCAGCGTGGACTGGGCCATGGTCCGTTCAGTCAACCACATGGGATTCAACCTCACCACTCCGGAGAACACGGAATGGGCCTTCGATGCGGCAAAATACAATGGGTTCAATTATGTTGAGACCGATGTGCGTCTGACAAAAGACCGTGTGCCGGTGCTGCTTCACGATGCAACTATAAATCGGACGGCACGCTATACCGACGGTTCAAAACTGCAGGGAAATGTGTATCTTTCCAGCCTGACATTTGACGAGGTTCGGAAATACGATTTCGGAATCTTTTTCAATGAAAAGTATAAAGGAACAAAGATTCCGTCGCTGGAAGAGTTTATGGCCCAATGCCGGAAACTGGGGCTGCATCCCTATCTGGAACTGAAGCCGGATGTGGGATATAGCGAAGAGGATATCAAGAAAATCGTCAGTATCGTTCAGAAGTACAAATGGCAGTACAACACCACCTGGATCAGTTACAGCGACCATCTTCTGAAAATGGTACGGGAGTTTCTCCCGGAAGCACGGCTCGGCGTGGTATGCAACTATGTGGCACCCTCCGTGATTCCGGCGGCAAAGGAACTGCAGAACGGGAAAAATACGGTGTTTATCGACTCCCTGAAATTCGATCCTGATTCCATCGAACTTTGTCGGAAGTACGATTTTCCCATGGAGATCTGGGTCGTGGACGACGAAAGTATCATCCTGGGGATCGACCGGTATATCTCCGGAGTCACCAGCAATCGGTATTCTGCTTCCGCACTGCTGAACAAGCATCGAATGGAAAACTGATTAATAATAAAAATCGCTCAGTTCATTGAACTGAGCGACATTTTTTTTACGGTATTACTGAACTTTGACGGCAAGGTTTGTTACAAAGGTCTTGCCGTTGCTGGTGACCTGATACTGAACCACGTATCGTCCGGGTTTGCTGGTGTTGACTTTGCCTTTATAGGTCACGCTGCCGATGAGATTGTTGAGGTTTTCGTCGGTAGCATGCAGTACGTAGCTGTCAGGATCAAACTTTGCTCCCACGGCCAGTTTTTCACTGTACTTACTCAGTACGATCACCGGTCCGGTGGGCTTCAGATTGAAGGAAGTATCGATCTTGGCCCGCTCGCTGTTCGCGTCTTCCACAATGAAGGTGGCATAAAAACGGAGCATCTGATTGGGATCGGGGCTGTAAACGCCCTTGATGTCTTCGGAGATATCCGTTCCGTTGGCATCCAATGCCTGCAGAGCACCAGACTCCACGTACACCTGGGCCAGACGATCCAAATCATCCTGAGTGACGGTTGGAATCTTGTCCTCATTGTAAATGAGGGAGGGGCCACCCTTGGACTGTTCTGCCTTGACGGTAGGCTTCGTGGTGGAAGTCGCTTCCGCACTCTCCGCGGGTTCTGCAGTTGCCTCCGGGGACTCAGACGGTACATCTTCTCCATCCAGTTCCTCCTGGATTTCCGGAGCTTCCGCCGTGACGCCTTCCGAAGTGGCGTCCTGCGGCTCCTGGGTCGGTTCCGGAGTGGCGACAGATTCGCCTTCATATAATTCCATGGCATCTGTGGTTTCCCGTTCTTCTTTGGAAGTGGTGGTCCCGTTCTGGCGAAGGGCAATCAGGATCCCAATATTGACGAGAGATAACACCACAAGAAAGATCGCAATAGCTCTTCCGCTGATTCTGCCGTTATTATTTCTCATGAATGTAATACCTTTCTGTGTATGCTTCTTATATTACAGTCTAATATATTATCAAAAATGAGAACGACTATCAAGCAGAAACCATTCAATGGAAAGAGGATCTTTTCATTGTTTTGGATTTGTTCACAATCTGTTCGCAGCTCGTTCCTTGAAAAGGGAAGAACCGGGAAGTATAATGTGGCTCTCAATAGAAAAAGGTGGAAAGGAGGCTATGTTTTCGTGAAACGATTTGTGTTTCTTGCCCTGACGCTGATGCAGATGGTGTTCATTTTCGGGATGTCCGCACAGCAGGGAGAGCAGTCCGGGGAACTGAGCAATAAGGTGTGCAAAGCAATCTGCTATGTTGTGGTAGACGGATACGGAGAGATGGACTCCTGGACCCAGCAGCAGTATATTGACCGGCTGTCCTTTCCGGTGCGGAAAGGCGCACACATGACAGAGTATGCCGTGCTGGGCATTTTCCTGATGGAGACGACCTACAGCTTCCGCTTTGACAAGATTCGGAAGAAAAAGGGAAAACGGAGGAAAGGATTCTTCGGCCAGCTGTTCTGGAGTTTCAATATCGGGGCACTGTATGCCTGTGCGGACGAATACCATCAGCTGTATGTGGCAAACCGCGCCGGGCAGGCCCGGGATGTCCTTTTCGATATCGCCGGATTATGCGTCGGGCTGATGGCAGCTTACCTGATCCAGAAGATCCGTGTATGGCGAATCTGGAGGAGACCGGACTTTGATCCGGTGAAGTATGAGAATTTTGCATATGATTACGGAATTCCGATGCGAAAATACAAGGAATAGTGTATAATACAGTATTACGAAAGAAAAAGCCGATGAAAGAGAGAATGTAGGAAATGAGAAAAGGAATTCGCGTTCTGTTGTGGGTCCTGGCGCTTCTGGCACTGGCAATGTGTGTCCTGGCCGGAGTATCCCGTCTGGGATATCACCGCTCTATGGCAGCCACAGTAACGGAATGGAATCTTCGGCGCACGGAAGTCCGAAGTCTGTATGAGACGAAAGAGAGCGCTGAAAAATACATGAAGGAGATGGAAAGCGCCAAGTCCAATGCAGAATATGAGATCCCTGTTGCTGCGAAGCTGACGGTCTCCCAGCGCGATATGATGGTGGGCGAGACCAAAGTGTTTTTCCTGAACGATACCGGCCATAATGAAAAGGCCATCCTTTATATCCCCGGAGGCGGTTATATCAACCAGCCTACCGTGCGCCACTGGAAATTCGCCGAGACTCTGGCACTGACCAATGATGCGGAAGTTATTGTGGCTGTTTATCCGAAGCTTCCGAAGTTTACCTTTGAGAAGGCCTATGAAGATCTGGAAAAGATCATTCCCATGATCACATTGGGCTTCGGATGGGACAATGTCACCATTCTGGGAGACTCCTCCGGAGGCGGTCTGGCTCTGGGGTATTGTGAGTATCTGTCCTATACCGGTCAGCGGCAGCCCGGAAATCTTATCCTGATCTCACCCTGGGTGGATGCTACACTGGAGAATCCCCGCATCCCGGATTACGTGGATACGGATCCCATGCTGGCACCGGAAGGTATGAAAGTGCTGGCCAAAGCCTGGGCAGGGGATGAGGAAACGAAATTCTATAAGATCAGCCCCATCAACGGAAAAATGGGCGGTCTGAGTAACGTCACGGTATTCTCCGGTACCAGAGAGATCTTCTATCCCGACGAGCAGATCCTCTGCCAGAAGCTGCAAAGCGCCGGCGTCAATGCCCGGTTCTATATCGGAAACGGGCTGAACCATGACTATCCCATGCATAACACACCGGAAGGAAAGAATGCGGTTCGTCTCATTATGGACATCATTGCCGGAATCACGCCGGGAGAGGAAGAAGCTTCTTCCTCCGACTGATTGGAAAAATCCATTTTTTCCTATATAATATAATGTAATCATTCTTATGGCACGAAACCAAGCAGAAGGG
>CAJOQP010000175.1 GCA_905236515.1 uncultured Oscillospiraceae bacterium | reverse complement strand
TTGATGATGCCCCGGGGATGCTCCTCCAGGATAAACTGCCGTGTCACCAGTTCCTCGTTGGAATAGGGCGACATGGAATAGATACCCGGAAGATCCGTGATCTTCGTATTGGGCACTCCGCGGATCCCGCCGTCTTTCCGGTCCACAGTGACGCCGGGGAAATTGCCCACGTGCTGATTGGCACCGGTGAGCTGATTGAACAGCGTCGTCTTGCCGCTGTTCTGGTTTCCCGCCAGCGCAAAGGTCAGGGTCTCCCCTTCCGGCAGCGGGTCCGCCGCTTCCGCGTCGTGGTACTTGCCGCCTTCGCCCAGTCCGGGATGCTCGATCTTGTTGTAGCCGCCGTAGGCGAATTCGTCCTCCATCACCGGGACTTCCGCGTCTTCGTGCCGCACATTCCGGGCATCGGGATCCACGAGGATCTTGTCCGCATCCGCCAGACGCAGGGTCAGTTCATACCCGTGAACGTCCAGCTGCATAGGGTCTCCCAGAGGTGCATACTTTTCCAGTGTGACGATGGAACCGGGGATCAGCCCCATATCCAGAAAATGCTGGCGAAGCGCTCCCTCTCCTCCGATCTCCGTGAGCACCGCAGACTGTCCGATGGACAGTTCGCTAAGTTTCATAGTATTCTCCTTGCAGTCCGATGGTAATGATCCAATCGGACGTCTTTTTATTCATTCCTTACAGCGGTATTATAACCTAACACTGTTAGGAATGGAATACTTTTTTGAATGTTTTTCGTTTTCTTTGGATGATACTGCTCCATTCAGACATCCGTTTCGGCAAAAAAAGAGGAACCTGAAATCAGGTTCCTCTCGGTTTTCTTGGTTTCCGCGGATTATTCGGGGAATTTCAGTACGCGAAGCATCCGGATCAGAGTCAGACGGTTGCGGATGGCGGCGGAGATGGGAAGCATCTCATCCCGAAGGGCGGGATCGATACCGATGTGCTCCGGCAGATACTTGGAGCCGATGGCCTCATACAGGCCGCCCAGTTCCTCCACAGAGGGGATCTTGTTGATCAGATCCACGATCTCCGGCCAGTGATCCACGATATTCTGGGGATCGAAGGTTCCGAGAACGTCATTCTCGTTCTCCTTCATGATGCCCGGTGCCAGACGGTCGCCGAATTTCTCACGTACCCATTCCTCGGACAGAGGCTTAAAGGGAACGGCTTCCGGAGTCATGGTTGCCAGCTTGTGGTATTCCTGGCAGCACAGGAAGGTGCCGACGCCGACACATTCGCCATGGATGCCTTCTGCGCCTTCAAAGCGGGGCGGATGCATCTCCACGAGGTGGGCCATCAGGTGCTCAGCACCGGAAGCAGCACGGGAATGGTTCAGCAGAGCCATGGTCAGGCCGCTCTCCATCTGTGCCATGGTCATGGCTTCGCAGTCCACTTCGCCGGTCTCTGCCATCTTATCGGCAGCGGTGCGCATGATGCCCAGAGCATGCTCGGCAAGATCAGCCACCATGGGGCAGAAATACTCGTCGTCCACCAGATTGGCGATACGCCAGTCGGTAAGGGAGATGTATTTGGAAAGGATGTCATTGACACCGCTGACTACCAGTCTCTTGGGGGCACCCTTGATGATGTCCAGGTCTGCCACCACCAGCGTGGGGGCTTTCATGGGGATGGATTTTTTCTGGCCTTCGATGATGACGGAGCAGATATTGGCGGTGAAACCGTCGGAGCTTGCCAGTGTGGGGATGGCAACGAAGGGGATCCCCAGCTTAAAGGCAGGATATCTGCCGAAATCCATGATGGTACCGGCACCGTAAGCCACGATGACTTCCGGATTATCCAGATCTTCCATCATTTTCTCAATGATGACATCTTCGGAACGAAGTCCCTGTGCGGGGAGAACGATCTCCTGATCGGCTTTGACATGTTTGCCCTGGGTCAGTTCATAGATGTTGGAATCGTAAACAACGACGCGGCGTTTGTCGGCCAGGCCAACATCTGCCATGTACTGTTCAAAGTTTGCAGTGGCTCCATACTCGACAACGACCTTCTCGGTCTCCAGTGTATGGGTTCTGCCACATTTGCACGGTCCAACGTACTTACTGCAATCAAGAATCATACTATTTGATCTCCATTTCTTTTGAATTTCTTAGTAAACAAACTTAAATCCATTAATGGTACTATCATAAACTATTTCCTCTTTAAAGTACAGATGCTCTCCCTAAAAAACCTTATGCCTCATTCTATTTTCCTCCCTGCTTCTGCTTTCGCCGGATTCGTAATTCTATCGCGTAAAAAATCCATGAACGCCTTTCGTATTGACGGAAAAACAGAATCTGCTAGAATAAGGACTGCTGTTAATATTTAACGTATGTTAATAATTGGCAGCGGTTATTGTTTTCCGAAAGGAGACTGATATGGATCAGTTTGTACTGCAAAATCAGTTCATGCCCAGTCTTCGAAAGATCCATCGCTGCCTTCGCTCCCGGGACATGGGAGGGATCCATCACAGCGAAATGATCCTGCTGAGCATGTATCACCGCAGCACGGATCCCGGTGAGACATCCATGCGTGTCAAAGAACTGGGACGCTGCAGCAACATCAGCCCGACGGCTCTCAGCCGCTGCCTGAGGCAGCTGGAAAAGGAAGGGTTGATCCGGCGCACGGTCGATCCCAGCGACCGCCGCTCCCTCCGTGTGCAGCTGACGAATGCCGGTACGGACCGGGCTGCCCGTCTGGATTCGGACAGCAACTACTGCTTCGACCGTATCTTCCAGGCCATGGGCGAAAAGGATGCCCGGGAGCTGGTACGCCTGACCGGGATCTTCTCCGAACTTCTGGAGGAGGAAGACCGGACGGAACAAAACAATGAAAGGAGGACGCTCATACATTGAAACATATCGCACGATTTCTGAAAGGGCACTGGCTATGGATCTTTGTCGTGGTCCTGCTGCTCATCGGTCAGACCTTCTGTGATCTGGGTCTTCCCACTTACACCGGAAACATTCTGAACGTGGGAATCCAGCAGAAGGGCATTCCAGACGGTGTCATGGAGACTGTCAGCCAGGATTCCTTGACCGTCCTGGAACTGTTTATGACCGATGAGGAAGCCGCACTGGCGGAAGATTCCTATGCTCCCGCAGATGAATCCGGGATTCGGGCCTTAAAGGACGGTGTCGATCATGAGGCCCTGAACGAGGCTCTGATGACTGCCGAGAGCGTCCTCTATGTCATGAAAAACTATACCGGCAGTGAAGATGCTTCCGCCATGGCGGATCTGTCCGGCATCCAGGGGATGGATAATGCCGCGATGATGCCGGAAAACATGCCCGACCCGGAAGCGCTCCTGCAGGGACTGTCTGACGGGACCGTTCCCAGAGAACAGATCACCGCCGTGACGGCTCCCATTGCGGAACAGTTCCGCAGCATGGAAGACACTTATAAGAAACAGCTGGCCGTCATGTATGTCGGTCAGGAGTATGAGGCTCAGGGACTGGACCTTTCCAAGATCCAGCGTTCCTATCTCTGGAGCGTCGGGTTCAAGATGCTGGCTCTGAGCGTGCTGATGATGGTGTTCTCCATCCTCATCAGCCTGATCGCCGCCCGGGTCTCCTCCAAAGTCGGACGGGATCTCCGGGCTGAGGCTTTCCGGAAAGTCACCTCCTTCTCCAACGCGGAGATGGTGAAATTCTCCACCGCCTCTCTGATCACACGCTGCACCAACGACATCACCCAGATCCAGGTGCTTATCGTCATGTTCCTGCGAATGGTGCTCTACTCCCCCATTCTTGCCTTCGGCGGTATCGTCATGGTGCTGCGCACCACCACGGGAATGGGATGGATCATCATCGTGGCCGTGGCGCTGCTTCTCACCTGTGTGGGCATCCTCGGGGCCATCGTCATTCCCAAATTCAAGATCATGCAGACCCTGATAGACCGGGTCAATCTGGTCTCCCGGGAAATGCTCAGCGGTATCATGCCCATCCGTGCCTTCTCCCGTGAGGAGCATGAAGAGGCCCGTTTCGACAAGGCCAACCACGATCTCTACGCCACGCAGCTGTTCACCAACCGTGTCATGACCATCATGAGCCCCTTTATGATGCTCATCATGAACGGCGTATCCGTTCTCATCGTCTGGGTCGCGGCACACCGTGTGGATCAGGGCGTGATGCAGGTGGGTGAGATGACCGCGTTCCTCACCTACTCCATGGTCATCGTCATGAGCTTCCTCATGCTGGCTATGATCGCCATTGTCCTGCCCCGTGCCGTCGTCTCCGCCGGCCGTGTGGCGGAAGTGCTGGATTCGGATATCTCCATCAATGATCCTTCCAGTCCGAAGGATGCCCAGATGGAACAGGTGGAGGGCGTTCTGACTTTCCATGATGTATCCTTCCATTACCCGGATGCGGAAGAGGATACGGTCAGTCATATCTCCTTTACGGCACGCCCCGGCACCACCACCGCCATCATCGGTTCCACCGGATGCGGCAAGAGCACGGTGCTCAATCTGATCCCCCGCTTCTACGATGTCACCGACGGCTCCATTACGCTGGACGGTACCGACATCCGCGAGCTCTCTCTTGGAAAGCTCCGCTCGGAGCTGGGTTACGTACCTCAGAAAGGATTCCTCTTCTCCGGCACCATCGAATCCAACCTGAAATACGGTGGAGAGGAGATCTCCGATGAAGATATGAAACAGGCTGCCTCCATCGCACAGGCCACCGACTTCATTGATGACAAGGAAAAAGGCTATGAAGACGAAATCGCACAGGGAGGCACCAACGTCTCCGGCGGACAGAAACAGCGTCTTTCCATCGCCCGTGCCCTGGCTAAGAAGCCGAAGATCATGCTGTTCGACGATTCCTTCTCCGCACTGGATTACAAGACCGATGTGGCGCTGCGGCGTCAGCTGAAAGAGGAGCTGGGCAACACCACGGTGATTATCGTGGCACAGCGGATCTCCACCATCCTTCATGCCGACCAGATCGTGGTCATGGATGAAGGACGCATGACCGGGATCGGCACCCACGACCAGCTTCTGCAGAGCTGCAGCACCTATCGGGAGATCGCCGAATCCCAGCTGTCGGAAGAAGAACTGAAAGGAGGTGCCGTCCATGGCTGAGAGAAACAGAAACCGGGGGCCTCACGGCCCGGGTCTGGGAGCCATCCCGGATAAGCCGAAGGACTTTAAAGGCACCGCCCGGAAGCTCCTTCGCTATATTGCTCCCTTCCGCATCGCCATTATCCTGGTCATGATCTTTGCCGTCGGATCCACGGTCTTCCATGTGATCGGACCGAAGATCCTCGGCAATGCCACCACGGAACTGTTCAAGGGCCTCATGGCCAAACTGCAGGGCACCGGCGGTATCGACTATGTCGCGCTGGGCAGGATCCTCACGGTCCTTCTCATGCTCTATGTCATCTCTTCCCTGCTGTCGTTCCTGCAGGGATGGATCATGACGAATCTGACCCAGAAGATGACATATCAGATGCGTAAGGAGATCGCGGAAAAGATCAACCGCATGCCTCTGGCATACTTTGAATCCAACCAGATCGGCGACATTCAGTCCCGCATCACCAACGACGTGGATACCCTGGGCTCCTCACTGAACCAGTCCATCACCACCTTCATCACATCCTTTGTGACTCTGGTAGGTGTGCTGATCATGATGTTCTCCATCTCCGGTGTCATGACCTGGATCTCCCTGATCATCATCCCGGTCTCTGCCATTCTGGTGCTCATCATCGTCAAGCACTCCCAGAAGTACTTCAAACAGCAGCAGGACTATCTGGGCAAGATCAACGGTCAGATCGAAGAGACCTTCTCCGGCCATGATGTCGTCACGGCCTTCCATCAGGAGGAAAACGAGATCCGCTCCTTCGAAAAGACCAATCACACTCTGTATACTGCCGGCTGGAAATCCCAGTTCCTGTCCGGTTTGATGATGCCCATCCTGAATCTGGTGGCCAACATCGGCTATGTGGCGGTCGCCATCTCCGGCTCCATCCTCGCCGCCCGCGGAACCATCCAGGTGGGTGATATCGTCTCCTTCGTTCAGTATGTGAAGCGCTTCACCCAGCCCATCACCCAGCTGGCCCAGGTCAGCAACATGATGCAGTCCATGGTAGCAGCCGCGGAACGGATCTTTGAATTCATGGAACAGCCGGATGAAGTGCGCTTCGCCGAGGATCCGGCAGATCCAGGATCCATTACCGGTCAGGTCACCTTTGACCACGTAAGGTTCGGTTATTCCGAAGACACGCCGGTCATCCACGACTTCAGCTGCGATGTACAGCAGGGTCAGATGATCGCCATCGTCGGCCCCACCGGCGCCGGCAAGACCACCCTGGTCAAACTGCTGATGCGTTTCTATGATGTCAACAGCGGTGCCATCCTGCTGGACGGTCATGACGTGCGGTCCTTCGACCGTGACGGTCTGCGGTCCGGTTTCGGCATGGTCCTTCAGGATACCTGGCTGTTCAACGATACCATCATGGAGAACATCCGATACGGTCGTCTGGATGCTACGGACGAAGAAGTGATGAAAGCCGCCAAGGCTGCCCACGCAGACCATTTCATCCGCACTCTGCCCGGCGGTTATCAGATGAAGATCAACGAAGACGGTACCAACGTCTCCGCCGGCCAGAAGCAGCTTCTCACCATAGCACGTGCCATTCTGGCCAACCGGAAGATCCTCATCCTGGATGAGGCCACATCATCCGTGGATACCCGCACCGAGCATCTGATCCAGGACGCCATGAACAATCTCATGAAAGGACGCACCTCCTTCGTCATTGCCCACCGTCTGTCCACCATCCGCTCGGCAGACAAGATCCTGGTCCTCGA
>CAJOQP010000174.1 GCA_905236515.1 uncultured Oscillospiraceae bacterium | reverse complement strand
TATATTCCTGGGTGTACAGAATACCATGGCACAGTGAGGGTGGCTCACGGTTGCTGATTCCTCTTCCATGCAAAAGGTAAATCCTACACCATCGACGGCAAGAAGTGGGGGTGTGAATTTATGACAGAGAGTATGAGATTTAAGGAACCGGGTATGACTTGTTATTTTCCAAATAGACATTGCAAAAAAGTATAAAAGCAGAGAATAAACTTGGAGTAAAATTGCCAGATCAATATGTTGATTCGTATGTTGTGCTTATCCTGATGATTTGTTATACTTTTCCTGATTCGTGCAGTTAAAGAATCTATGATAGGGGAAGTATGAAATCAGATAAAAAATTCAGTATAAAGAAACTGCTTTGGCGCCTGTTCGGAAAAGCACGCTGGTATTTACTGGGAATAGGAATCTGCCTCCTGCTCCTTGGCTTGATCAGCTTTTGGAATCCGGACAGAAAATCATCGGAAGCGCTGTCGGACAAACTGTTCGGAGAGGAGCGTCCGATCTCCTATATCATCGGATCATCGGTCGACCGGGATGGTGATATCCTGGTTCTGATGAACAAAAGCGAGGTCGGCATATCTGCGCTCATCCATATGGACACCAATGAGCAGATCCACGCCACTCTCTCGGAAATTAAAAGAGATGGTCAGTACGCCGCTCCGGATAAGCAGGTTTTGGGAGACGATCATCATTACTATGGATTTATCTATGAGTATGATAAGGAAACCGATATATATATCGTCGGGGAGAGACTTGTCGAAATCTCTGAGACGGGAGATTACATAGGAGATATCTGTTATGTGGAATATCCGAAGGGTACGTATTACCGGGATTCCATCATCAGCAAACCTGTCTTCCAAAACGGAATTCTGTCATTTTCCGTAGTCGGACTGGGTGAAACAAGATTATACGAGATTGAAACCCGGACCAAAAATGTAAGGATCAGTGATCCGTATGCCATCGCAGAGGACGGGACATTTACGCAAAAGGTGATTCCCCTGGGGAAGCAGTATTTATTCCTGCAGAGTAACGGGAAATACTATCTGACGGGCTTTAATGAGCCGTTAACGGAGTGTATATATGAGGTAAAAACCAATCCTTCGAAGCGGGATGCAGCTTCTTTCGTGAACCTGGCGGCCATGGTCGGTGACAGGCTGTATGTAACAAAAAATGCGAATGATGGTAAGATATTTGTCATGGAAGATCAGGAAATAAAGGAGGTTCTTGATCTGCATGATCATCTCAGTCAATATGACGAAGTAGTCCCTGTTCTCTCCCTTGAAGCCTTTGTCTCCCAAACTACAGGAAGGGAAGAGTTGGCGATCACGTTAATAGACGGGTTCGTTACCTATGACGGAGATAAGGTTTCGGAAAAGTATCTTACGTACCATGTCCGAAATGGATGGCTTTGGTGGGTTTCCTATCTCTGCTCCATTCTTCTGATCCTTTGTGCCATAGGACTTTTGATCAATATTATTATCCGGAGGAAGACTCTGCTGTATAAACAGCTTGTGTTCACGATCCCGATACTTCTGATCCCTGCCGGCTTCGTCATCCGGATGTTTTATGCTGACATGGAGGAGGATACCACCGCAAAGACCGAGCAGGAGATCACTATGGCAAGCAGTCTGGCAGCCGAAGTACTGGAAGGTTATGATTTCAGTGGTTTTGATCAAATGAACGATCATACGGGAACAGCGGCTCTGGAGCTGTCGAAAAAGCTTCAGGCCTTTGACGGCGGAAAGTATGTGTTCTGGGTTGTTTCCCTCTCGGAAAGCGGTAAGAATTCCATCCTTGCCAGATCGGACACTGTGTCCGCCCCCGGTTTCTTCAAGGATAATGTCCTTACTGCTTCCGGGCAGGAGCAGATACACGAGGAATTAATGAACAGCGGTCATTCCTTCTATCAGGAGATCACAGGGCTTTTTTCGAAAAATGTCCGAAACAGTAAGATGGTCTCATACAGACAGCTCGCGAATCCAAAAGGAAGCTGTCCTGCGTATATCCTTCGTGTGTCGTCGGACAAATGGAACCTTTGGACCACAAGAAGAGATCTTTTTATCAAGGTTTCGGGTTATATTTTCTTAATCGTACTGGCATTGATCGTCATGACGGTGTTCACTTCCTGGTACATCACAAGAACCATTAAGAAGGCAAAGGGAACCGTACATAAGATCGCCGGAGGTGATTTCTCTGCAAGGGTTGATTACCGGTCAAAGGACGAGCTCGGGGAGATCTGCGCAGAGGTAAATACCATGACGGAAAGCCTTGAGGAGATGTTCAATGAAAAAGACAGGACCGAAAAGTTCTATTATAAATTTGTCCCAGAGAAATTCAGGGAACTGCTCGGGAAGGAGAAGTTTACGGATCTGGCACTGGGGGATGCCCGGAGCCGAGATCTTACCGTACTGTTCTTTGACATCCGCGCTTTCTCGATCAATTCGGAGACCATGACTGCGAAGGAAAACTTTGAGTTCGTTAACACGATCTACGGCAAGGCCGGCCCTGTCATCCGGGAGCATAACGGGTTTGTGGATAAATACATCGGCGATGCGGTCATGGCACTTTTCGAAAATGCGGATGACGCCGTATTATGCGGGATAGAGCTGTACAGGAAAATTGTACTGGATAAAAGCACGGCGGAGGAGATCGGGATCGGAGATGTGAGTATCGGTATCGGTGTTCATTCGGGTATGACACGGATCGGGATCGTGGGAGAGAGCGAGCGACTTTCCGGAACCGTCATTTCCGATACGGTGAACTTAAGCTCCCGCCTGGAATCCCTTACAAAACAGTATCACACGGCCATGCTGATCACGAAGGAT
>CAJOQP010000173.1 GCA_905236515.1 uncultured Oscillospiraceae bacterium | reverse complement strand
CCGGTGCGGATGTAATGCTCTGCGCCTTTGCCCATCTGGACACACATCTCTTCCGCCAGATGTCCGCATCCGTCATTGATGGAGCTGCGGGAAGCACGGCAGGAACAGGGCGATACACAGAACTTGTCATATTTGTCGAGATAGTAGCTGAGCCGCTCATAATCATGGACATTGGGGATGTCCTTAATGGCGCTCTCAACAGGGATAACACGCATCAGACCGTAACCGTTGGGGATGAGCGGGGACATGGTCTGCATACGGATCCGGGTATATTCCTCAAATGCTTTGCCGACTTCCGGATGGGTGTCCAGAAGTTCCTGGTTGTTGACCAGCATCTCCATGATGCCGGGTGCGAAGATCTGCATAAAGTAGACATCTTCGCCGCGATTCTTGTCATACGTGCAGCGGAACACACCGATCCAGGCAAGATGCTTGGCCAGTTTTTCCACTTCGTCCACCGGTTTTCCGACTTTCTTTGCCAGATAACCGACTGTCCTCTCCTTGCGGAGGCCTGCAGCGATGGCTACATCGGCTTCATCATCCGTCAGGATGCTTGCCAGACTGTAGTACTCCGGTGCATTTTCATCGATCTTGTTGACAACACCAGTCAATCCTCCGACGACATGGCAAAGCCGAACGATTTTTGGTCTTAGTTGTGCCATTTTGAATCTCCTTCTTCTTTTTGCTTTTGATTAAGGTCCCTCTTTTAATACCTTATACTTTTGCTATCGTTAATTGTATAATTCTGACCGTGGTTTTGCAAGAAAATTAACAAACCAACAGGGACCCTTTTCCCTTTTTCTGCAAAGTTGTCGCTTTCCATCTTCAGGAATTGTTTGCAGTGACGGAACATGGTACAATTAAACTGTTCTTTTTAAGGAGGGATCTTTATGTTTGGACATATCGTTGCCACGATCATCGGGCTTCTGGTCGTTGTCCTTTCCGGGACCTTTGTGACCATCATCAACCCTCTTGTGGGGATCCCTTTCATCCTCTGCGGGATCTTTCTTCTGCTATTCCCGAACTTTCTCAGCAACAAGCTTTTTGACCGCGGCAAAGGCACGGCTTCCGTTGCTTCTGACAGTGTGGAATCACCTGCGATCCCCCGCATCGAAACCTACAAACTCACCGGAGTAGAATTCCGTACCGAAGAGATCCAGTCCCTTGGCAAGGAAAATCCGGATTACTTTCTGGACCGTGAGGGGATCGTCGCAAAACAGATCGGCGGAGAGAACCTCTACCCCTACACATTTGAACCTCTTCCTGCCGAGCTGAATATCCAGGGAGAGGAAGTCGCCGTAACAGTTCAGGGCATGCCCATAGGGATCATCGGACGCAACAACCGGGAACGGGTGCGCCGTCTGCTCTCCGGCGACCGCATGGAATCTGCGGTTGTAAAGATCACCGGAGGACCCCGCCGGATACTCAGTGCGCAGGACGGACAGCTGCACGATTATCCGGAAGAATATTCCGTCCGGCTGGAGATTACGATCCGTTCCAACAATGATATCGGGGGTGCCAATAATGATTGATCAAAATCTGGAAAACAAATACCAGGTGCTTCTTTCTCATCTGCAGCAGTTTGACCGCATCGCAGTGGCCTTTTCCGGCGGAGTTGATTCCACTTTTCTCCTGTATGCTGCCAAGGAAGCTCTTGGCGACAATGTTCTCGCCGTAACAGCAGTATCCCCCATCTTCCCCAGTTCCGATGAGGATGAGACCCGGAAGTTCTGCAGCAGGTATAAGATCCAGCAGGAGTTTTTCCCCAGTGGAGATCTGGAGAAACCGCATTTTCAAACAAATCCAAAAGACCGCTGCTATCACTGCAAAAAGGATCTGTTCACCGGCATTCAGGCTCTGGCTGCCGCACACGGGATCCAGACGGTTGCAGAAGGATCCAACATGGATGACCGCAATGATTACCGGCCTGGCAGAATCGCGATCGACGAACTAGGGATCCTGAGCCCGTTGCTGGAGACAGGGTTTTACAAATCCGAGATCCGGGAGCTTTCCAATGAATTCGGGCTGCCTACCTGGGACAAGCCCTCCTTTGCCTGTCTGGCATCCCGCTTCGTGTACGGGGAAGCCATTACGAATGATAAACTTCGTATGGTGGAACAGGCGGAAAAATGCCTTCATGATCTGGGGTTCCGTCAGTGCCGGGTCCGGATTCATGGGATGATGGCCCGTATTGAACTGCTGCCGGAAGATATGGAACGATTTTTTGAGAAAACCACACGGGATTCCGTAAACCGCATGCTGAAGATGCTTGGTTTCAAACATGTTTCTTTAGATCTTCAGGGCTACCGCACCGGAAGTATGAATAAATAGAATTAGGCTCAATCGATCCGATTTGGATTCGATTGAGCCTATCGTTTTCAGTTAATATGATTCCGGTTCTTCTGTCTGGCGGGGATCCGTAACGGCAGTCTGCGTACTGGAGACCTCTCCGCAGATGGAACGGAATACTTTTCGGATGGAATCCACATTCACGCCGATGGACTCTGCGGTCTCACTATTCACGGTAGCGACCCCCAGATCCAGCATTTGTACCGGAAGATCCTTGACTGCGGTACCTTCTATGATAATCTCCGCAGCCAGATCCGCAGCAGCGATTCCCAGTTCTTTTCCGTTAGCGCCATAACCGAGGAATGCGCCCTGTGCGGCAAATCCTTCAGCCCCTCCGTAATGCGGGATCCCGGCATCGATGAACAGCTGATAGATGGACGATTCACTGTTCTGTATTGCAAGGTCCGCCGGAGTGACCACCGCATCCACGCCATCTTCTACCAGTGCGTAGGCCGCACTGAAGATCTCATCGTTATTGGAGCCGGTCGCTTCCTCGAAACCAATCCCCTTGCTGTCCAGATACCGTTTTGCTTCCGCCATGGACTGGCAGGAGCTTTCGTTTTCATCGTTGTACAGAAGACCCACTTCTTCGATATCCGAATCGGCAGAAAGCATCAGCTGCAGGAGAGTGCGGATCTCAATGACATCCGCCGCTCCGGTGAGATTTCCCTCTGGATGCTCTGCGGATTTGACCAGACCTTCCCCGACAGGATCCGTATTTACCGCAAACACGACGGGAATATCAGTCCCCTTGGTACACGCTTTCATCCGATTCGCTGCCAGCGGTCCGACTGCAATGATAACGTCCACCTCTGCCTCAAGGAAGTCCTGTCCGATCTCATCGATCAGTGCGCGGGTCCCGTCGGCAACCTCTGTATATTTTTTATAATCAAACCGTATTCCGGCCTGTTTTCCCTTTACATACAGTTCCCGCTGGACACTCTTTGTCACAGTGCGCCAAAGATCATCCTCTGATTCCTGAATGATCCCGATCCGAAACAGATCCTTCGGCTCTGCACTCTCATCTTCGGATTCGGCGCTGATCTCCTGCCCGCCGGTGCCGCAGGCGCACAGAGAGAGCAGCAGGCAGAGAGTCAGAACAAAGAGCCACGATTTT
>CAJOQP010000172.1 GCA_905236515.1 uncultured Oscillospiraceae bacterium | reverse complement strand
GCTGAGTGCTGCCAGTATCTGTCGGAAGTTGGACTGTGCGCACAGGACTACATCAATCGTGAAGTGGATGACAGCCTCTCCGGCGGCGAGATCAAACGTATCGAGATCGCTACCATGCTGGCCCGCTCCACATCTCTGACGCTCTTCGATGAGCCGGAAGCCGGAATCGATATCTGGAGCTTTGGCAATCTGATCGAAGTGTTCCAGAAGATGTATGACAAGATTCAGGGAAACATTCTCATCATTTCCCATCAGGAGCGTATTTTTGATATTGCCGACCGTATCATCGTCGTTGCCGATGGACAGGTCGTTGCCGACGGCAATAAGGACGAGGTCCTGCCGGTGCTGGCCAATCAGCGCCCCACCGTTTGCAGTGTCCTGACGGATAAAGTGAAGAAGGAGGGCTAAATCATGGCAATGGATACCATTCAGAAACGTTTGCTGCGGGAAGTTGCTGATCTTCACGGAATACCCGAAGGAGCATACAACATTCGCTCAGACGGAAAACTTGCAGGCAGAAATACCACTGCCAACATCGATATCGTGACGAAGGAAGATAAGCCCGGAATCGATATCATTATCAAAGACAACACCGTCAATCAGTCGGTCCATATCCCGGTCATCATTGCAGAGACCGGCATCAAGGACCTGGTCTACAATGACTTTTATGTGGGAGAGAACTGTGACGTGACGATTGTCGCCGGTTGCGGCATCTCCAACTGTGGTGGCCAGGAATCCCGTCATGACGGCATCCACTGCTTCCATATTGGCAAGAACTCCAAAGTCAAATACATTGAGAAGCATTACGGAGAAGGTACCGGTACCGGCGGCCGTGTCATGAACCCCACCACCGAGATCGAGTTGGCAGAAGGTGCCTATATGGAGATGGAGACCACTCAGATCAAGGGTATCGACGATACCATCCGTAAGACCACCGGCAAGCTGGCCGACGACGCAACGCTGGAGATCCATGAGAAGATCATGACCCATGAGAAACAGCGTGCCGAGACCTATTTCAGTGTGGATCTGGACGGTGTGGACTGCAGTGCCAACGTCATTTCCCGTTCCGTGGCAAAAGGGGACTCCGTACAGGTGTTCTCTTCCATGATCAACGGCAACAACCAGTGTGCCGGACATACCGCCTGCGATGCCATTATCATGGATAACGCCAGTGTCGTGGCAAAACCGGAACTGACGGCAAACTCCGTGGAAGCAAGTCTGATCCACGAGGCAGCCATCGGCAAGATCGCCGGCGATCAGCTCATCAAACTCATGACCCTTGGTCTCACCGAGGAAGAGGCAGAGGAGCAGATCGTTGCTGGATTCCTGAAATAAGAATAATACTTCTTTTTATGAAAGACGAAGCCCTGTGCTTCGTCTTTTTTCGGTGTGCCCGGCGGGTGCACGCTCTAAGGGGTGAAAGTCCCTAGTCCGCCCGGCAGTGGGAAGGACACAGCCAAGGTCAAGGGCGTCATCGCGAGGTGGGGTCTGAAGGAAGACGGAGGCAAAACGCTGGCCTGTAAAAGTTGTCCGGATAGGCTGGAAGACGTGGGTAAGGACGCCGAACAGTCCAACGCCCAATAACTGCACGGAACGTCTACAGTAAAGCGGGGCAGGTATAAGCGGGAAAGAGCGTGGATGTACCCGGGGAGGTCTCACGGACGGAAAAGGCAATGAGAAGATTTGCCAACCCGGTCGAAAAAGGTTTGTCGTGAGAAGTCAGCAGAGGCCGTAGTACAATACCCTCCAAGTTAAGGTGGAGGGAAAGGGCCGAACACAAGGAGATGTTGCAAACTGTGGCAACCAAAGATGGATTTGAGTACAGACAACTTCATATGGAAGACTATCTGCTGATGGTATCTGCGGAACAGAAAGAGCAAGCAGAAGTGTACGCCCATACGAGGATTGCAGGCGACGACGACATCATCACGGACATCTGGACGAACGAGTTGCTCGAAATGATCATCCGACGGGAGAACCTTAACAAAGCTTACCGTCAGGTGAAAAAGAACAAGGGAAGCGCCGGAATCGACGGGATGCAGGTGGAAGAGCTTCTGCCTTATCTGGAGGAACACGGGGATGAACTTGTAGAGCAATTAAGGGATGGGAAGTATAAGCCCAACCCGGTTCGGAGGGTAGAGATACCCAAGGAAGAGAAGGGCAAATTCAGGAAGCTTGGAATACCTACGGTAATAGACCGAATGGTACAACAGGCAATCGCACAGGAACTTACACCGCTCTACGAAGTGCAGTTCTCGGACAGCAGTTATGGATTTCGCCCCGGAAGAGGAGCGCATAATGCGTTGAAACGATGCCAGGAACTGGTAGACGAAGGATACGCGTATGTGGTGAGCATGGATTTGGCAAAATACTTCGACACCGTAAATCACAGCAAGCTCATAGAAGTGCTGTCAAGAACGGTGAGGGATGGAAGGGTCATATCACTGGTGCACAAGTTCCTCAATGCGGGTGTAATGGAAGACGGTGGATTTCAAAGCACGGAAGAGGGAGTGCCTCAGGGAGGACCTCTTAGTCCACTGCTTGGAAACATCATGCTGAACGAGCTGGACAAGGAACTGGAACGACGGGGGCACAAGTTCGTGCGGTATGCGGACGACTGCATCATTTTCTGCAAGTCCAGAAAGGCAGCAGAGCGGACGATGCGGAACATCGTACCATACATCACAAACAAGTTGTTCCTGAAGGTCAATCTTGAGAAATCTACAGTAGCGCACGTCAGCAAGGTCAAATATCTCGGCTATGGGTTTTACCGGCACAAAGGAAAATGCAGGCTGAGAGTGCATCCCAAGTCAGTAAACAAAATGAAGAACAAGATAAGGGAAATGACTGTCAGAGGAAACAAATATAGTAATGAGGAACGTAAGAAGAAACTCACCGAGTATGTACGAGGATGGGTGAACTACTTCCGGATGGCAGACATGAAGCAACTTCTTCAGAAAACCGACGAATGGATGAGAAGACGGGTACGTGCAGTGATATGGAAGCAATGGAAACGGGTGAGAACCCGATACAGGATGCTGAGAAAGCTGCACGTGGAAGAATGGAGAATCCGAGAGATAGCGAACTGTAGAAAAGGGACGTGGAGAGCGGCGAGAATTCTTTCCACAGTCATAACAAAAGAAAGACTGGCCCGGGCGGGATATCCGTCCCTGCTGAGCCAGTACCAGATGGTTCGGGAAAACTTGTGAACCGCCGTATACCGAACGGTACGTACGGTGGTGTGGAAGGGGAAGCTTAAAAACTTCCCCTATCCGATTATGAAGCGCGTGCTGTCAATCTGCAGTGAAGGCAACGGCAGGATGCTGAACGGGTCGTTGCCATCGATGAAGTCAAGAAATTCGTGGCGAAACTGGATCTAGAGAGCGAGACCCGTTATGTACCGCCCGTTGTCAAGGCAAAGATCCAGGGCAACTTTGAACAGAAGATCGCCATCATCGGAGCCGGCCTTGCCGGTATGTCCTGCGCATACTACCTTGCATTAGCAGGCTTTGTCAACGTTACCGTGTTCGACAAGAATCCGGTTCCCGGCGGCATGCTGGTCACCGGTGTTCCCAATTTCCGACTGGAGAAAGATGTTCTCAACGCGGAGATCGAAGTGCTCAAGGACTTGGGAGTAGAGTTCAAGATGGCTGCGGAGCCTCCATCGTGGACGAGAACAAGTGCATCGGATGCGGCATCTGCACCACCAAGTGCGAGTTTGACGCGATCCACCTGTTCCGCGAGCACCCCGAGTGCAGCAATATGATCGTTTCCGAGAAGAAGATTCCACCCATCCTCGGAAACTACGCCAAACGCGTTGCGAAGCTTACCATCAAGAAGGCAAAGGATGCCGTGACGGGTAAATGAAGCCGGTACGGCAAAACACCACAGCAGGATAAGGAGCCGTCCCACTGTTTCAGTGGGACGGCTTTTTGAAAGACGGAGCGTTTTGTTCCGTCTTTTCATATAGGAGGATGTTTCCGTGTAAATCTGAGGTGAAAAAACTGGAAAGCAAGACGGTATATTATTCATGAAACCGACATGCATTGTTCACAAAAACGAAATATCCTCAGAAACGGTTTTTGCTATAAATAAATTGTATCCAAGGTAATTGAAAAGGGTCAGTTCGACCCGACGGAGACGCCCGGATCAAGGGCAGAAAGAGCAGGAGAGCAGGATTGGAAAAGTACATGAACCAGTGGAGATCTTCCGGAACCGGAAAGAAGATCCTATACGGCATCCTCAGCACGATGGTGATCCTCGTGGTGCTGATGCTTCTGTTCGCCCTGATCTGCATCATACGGGCTCCCAGTCTGGATCTGGAGGATGTGTCTCCCAACGAGTATTTCACTACGGTACTGGATGAGGACGGCGGGGAGATCCAGAAGCTCCAGGGCGGGGAGTCCAACCGCATTTACGTTTCGCTGGAGCAGATCCCGGATGATCTGGAGAGAGCAGTCATCGCCATCGAGGACGAACGGTTTTACCATCATCACGGTGTCGACGTGCGGGGCATCGTCCGTGCGCTGACGAAAAACATCTCCTCCTTCAGCGCATCTCAGGGTGCCAGCACCATTACACAGCAGCTGGTGAAGAACAATCTCCTTACCGGCTGGACACAGGAGAAGACCATCTTCGATAAGATCCAGCGTAAGATCCAGGAACAATATCTGGCGCTCCGCCTGGAGCATAAAGTCACCAAGCAGTGGATCCTGGAAAACTACCTGAACTCCATCAACATGGGGAACGGGTGCTGGGGCGTGGAAACAGCCGCCAAAGGGTATTACGGCAAGGATGTCTCGGAACTGTCCCTGTCGGAATGCGCCGTTCTGGCAGCGGTGATCCAGAGTCCCACCAACCGGAATCCTCTGACCAATCCCGAAAACAACCGGAACCGTTATCAGTATGTGCTGTCCAATATGGTGGAGCAGGGCTTCATTACCCAGGAACAGTGCAATGCGGCACTGGCGGATGACGTATATTCCCGCATCAGCGCCAACGCCACCACCTCGCAGATGGATGTTCTGTCCTATTATGAGGATGCTCTGGTCAATCAGGTTGCAACGGATCTCCAGAAAAACCTAGGGTACTCTGAGCAGGATGCCTGGCTGTATCTCTACCGGGGCGGATTGACGATCCGTTCCACCCAGAACTCTTCTCTCCAGAAGATCGCGGAGGAAGAAGTGAATCGGGACAGCTGGTACGGAGAAGGTGTACAGGCGGCGGCAGTCGTGATGGAGCCGTCCACCGGAGAAGTAAAAGCACTGGTGGGTGGCAGAGGAGAGAAAACCGCAAGTCTGGTGATGAACCGTGCCACCAACAGCCTCCGTCAGCCGGGATCCACCATCAAGGTCATCGGAGAATATGCGGCGGCACTGGATACCGGAAAAGCAACGCTGGGAACGGTATACGACAACGCTCCCATGACTTACTCCAACGGTACTGCACTGAAAAACGCCGATGGCAGTTACAGCGGACGTACCACCGTCCGGGACGCCATCGTTCATTCCTATAATATCTGCGCCGTGAGATGCATCCAGTCCGTCGGAGTGGATACCACCTGGAACTACCTGAAGAGCTTCGGCCTGAATCATCTGACAGAAAACGACAAGGTGGAGGCTCTGGCACTGGGCGGCATCGCCGGGGGCGTCACGCCCCTAGAGATGACGGCGGCGTATAATGCCATCGCCAACGGCGGCGTGTATCTGAGCCCCATCTACTATACGGAAGTTCTGGACCGCAACGGCAATGTGATCATGAAACCGAAACAGGAGAACCGGAGGGTCATCCAGAAGAGCACAGCGGAACTGCTCCGCTCTGCCATGGAGGATGTGATCACCAGAGGTACCGGCACACCGGCTCAGTTCTCCGGAACGGATATCGCCGGCAAGAGCGGCACCACCGACAGCTCCCGGGATCTCTGGTTCGTGGGATTCTCTCCCAGTCTCTGCTGCGGCATCTGGGGCGGATATGACAACAACGCTCCCCAGGGAAGCAGCGGATATGTGAAGTCCATCTGGCGCGCCATCATGTCACGGGGACAGACCGGAAGCACCTCCTTTGAGTCCGCTTCGGATCTCAAACGCTATACCATCTGCACCAAATGCGGCAAACTGGCCGTTTCCGGGACCTGTGATCATACGGTGCAGGGGGACATGACCCG
>CAJOQP010000171.1 GCA_905236515.1 uncultured Oscillospiraceae bacterium | reverse complement strand
TGTGGAACGTCTATCTGGATCGTCTGGTAGCCACCGGGGAACTGAAGCGGGAGGAGATCCACCCCATCCCGTACATGTATTTCGGCAGGATCGACTGGCCGAGAAAAGTAAAGGCATTTTTAGGCGCCAAATTCCTTCACCGGAAATATGACGCGAGTTTCTGAGAGAGAACGAAATGAAAGAATGTACTGTAATCATACCGGTATATAACTGTGAGGCATCTCCCCTGCGGCGATGCCTTCAGCGCGTGTTTGCCCTGGGAGATTCCTTTGAGATCCTCGTCATCGACGACGGTTCTACGGATGAGACCCCCAAGGTGCTGGAGGAGATGGGGAAGCAGATGCCGTCCCTTCAGGTGATCCGTCAGAGCAATACCGGAGTTTCCGGCGCACGGAATGCCGGGATCGTCAAAGCCACCGGGAAATGGGTGGTGTTCTGCGATGCGGACGATGAACTGGATGCGGATGCACTGAAGAACAATCTGAAGAAGATGGAGGAGTGCAAAGCCGACTACGGGTACGGAGATTTTTCCAAGATCATCAGCGGGAACCGGGAAGAAATCCGGACCGAGGATCTCCATACTGCCGAGCAGGTCCTGCACACCATGCTGTGCCGGCCCAATCAGTACGGTGCCGTATGGGGTAAGATCTACCGCCGCGAGTTCCTCCAGGACAATCACCTGACCTTCAACCCGGATCTGTCTCATGCGGAAGATACGGAGTTTCTGGTGCGGGTCCTGCAGAACGCCAGACGCGTCACAAAACTGCCGGAGATCATGTATACCTATTACATTTATCCATCCTCCTCCGCCAAGATCAATCAGGCGGCGCTCCATCATTTCCGCAATGCGCTGGAAGCCATCCGTCAGGATGTGGCCTGGGAACCGGAGGATATCCAGAAGGCTTTCTACAACTGCTGCTGTATCAATCTTCTTATCATGATGGTCAATTACATCTTCCGTCCCGGTGTCTCCTTTATCGAGGGACGTCCCGTTCTGGACGGAGTGCTCCGGGAAGAACTGATCCAGGATGCACTGAAACACTATGACAGGAGCGAAATGGGGAAGGCCAACCGTGTGGTGCTCTCTGCTCTGAAGAACAACCAGCTGCAGGTGGCCTATGCTGCTGTAAAAGTACGGCAGGCACGCTGATTCGGAAATGATTGCGATTCCCGGTGGAAACCGGGACGGATCTGTGATAGAATAACTCAGTTATGACTAAAATTTTAGTATTTGGAATGACGGAAAACAGCGGCGGAGTGGAAGCTTTTCTCATGAATAACTTCCGCGCCATCGACCGCACTGCCATGCAGTGGGATTTTCTCTGCAACTCTCATGAGCCCATCGCCTATGAGGAGGAGATCCTGGCGGCGGGAAGCAAAACCTTTCATATTACGGCCCGCAGCAAGAGCATCCCTCAGTATGAGAGGGAACTGCATGCCTTTTTCCGCAAACATGCAAAAGAATATGACGCTATCTGGGTGAATGTCTCCAGTCTTGCCAACATCGACTATCTCATCTGCGCAAAACGGTACGGCATCCGCCGGAGGATCATCCATAGCCACAACTCCCGCAACATGGACAGTGCCCTTCGCGGAAAGGTCCATGAACTCAACCGCCGGATCATCCATCGGTATGCTACGGACTTCTGGGCATGTTCCGAGTCGGCGGCAGAATGGTTCTATCGGGACGAACTGATGGATCAGGTGGTGCTGGTGCGAAACGCCATCGATCTGGAGCGGCTGGCCTATAACGGTGAACGCCGGGAGCAGATCCGGGATCAGTACGGACTGGAAGGGAAGTTCCTCATCGGCAATGTGGGACGGCTTCATCATCAGAAGAACCAGACCTTCGCCCTGAAAGTGTTCCGGAAGGTGCTGGACCAGAAGGACAATGCCCATCTGGTACTTATCGGACAGGGAGAGGACGAGGAAAAACTGAAGGAGGAAGCCCGTCAGCTTGGAATCGCGGATCACGTATTGTTCGCAGGCCTTTCCCGGGATGTCCCGGGCTGGCTGTCGGCACTGGATGTCTTCCTGTTTCCCTCCACGTTTGAGGGGCAGCCCATTGCGGCGCTGGAAGCAGAAGCCTCCGGGATCCCGGTCCTGGCATCTCTGGAAGGATCGCCCAAAGCGGGGCTGCTGGATAATTTCCGGCTGCTGTCGCTGCAGGAATCTCCGGAGACCTGGGCAGATGAGCTGATGAAGCTTCCGCTGGAACGTGTGGACCGGACGGTGATCACGGAACGGTTCCGGCAGGCGGGATATGAAATACACGAGGAAGCAAGGCGGCTTGCCGGCTTGCTGCAGGGAACGGTTATGGAACGATATCAGATCGTAGAAAAAGCAGGACAGTTTAATCATGCCGGCAGCAAGGCCACCGCTGATGTGGCGGCCGTGGCGGAAACGCTGGGATTCTGTCCCGCAGTGGTCCACATGAACACACTGAAGGATACGAAGCCGGCAAAAGCCATCCGGCAGGTTGGATACTTCGGGGACTGGATCGGAGCAACAAGAAAGATCCCTGATGGGGCCGTTGTGCTGATGCAGCACCCCTTCCACCATGTGCAGCTGACGAGAGAAAAGAGCCTGCGTAAGCTGAAAGAAGAGAAACGGGTGAAGTTCATCTCCTTTGTCCATGATGTGGAGAAACTTCGCGCCTTCCGATACAACGATTACTACTGTCAGGAATTCAATACCATGATGGAACTGGCGGATGTGCTCATCGTCCACAATGATGTGATGAAGGAGTACTTCGTCCAGTGCGGGTTCCCGGAAGAGAAGATTGTGACACTGGGGATCTTCGATTATCTTCAGGAGGGAGAAGTACGGGAACGACCAGAGTTCGAACCCTCCATCACCATCGCCGGGAATCTGGACACCAACAAATGCGTCTATATCGGACAGCTGGGGGTCTTGAACGGCGTTCAGGTCCAGCTGTACGGACCGAACTTTGATGAACTGATGCGCCAGTATCCCAACATCCATTACCATGGCTCCTTCGGCGTGGATGAGATCCCGTCAAAGCTGACCCGCGGTTTCGGACTTGTATGGGACGGCGACAGTCTGGACGGTTGCCGCGGGCAGTCCGGCCAGTATCTGAGATACAACAATCCCCATAAGCTCTCCCTGTATCTGTCTTCCGGACTTCCGGTGGTGATCTGGACGGGAGCGGCGGAGGCCGGCTTCGTACGGGAACACGGAGTGGGACTTTGTGTGGATTCCCTCAATGATCTGGAAGAGATCTTCCGGAATATGACCAAAGAGGAGTATGACGCTCTGTGCGACAACGTACAGCGTCTCTCCGGAAAACTACGTAAAGGAGAGTATGCCGAGGCTGCCATCAAGGCGGCTGCGGCGATCCTCGAATAAACCCATGATCTATCTGCTCATTACAATCACAGTGGTGTTCTTCCTGCTGAACTTCCAGATCAGCAGGGGAGATTACCTGAGCCCCGGACCCATCTTCTGTCTGGTCTTTCTGGCCTCGGAGATCGTGGTCGCGGCGGGTCAGGAGGCTTTCCATGTGATTCTGCACCCCGTGACCGTGGGCGTGCTGAGCCTGGGATTTGCCACTTTCACCTTTGTAATGTGGCTCGTTCAGCGCAAACAGATCCGGCCGGAGGGGCCGGCACCCGGAAGTTTTCTGTCCGGACCCCGGGAGAAACCGCAGGCTATCGATGTGCCGGAATTCTGGGTATGGCTGCTGATCCTTGTGGAGATCGTCACAGTCTACACCTTCTATAAATATTTGAAGGATCTCATGGTAGCCTATGATGTGTTCCCCAAATCCATGACGGAACGCATCAACCTCTACGACAAGCTGTCCAAGTTCATGCCGAAACTGTATGAGCGTCTTGGCGTGGGACTTCCCATGATCTACCGGCTCGGGAACCCCATCACCAATGCCGGCGCGTTCATCATGCTGTATGTGCTGGTCTATAACTTCTCCGCTGTGCGGAAGATCAAACTGTCTCATCTCATCGCGGTGGGACTGATGTGTGTCCTCATCGTCATGAACGGATCCAGAAGTCCGCTGCTCCGTGTGATGACCATGGCACTCATCATGTTCTATATCCTGGAATGCCGCAACGGACGGATTCGAAGGGGAGACCCGAGACTTCTGAAATGGATCGTGATCCTTCTCATCGTCGTGGTCATCGCGTCCATCGTCCTTCTGGTCTTCATGGGACGCACCGACTCCGACCGGGATTATTTCAAATACGGCTTTATCTACGCCGGCGCACCCATCGTGAATCTGGATACGTATCTGACGCATAAGAAACCGGATTACGGTCATCAGATCATCGGCGCGCAGACTTTCCGGACTTTCTGGAACTACATGGGAAAACTGTTCCATGTGGAGCACCTGCGCTTCGGAAACATCAACAAGTTTGCCTTCAGCCGCAATAAGATCGAGATCGGCAACGTATATACCATGTTCTATCCCATCCTCTATGATTTCAATATCTGGGGTGTGATCCCGCTGACGGGACTGATGGCCTGGTTCTACGGCCGGACCTATCGCAAAGCGGAGCGGAAACCGAAAAACGGCAAATTTGATTTCCGCCTGTTCCTTTACGGATATCTCTTTAACGATCTGCTGTTCGCATTCTTCTCCTGCCGGTTCTATGAGACCATCGGAGACGCACCGTTCTTAAAGATGGTGATCGTGTCCTGGATCTTCGTAAAGGTCATTATCGAAGACTGCTGGAACATCAATCGGTTCGTGCGGAACCCCAGACTGCTGTCCAAACGATACCGGGCAGCCCATCCGTGCGCCTGAAAACTGAAAACGAATACAAAGAAGGAGGTGACATCCTTTGGCACAGCAAAAGTCCATTAAGAAAAACTTTCTGATGAATGCCATACTGACGATGTCATCTCTTGTTTTTCCGCTGATCACATTTCCCTATGTGTCCCGCGTGCTGGGACCGGCGGGAACCGGGGCGGTCAGCTTTGCAAACTCCTTCGTCATGTATTTTCTGATGATCTCCCAGCTGGGGATCCCCACCTACGGGATCCGGGCCTGTGCCCAGGTTAGAGAGAACAAGATGGAACTGTCCCGCACGGTACAGGAACTGGTGATCATCAATCTCGTGATAAGCGCCGTCATGTACGTGCTGCTCTTCATCTCCATTGCCACCGTGCCCCGTCTTCAGTCGGACCGGACACTGTACCTGGTCGTCAGTTCCATGATTCTGCTCAATGCAGTGGGAATGGAGTGGATGTACAAGGGACTGGAGGAGTATACCTTTATTACCATCCGCTCAGTGATCTTCAAGGCACTGGCACTGGTATTCATGTTCCTTCTCATCCGTGAGAAGGAAGACTATGTCATCTACGGCGGCATTGCCGTGTTTGCGGCCTATGCTTCCAATCTCGTCAATCTCGCATACGCCGGAAAGTACATCACCATGCGCCCCGTGGGCAGCTACGATTTCCGCCAGCATTTCAAGGCAGTGGGAATCTTCTTTGCCATGTCCGTAGCCACCACCATCTATACCAATCTGGATGTGGTGATGCTGGGTTTCATGACCACGAAGGTGGATACCGGTTATTACGATGCGGCAGTGAAGATCAAGAACATCCTGGTGAGCATCGTCACCAGTCTGGGGGCGGTGCTGCTCCCGCGGTCCGCCTATTATGTGGAGTACGGTATGATGGACAAGTTCCGTGAAGTCTCCCGCAAGGCGATCCGTTTTGTCTTCCTCTTCGCGTTTCCGCTGACACTGTACTTTATCCTGTTTGCCGGGGAGGGGATCTATTTCCTGTCCGGACAGCAGTACGGCGGCAGTATCCGTCCCATGCAGATCATCATGCCCACCCTGGTGTTTATCGGGCTGTCCAACATCCTGGGCCTGCAGATCCTGGTCCCGACGGGGAAGGAAAAGACGGTGCTCTATTCCGAGATCGCCGGTGCGGTAACGGACCTGGCGCTCAATGCACTGCTCATTCCACGCTTTCACGCCTCCGGTGCAGCCATGGGAACGGTCATGGCGGAGCTGGTGGTTCTGATCTGGCAGTATGTGGCTCTGAAAGATGAAGTGTCCTCCATGTTCCGGTCGGTGCCGGTTCTGCCCATCCTTACCGCACTGCTGGCAGCCGCAGTACTTTCCCTGTGGGTGAAGATTCTGGGCCTGGGCTACTTTGTCACACTGCTGATCTCTGCCTGCCTGTTCTTTGGCGGATACCTGGCAGTACTGCTCCTGTGGAAGGAACCCTTTACCACGGATCTCCTCCGCCAGGTCAAAAACCGGCTGCTGCTGGGATAAAACTGTAAACCATTCGGAGCGGTTCCTCCGCTCAGGACATAGAAGATCAAGATATAGGAGAAATAATATGGAACATGTAGATTATCTCGTCGTCGGTGCCGGACTGTTCGGTGCGGTGTTCGCACATGAGGCCAGGAAAGCCGGTAAGAG
>CAJOQP010000170.1 GCA_905236515.1 uncultured Oscillospiraceae bacterium | reverse complement strand
TCCCGTCTGTATGAGCAGGAATTGCAGAAGCAGAAGAATGAGATCGCTGCCGAACGGAAGAGCCAAATCGGATCCGGGGATCGATCTGACCGGGTGCGTACCTACAACTTCCCGCAGAACCGTGTTACGGATCATCGTCTCAACGGTGAGGTCCGCAATTTCAATATCGACACGGTCATTAACGGCGGGCTGGATGGAATCATTGATGCATTGACGGCTCAGTATCAGGCAGAGGAACTGAACAGACAGGCAGGGGAAGTCAATCAATGAAGACGCTCATTTATAACGAAGTCAATACGGATATGATCGATATCCTCAAAAACGGAGGATTGGTGGGAGTACCTACGGAAACGGTGTACGGACTTGCTGCAAATGCTCTGAACGAGGAAGCCGTTCGTAATATTTATGAAGTCAAGGGGAGACCGGAAGTGAAGCCTTTGTCGGTGATGGTATCCGGCAAGGAGGAAATGGAACGGTATTGTGTAAAGATTCCCGCTGCAGCATACACCCTGGCCGAGTCCTTCTGGCCGGGGCCGCTGACGATCATTCTGAAATCCCGGGATGTGATCCCGAGCCTTGTGCGAGCCGGCGGAGAAACGGTCGGACTTCGCTGCCCGGATCATCCGCTGACACTGGAGCTGCTGAAATGCTCGCGGCTTCCGCTTGCGGCACCTTCAGCCAATCCTTCCGGAGAGAAAAGCCCTCAAACTGCCAGTGAGGTGCTACGATACTTTGACGGAAAGATTGAGGGGATCCTGGATGGCGGAGAATGCTCAGTAGGTGTGGAATCCACAATCATCGATCTGTCCCATGCTCCATACCGGATCCTTCGACAGGGGGCACTCGGGGAGGAAGAAATACACAATGCCCTTCGCGAAGATTTGAAAGTGATCGGCATCACCGGGGGTTCCGGTTGCGGAAAAACAACCGCGTTATATCTTCTGAAAGAACAGGGCGCTGAGATCATTGACTGTGATGCGCTTTATCATGAAATGCTGAACAATGATGAGGAGATGATCCGGGATCTGGAAACGGCGTTTCCCAAGGCTGTGAACGGCGGACATGTAGACCGCCGGATCCTTGCTTCCATTGTATTTCATGATCCGGATGCACTGGCCCGCCTCAATGAGATCACGCACAGTCATATTCGTGACCAGGTGCAGAAGATCTTGAATCAATGTGTTATGGATGGAAAGACGATGGCGGCGGTGGACGCCATTGCTTTGATCGAAAGCGGTCTTGCAATGGAATGTGATACAGTGCTGGGCGTTCTGTCTTCACGGGAAAACAGGTTGAATCGCATCATGAAAAGGGATAATATAAGTCAGCAGGCAGCGGAAGATCGTCTGAATGCTCAGCAGTCTGATGAGTTCTTCATAAACAACTGCGACAAGGTTATTTATAATGACTCGACAGAACAGCAGTTTTCTGCAGCCTGTCTTGCATATTTTTCGGAGGTACTTTAAATGGCAATTGAAAAAGACAACAGTTTGAGAGATGAACTGTTTTCAGCGAAGAAAAACGGGTATGACCGTATCAGCGTTGAGGAACGGGTTCAGATCGAAGATTATTCAAGAGGATATATGGACTTCCTCAATAAAGCCAGAATGGAACGGGAAGCCGTACGCTATGCTGTCAATCTGGCGGAAACAAATGGATTCAAAGAATATGAATCCGGAGAAGCGCTGCAGCCAGGAAGCAAGGTGTACTATAATAATCGTGGAAAATCCCTGATCCTTGCAGTCATTGGAGAGAAATCTCTGGAGGAAGGGTGTGTGATCGCCGGCGCGCATGTGGATTCTCCGAGACTGGATCTGAAACAGCACCCGCTTTATGAAAACGATGAAATGGCTTTTTTCCGCACTCATTATTACGGCGGAATCAAAAAATACCAGTGGGTCACCATTCCTCTGGCGCTGCATGGGACGGTGGTGCTGAAAAACGGTGATCTTGTACATGTGGCTATTGGACATGAACCGGGAGAACCGAAATTCGTGATCACAGATCTGCTTCCGCATCTGGCACAGGATCAGATGAAAAAGACAATGGCGGAAGGCATCACCGGTGAAGGCCTGAATATCCTTATTGGCAGCGTTCCCTATGATGATGACGGTTCTGATCGTGTGAAACTTGCTGTAATGAGTATCCTTCACGATCAGTACGGTATAACGGAAGAAGATTTTATGTCTGCAGAACTGGCAGCTGTTCCTGCCTTCCCGGTAGATGAGATCGGATTTGACCGTTCGCTGATCGGAGGATACGGTCATGACGACCGCGTATGTGCTTATGCGGAACTGAAGGCACTGCTGGATCTCGAAGGGATTCCTGCACGGACCTGTGTCTGCATCCTTGCGGACAAGGAAGAGATCGGTTCTGATGGCGTAACCGGCATGCAGAGCGCAGCATTTGAATACTTTATGGCGGAGCTCTGTGCCGGACAGAATGTAGATCTGCGTCATTGTTTCGCCAAAAGCTTCTGCCTGTCTGCAGATGTTACTGCAGCTTTCGATCCGCTGTATCCGGATGCTTTTGAAAAGAGCAATGATGCCCGTATCAATTACGGGATGGGTATCTGCAAATTCACCGGTGCCCGTGGCAAGTCAGGTACCAGCGACGCATCCGCAGAGATCGTTGCGTATCTGAGACGTACCTTTGATCGGGAGAACGTGATCTGGCAGCTCAGTGAAATGGGTAAAGTGGATAAAGGCGGCGGCGGTACCATTGCAAAATACATGGCGAACCGAAACATTGATACCATCGATGCCGGCGTTCCGGTGCTCTCCATGCATGCACCATACGAAGTGGTTTCCAAATTCGACTGCTACATGACCTATAAAGGCGTGCTGGCTCTCTATAATGATACCGACTACCGTATCTGAAATCGAACATGAAGAACGGATCCCTGAGTTCAATTTGATTGGAATCAGGGATCCGTTTTATGTTTTTAATTGTTCTGTTTTCAGCCGTCGATTGTCGGTGTCCAGTAATGCTGCTGATAGATGTCCGTGAAGCGATAGGAGACACGGACCGGACCGTCTCCGACATCAGTATTGGAGATCTCCATGTTTTCCGTTACCGTGAGTGCTTCACCCAGCTGATAGCTGGCCTGATATTCTCCTTCATAGGAATAGTAGTCACAGAGAAATACCAGTTCATCACCAGGATTGATGGAAACCAGGTTCTTGGGGATCGCCTGGATCTCTTCGTCTTCATAGATCTCACGGGCGCCGCTTATATATCCGTTGGGATTGTCCTCATCGAAAATGATGATGAGGTCCACACGTGTTCCGTTGAGCTTGGCAGGAACATGACCGACGGTGACCGGAGCGGCACCGCTGGTTTCGGTATAATCATGATAATAGGCGACCGGATGGCCGTTGATAGACAGCCATGTGCGATCTGTGGTACCGAGAAGATCATTGTTGCTGTCAAATTCAAAGGTGTTATCGTATCCGAGGTCGATATAACCTTCGCCGTCATCGTAAAACATGTTGACATCCAGCGTTTCCACCAGATTCCACTGATCTTCCGAAAGTGCAATGACGGGATCGCCGTCTTCATTGGTGGACCAAACCAGGGCACTTGGATCGAACAGATTATCTGCAATGTAGTCGGCAGTGTCTTCCGTGGACATGGAGCGGCCCGTAAAGAATCCGGTATTACCGCTGTTCAGTCCACTGATGGAACTGCCTCCGCCGAGAAATGCCCCAAGCAGATTGGCGATGTCCTCAGCACCGATGGCGGAAGAGCTTCCGCCGTAGTTTGTATACCCACTGGGACCTCCGAGGAGTATTCCAAGCGGACTGGATGTACCACCGGTAGCTGCCTGACCGGAGATCTCCATGCTGGCAAATTCCTGGATCGCCTTGGAGTAACTGGCATCCATTCCGATGGCGTTGTATGTTTTAACTGCGGAATCGACCTGCCGTGCACTGCGGTACGGGAAATAAATGGATACACCGTATGCATTGGTCATATTGGACGATGTCCTGTTGTATTTCACTGCACCGAGTATTGCTTTGGCAAGTGCATTGCCCTCATCGGAATTCATATTGTACGCAAGATTTACCAGATCGATCTGATCGATGCGGTTGCTGGTGGCAAACTCACGGGACTGGCTTCGGGCAGTAGAGACATCATTGTACTGCTTGTTGAGGATTTTGCTGCTGACTGAATTGGAGAATGAAGTCAGCTTGGAAGGAACCGTGGTGGAAAACTCCGCCAGATCGATGACCGACAGCGTGGTAAGCTGTCCCGGGCAGCGGTTGGCACATTCCCGGACAAATTCATCTGCGATTTCCTTGCCCAATTCTACGGTGGACATGGAAGTGTTGTTGGAGAAATCGGTGACCCAGTTCGTATAGTACCAGCCGACACCGGGTTCCGTTTCCTCAGACCCGATAAGATAATCCGCATAGTTGTTCAGCATTAATGCGGTCTCAGCTGTTGCCATCAGACAAGCGTCAAAGCCGATGAAGTCGAATGTGACTCCGCCTGCTTTCAGCGCTTCATTGATCCCTGCCAGCGTCATGGAGCCGGCACGTTTGTTTTTTTCATCATATCCGTAACCAAGAACGGAGCCGGAACCGTGATCCCAGAAGATGAGATCATTTCGGTTTGCAGGGAAGTTCTTAGCACAGTACTGAATAAACCAGGCAAGATTGGAAGGATCCGTCATCGCCCCGGAGCCGGCATCGGCCACGAGGCAGCGGAGTCCGCCGTCAGCGACCTGATATACCTGATTCTTTGTGCTGCTGATGATCTTGTTGTTCCATTTGGAGCAGCCTCCGGTATAGACGATGATGTTAAGCTTGTCCGTATGTTTGGCATTGACCATTTCCATCAGATCGGAGGTGGCCATTCCGTTTTTGGACTCCAGATCCGTTCCGCACATATAGATCATGATGGTAACGGTGTCCTGACCGTTTCCAATGATCTTTGTCCGTTTCGCGCGGGAGCCCTCCGCGACGCTCGTGTCCAGTTTGCCAACGTTTGAGGTCTTTTTCCAACCGGCCGAACTGCTGGATCCTCCGCTGAGAGATGAGATCAGGGAGGAGGGCGTTCCACCGCCGGAGGAACCTCCGCCGAGAAGGCCGGAATTGAATAATCCGCTACCGCCGCCGAACAGGAGCATCGCAAGAATCAGGATAATAGAAATGGGACTGCGGGTGACCGAACGGACACCGGACTTTCTTCCGGAACTCTCGCTGGAACCGGTTCCAAGATCAGAAGTCCCGGGACCATGACCACTTCCTACGGGACCGGATGTATGGACCTGGTCCTTTTTATAAACACCGGTTCCGTTCTCAGTGACATGTTTTTCACGTCCTTGAGGTCGATTTCTATCCATTTTCGTTCCTTTCTCTGAAGCATGCTTCAGAACGTTTTATGCGAGTATCTTTTTCTTTAATATAGCAAATTTTCTTATTTATGCCAATAAAAACTGAAGTACGTATATCCGGCATAAAAAAACCTCCTTACTGGTTGTCCAGTAAAGAGGGTACACATCTGTTAAGATGATTCGTTATGAACGGTTTGTTCCGCTGAAGTAAGCTTTCGCATTTCAATGATGGCCAGTGTAGCGACCAGCAGGAAAGCAAGCAGATCGGAGAAGGGACCTGCCAGAAGCGCTCCGTCAATGCCCAAACGGCTGGTAAAGAAGTATAACGAAGGAATAAAGAAGACCAGCGGACGGAGCATGGAGGATATCATCGCAATAACCGGTTTGCCAATGGACTGGAAGAAGATTCCGGTAGGTACTGTGACACCTGCAAGACAGACGGTGAACAGAAAACGCCGGAAGCACTTTACAGCAAACTCATTGTACAGTTCGGATTCCTGCCCGAAAACATTAACGATGTTCTGCGGGAAGAGCTGGAAACAGGACCATCCAAGGATCGCGACGATACTTCCCACCAAAATGGTGCGGAGATATGTTTTCTTGACACGGCCGAAGTTTCTCGCACCGTAGTTATAGCCAACGATCGGCTGGCTTCCAACGCTGATTCCCACCAGGACGCTGATGATGATGGAGTTGACTTTCATCACGATACCGAAGGCGGCCAGAGGAATGTCCGGCCCGTAAATGCTCAAGGCACCGTATTTTACCAGCTGGTTGTTCATGCAGACCTGCAGAATGGCGAAAGACATCTGAGTAAACAGGCTGGAGATTCCAAGAGGAAGAAATGCGCCCAGTACACTCTTTTTCGGTTTCATGTTCTCAAGCCGGAACTGAATGTCGCGGAAACGGGGGATATAGGCAATGCACAGGATAAAGTTCAGGAACTGGCCGATGACTGTCGCCCAGGCAGCGCCCTTTACACCCCAGCCGAGTACGAGAACAAACAGCGCATCCAGTATGATGTTGGTGATGCAGCCGGCCAGCATGCAGATCATGGCATACCGCGGATTGCCTTCCGCACGTATCAGCGATGAGATCGTCATGGCTATAAAGACAAGGGGGAAGCCGATCAGAGTGATGGATACGTAATCCACTGCATATGGGAATACGTTCTCTGTTGCGCCACAGAGTTTCAGCAGCGGGCTGAGAAAGGCCTCGCCCAGAAGAAACATGATCAGACCGGTGACCGTGGCGATCATGACACCGTTTCCCATGGTGCGTGCAGCTTCATCATAGCGTTTTTCGCCTAATTTCAGTGAAAAGAAAGCCACACAGCCGTCACAGATCAAGGTGCTCAGAGCCATGGCAACGGTCATCATGGGAAATGCGACATTGGTTGCTGCATTGCCGAGATAACCAACGCCCCATCCGATAAAGATCTGATCGACGATATTGTAGATACTGTTAACGACCATGGAGATGATCGCCGGCAGTGAGAATTTAAGCATTAGTTTTCCGATGGACTGCTGCTCGAACATCAGCAGTCTGCTGGAACCTTGTTCTTCCACGATTTGTCACCTGTTTCGATTTTGATTTTCGAAAATACTAACACGGGAAGAATTCTTTGTAAACAGAATCGCCCTGAGAATCCTTCCGGATTTTCAGGACGATTTTCAATTTCGTGATTATTAATAGGAAACTTAACCCTTGATGGAAATAAATTGATGCATATTTTCAATGTCAAAGACAGGAGGCGCTTTATAGTGTTCGCCGTCCAGTGTCCAGTCAGTCTCATCCTCTCCGGTCTCGATGTGGAGACTCTTGCTGCGGAAAAACTGAATACTGTCAGTTTTGTCATAGTTCTGACTGAACATACCGGTAACGATATCGTAGAAATCTTTAATGTTTTTCGGCTTCTTGACAAGAAATACTTCAAAAATACCATCGGCGGTATCCACGTACTCTTTGGGAATATCAAAAGTGCCGGCAAGAGAAGTTGAGTTCAGAGCGGAACCGTAAATATAATCTCCTTCATACACATTGCCCTCATCATCTGTTACTTTCAGATATGTGGTGCGCAGTTTCATGATCACGGGGAGAGCACCGGTGAAATATGCGGCATGACCAAACTTGTTTTTCATCTTCTGAGAAGTGCTGTAGGAAAGTGAGGCAAGAGCTCCGACTGCTGCAACATAGGTAAAATAGCCGTCATGAAGCTTGCCGAGATCACTGGCGTGGCTTTCCTTCTCCATGATGTTGACGGCCGCTTCAAGTACTTTCGTGGACAGTTCGTGGCACTCTGCAAAATCGTTGGTGCTGCCGGCCGGGATATACCCTACGGGAATGTGAATACCGGCTTTGCCGAGTCCGGTGCAAACTTCGTTCAGTGTACCGTCTCCGCCCAGGCAGACGATGATGTCAAAATCAGTTCCGTATTCGATGGTGTATTTGGTGGCGTCGCCTCGCTCGGTGGTCAGCATCGTTGTGGTCAGATAGCCGTATTCATAGAAGATACGGATGATATCCGTCACATAGGGAAGCCCTTTTTTTCGGCCGGAAACCGGATTGATGATGAAAAGAAGTTTTTTGTAATCATCCATGATGTTGTGTCCCCCTCATGTAATGAACTAAGATCAAATGATTTTAAAGAGATAGAGCATGAACCAGGAAGTAGGAATGGAGAACAGGAGACTGTCCAGCCGGTCCATCGCTCCACCGTGACCGGGGATCAGATTGGAATAATCCTTGATTCCCGCTGTACGCTTGAGAAGGGAAGCTGCAAGATCGCCTACCTGCCCCATGGTAGAGGCTACCAGTGCGACCAGTATACTGACTCCCACAGGAACCGTGAATCCGAGGAGTTTCAGGATCAGAGTAGCCAGAAGACCGGCAATAATGGAAGATGCCGCTCCTGTGAGACAGCCTTCGATCGTCTTGTTGGGACTGGTGTATGGTGCAATCTTGTGAGAACCCCACCATTTTCCGCCTAGAAGCGCGAAAGTGTCACAAAGCCAGGTCGCTGCACAGGCAATGATGATCACAGGCTGCCATCCGTGAGATACAGAGATCACCATGATCAGTGCATAGGGGAAGAGGGGATACATAAGAATGCTGGTGTTGGCCATGGCGCCCTTGCCCCGGATCCTTTCACTGCGGATGCCTTCAAACATGCTGAGGAACATCGCAAAAAATGCCCAGGCAATATAGAAGACCGGAGAAATATAAAAGTTTACACTGAGAACGCCAAGAAGAGCGGTTCCGATAACGAAACAGTACAGGACCCACTCGGCACTGCGCATATCCAGTTTGGAAAAAACATTGGATACTTCGCGAATGCTGACCACTGCAGCGGCCAGAAGTATGAGCAGACGGGTATACGGTGAAATAACAAAGCAAGCTACAGCGACAATGATCAGTATCACTGCAGAGATGACACGTGTTTTCAAAGCGTATGCCTCCTAAAAACATTTAAAATTTTAAATATTATATCATGGACGTAATCATATTCAACATGATTTTTCCAGAAAACCGATAAAAAAGAAAACCGCCGGCAACCGCCGGCGGCAGATAATCAGGAATACCAGGAGCCTTCGTTGGAATGCGGGTTTTCGATGATAGGCTCTTCCAGACGATAATCATTGAGATTCTTGATCCAGACGGAACCCAGTATCATGCTTACGCCACGGCAGACGGTCTGCAGAGAAGATTGGTCATCCAGCGCATATCCCAGGATTCCGATACAGGCCAGAATGCCCAGCACCATCATCCATTTTCTTAAAGGTTCTGTCTCTTCAGGGAACCATTCTGGTTTGCCCATGCAGTCACGGAGTGATCCGCCAAACTGGTAGAAACGACGGGTATACATGATGTTGACTACAGCGATCAGCAGTGCCAACAGGAGGAGACCAACACCAAGCCAGATCATGCCGTACTGGCCGAAGAATTCCAGGACAGCATCCATGATTTCCTCCGAATCAGGACCGGCGATAACAATGGAGGAATCCACTGCAGTAGAAACAACGGAACTGGGGACAAACATCACCAGGACACCGGCAACTGCGAAAACACCAGCGATAATCCATCCAATGATCCACATCGCTTTCATCGTACCGATTCCAAGACCAAAGCCGGAAAGCTCTTTTCCGTTCTTTGCACTGCTGTAAAGCATCCAGAAGGCGATGGCAAGCAGTACACTGATGACATCAATGGTTCCACCGATAAAACCAAGCAGGGCGGAGATCGTGGTCAGAATACAGATTGCCAGAAACAATGTTGTTGTAAATATCTCACGTCTCATATAAAACTTCCTTTTCCGTTTGCCTGTTAAGGGTTGTAGATTTAACTGCTTTTATTATATTCGTTTCCCTGTGTCTGTTCAACATGCTGTTGCAGAATATAATAAAACAATATTTTGTTTTTATCCCATCATTGACTGCTGTTCTAACACAGGATAATGTGTTTCGAATACTTGTGATTTCTTTTTATATATGGTACAATCGAAAAATTGAAGGGTTACATAATACTTATATTATTTTCTCGCATGCAGTTTTCTGCGATGAGAAACCGTAGGAGATCATTATGAGTATCTGGAATGCCATTCTGCTTGGTATTGTTCAGGGTGTTTCGGAGTTCATGCCGGTGTCCGGTTCCGGACATCTGGCAGTTCTGCAGCATCTGTTTGGTGTCACCACGAATGGAGATTATTATTTCCTCCATGCGCTGCTTCATGCCGGTACCCTGATCGCTATCATATTCGTGTATCGTTCTGAATTGAATAACATGCGTCAGCAACTGATGCTAAACCGGATGCAGCAGTATCAGCAGACGGAACAGAAGCAATATCCCAAGGTCCGCCTTTTTGCCATGATCGCGTTTGCAAGTATTCCAATGATCATTGCGGCAATGTTTTATTCCATGTTCAGCTCGCTGGCTGTGAAGACTGCCTTCGTATCCGTAATGCTGTTGCTGAACGGTATCCTTATCTATGCAACGGACCAGATGAAAGAAGGAAAATATTCCGAAGGCACATTACCTTTTCGAAGAGCAATCCTTGTGGGCCTCTGCCAGTGTGCAGCCATCGTTCCCGGAATATCCAGGGTCGCAGCGGCATATGGAGCGTCTACTGCCTGCGGACTCCGTCGGGAACGTTCCCTTCATTTTACTTACATGCTATCGATTCCCGCTTTGATCGGAATCGTGATCGTTGATCTGGCCATGGGGATATCCCGAGGTATCTCATTGGGAGAAGTCCCGGGTGCTCTTTTTGCAATGGTTTGTGCGATCGTGTTCGGGATCTTATCGCTTCGTTTGATGAAACAGATTGTCGAATCGGAGCAGTACGGAAACTTTGCATATTACTGTTGGGTAATAGGAGTGGTGACCCTGTTGCTCACGTTCATTTTCTGAAAACAGAAAGGGATTTGATTGATATATGGCGAATAACGCTGCTAAGAAAAAAACTACATCAAAAAAGAATACCACTACACAGAGAAGTAACGGTAAAGGCGGGAAGAAAAACACTTCCGCTGCAGCGAAAAAGAAGACTTCGGCCTCCTCTGCACCTCGAAAGACCACACGAGGCGGAAGTCATTCTGATCATGCGAAAAACGCACAGAGCAACAACCGCGTAATCGCCGGGATCGTCTGCCTGCTGCTGGCGCTGATCTCTGCATTGGGATATTTTCATATTGAAGCGATCCTGGTGGAATGGATCCGTACCCTCATTGGCGGATTGACCGGATGGGGCTTCTATCTGTTCCCGCCGTGCCTTTTTGTAGTGTCCTATCTGCTGATGCATTATCGAAACACCCCGCTCACCGGACGGATCATAGCACTGCTGCTTGTTCCGATCCTGTTTGGCGCGATGGCACAGCTGCTGTTCTCTCTGACGGATCTGGATGCTGCGGGAGGACTTGCTTCCATTATCTCCATTCTGTATAACGATGGACGTCAGCTGGC
>CAJOQP010000169.1 GCA_905236515.1 uncultured Oscillospiraceae bacterium | reverse complement strand
TTCTCGTATGTCTTTACAAGATATGTAACGATTATAGCATGCGGATTTTGAAATTTCCATAGTGATACTCCCCTAAGAACAGTGCAGAAGGTTGTGGTTTTCGCTTGAGAAGTCATCTCTTCGGTGTTAGACTGTTCCTATCTTTAAGAATGGAGTGTTTTTCATGAATGCTTTTCTGGATCAAAAACGGATCAGCGCCATTCTCATTGCCGTCGTTACCATTGGCTGCGGGATCCTGTTTCTGTTCTACGGAGTGGAAGCTGCCGCTGTGATCTGCCGTTTCGCCGGCATCCTTCTGGCATTGATCGGTGCTTTCTATATTCTTTCCTTTATTATTGCAAAAGCGGAGCGCGTCCTAAGCACATGGGGCGGTCTGCTTGCCGGCATCCTCTGCTTTGCCGCCGGTCTCTGGATGGCCGTGCGACCGCTATCGGCAATTCAGTACATGCAGTATGTGATCGCCATTGTGGTCCTGCTGCACGGGATCATTGATCTTCAGGCATCGTTCCATCTGGCCCGCGCCAGGGCCCGTCTCTGGATTTATGCACTGGTCTCTTCCATCATTACACTGGGTCTCGGAACATGGATTCTTCTGTCTCCCATGGGAGCGACTAAAGCCCTGATGATCCTGATGGGCGTCGTCCTGATCGTGGACGGAATCACAGATCTGATCCTCATCGCCAGTCTGTCCCGCACCGTCCGCCACTTAAAAAAAGAAGCGGAGATATCGCAGCAGGCGGCCAAGGCGGTGGAGACCACCGGTACCATAGACGGAAAACCGATTGAATAACAGAAAAACTCTGCCGATGGCAGAGTTTTTTCATTCATATTCCCTTCTGTTCCGGTCCGGTTCCCAGCCCGGCATGGGATAGCGCTGCAGCGCGCCGAACACCTTGGTCTTGAGATCCGGATAATCCTTGCTCATTTCCCTGAGCATGTTTTTGATCTCATACCGTTTGCTGCTCTTATCCATGGGACAGGGATTCTCTACAATAGGGAGTTCCAGCGCCTTTGCCACGTTGGCGACCCGCTGCTCCCCGGCATAGATGAGAGGACGGATCTGTGTCACCCCGGACCGATCCATATAGGTCACCGGTCGGAAGCATGTCAGTCTGCCCTCAAATACCAGAGACAGCATAAAAGTCTCCACAGCATCATCAAAATGATGTCCCAGGGCCAGTTTCGTAAATCCGTGGGTGTTGATGATGTTATTCAGCGCGCCTCGCCTCATCTTGGCGCACAGGGCACATGGGTTGTCTTCTTTCCGAATATCAAATACGATCTCCCGGATATCTGTTTTTTCAAGAACATATCGGATCCCCAGTTTATCGCAGTACTCTTTCACTGGTGTAAAGTCCATTCCGTCAAACCCCAGATCGATGGTGACCGCTTCCACCTCGAAATGATAAGGATAAAAGGTCGACAGGTGATGAAGAGAGGCCAGCAACAGCATGGAATCCTTGCCTCCGGAGATCCCCACCGCAATCTTATCCCCTTCCTCGATCATGTGGTATTCATCCACCGCTTTTCGTACGGTACTGGTAAAATTATTCAATATTGTATTGGACATACGTCCCTCCAATTTTAAAATTGAAATCGAGATTTTAAGAGTATTTCAAAGAATTCAGACGATTTTGAGAGTTTTTTGCTGACTGGCAAAAAATATGTTTGACTCCGTCTTGTCACTATGTTATAAAGATAGAGCGCATTTATCGTCATTGTAGTTGCGCATCTTTGAATTGTCAAAAATTTTTATTTCATTTATATGGAGGCAAGCACATGTCTACGACAATGTTGACCAAGGAAACCGTACAGCGCAAATGGTACATCCTTGATGCAGCAGGCAAGCCCATGGGCAAAACTGCAGCAATTGCAGCAGACCTGCTCCGCGGAAAGCTGAAAACAGACTACACCCCGCATGTTGACTGCGGTGACTATGTCATCATCATCAATGCAAAAGATGCAGTTCTGACCGGCAATAAGCTGACCCAGAAGTATTACCGCACTCACTCCGGCTGGCCCGGAGGACTTCACGAGACTCAGTATAAACGTCTCATGGAGACTAAGCCCGAACTGGCTATGAAGCTGGCTGTCAAAGGCATGCTTCAGAAGAACACCATCGCTCAGTGGCAGCTGAAGCGTCTGAGAATCTTTGCAGGTCCGGAACATGACCATGCAGCTCAGAAACCTGAAGTTTGGGATCGCTAAGGGAGGTAAGAAATAATGGCAACTTATCAGTCTAAAAGACCTTATATGTATGGAACTGGACGCAGAAAGTCCTCAGTTGCTCGTGTACACCTCATCCCGGGCGGCACTGGCAAGATCGTGGTCAACGGCCGTGATATCGATGATTACTTCGGACTGGATACTCTGAAGCTCATCGTTCGTCAGCCCCTGGTTGAGACCAACACGGTTGACAAAGTCGACGTCGAAGCAAACGTTTCCGGCGGCGGTGTCAGCGGACAGGCAGGCGCAATCCGTCATGGTATTGCAAGAGCTCTTCTGGAAGTGGATCCTTCCTACCGTGCAGCTCTGAAAGCCGCTGGCTTCCTGACTCGTGACCCGAGAATGAAAGAGCGTAAAAAGTACGGCCTCAAAGCGGCACGTCGCGCTCCTCAGTTCTCCAAACGTTAAGTCCATATCGAACATACAAAACCCTGGAACCGATCTCGGTTCCGGGGTTTTTCACTTCAGCCTGTCTCTGATGTCCGTTTTCTATCATCCGCAACCAAACTTAACAGAAAACAGAAAAATCTGGTGCGTCCGGTTGGTGGAACTGTATGCAACCAAACCTTACAATAATCATAGAAATCAAACATTTCGGAGGTTTTTGTGATGATTGCGGAAGTACGGAATCTTGTGAAAAGATACCCTTCCTTTGAGCTGTCGGAAGTCTCCTTTTGTCTCGACAGCGGGAGGATCACAGGCTTTATCGGAAGAAACGGTGCAGGCAAGACGACCACCATCAAGGCGATGCTGAATCTGATCCACCTGGACGGCGGCACGGTGTCTTTTTTTGGAAAACCATTGGCGGGCAATGAAGCGGAGATCAAGAAACTGATCGGATACTCCACCGGAACGGTCAGCTGGTATCCGAGAAAGAAGATCCGGGATATCGTCGATATCGTAAAAAGATTCTATGAGACCTGGGACGAGGAAATCTACCGCCGATATTTGGATCTGTTCGGACTGGATGAGACGAAAACTCCCTTGGAGCTTTCAGAAGGCATGAAAGTGAAACTGAATCTTCTTCTCGCCCTTTCCCACCGGTGCAAGGTGCTGATACTGGATGAACCCACCAGTGGCCTCGACCCCTTCTCCCGCAACGAAATCCTGGAGATCTTCTCCAAACTGAAAAAAGAAGGCGTATCGGTGTTTTTCTCCACTCATATCATTTCCGATATTGAAAAATGCGCCGACGATATCGTCTATATCTCCAAGGGAAAGATCGGAGCGGCCATGCCCCTGGAAGATTTTGTCCATCAGTATTCCCGAGAGGGAGAAAGTCTGGAGGATACGATGCTTCGGCTGGAAGGAGGTGCCTTTCATGCATAACATTCTGCTCAAAGAGATGAAGCTCAGTGCCTCGATACTCTCTTACCTGTTCATCCTGTTTGGTCTGATGTTTCTCATCCCCGGTTATCCCATCCTCTGTGGAGCGTTTTTTGTAGCACTGGGCATCTTTCAGGGTTTCCAGACCGCCAGAGAGGCAAACGACATCGTTTTCTCTGCACTGCTTCCCATTGCGAAGGAAGATGTGGTCAAAGGCAGATATCTTTTCGTATGTCTGATCGAAGGCTGCGCTCTGATTCTGATGGCTTTGGCCGTTATCCTCCGCATGACGGTCTTCTCTCGCAGTTCTGTCTATGCAGACAATGCATTAATGAACGCCAATCTGTTTGCCTTGGGCGCTGCCTGCGTAATCTTCGCCCTGTTCAACCGGATTTTTGTCGGAGGCTTTTTCCGAACCGCCTACAAGCTTGGCCGGCCGTTTGTGCTCTTCATTATTGCTGCCTTTCTGGCCATTGCGGTTGCGGAAACGCTGCATCATGTTCCGGGACTGGAATGGCTGAATGCATTTGGTACGGATTATTTTGCGAAGCAGTTGATTCTATTTCTTATCGGAGTCATAATCTTTTTGGGAACAACGATTCTTTCATGCAGAAATGCATGCAAACACTTTGAACAGATCGATTTGTAAGAGGTGTAAACGATGCTGAGTGATAATTTGATGATGCTGCGCAATATTCATGGGTTTTCCCAGGAAGAGATTGCTGAAAAGATTGGGATCTCCCGGCAGGCTTATGCGAAATGGGAAAGCGGCGCAACGATTCCGGATGTGGAAAAATGCAGCCGTCTGGCAGATGTGTATGGAACCACCATCGACGGGCTAATCCGGACGGAGACGCTGGACGGGGTGGGAAAGATCCCTCCGGCACCGAAAGGAAAGAACATCTGGGGGTCTGTAACGGTAAACGACCGAGGCCAGATCGTCATACCGAAAGGAACCCGGGACCGGTTTGGGCTGACTGGCGGACAGCGTCTGATCGTTCTCAGCGATGAAAACGGAATTGCTCTGATCCCTGCCGAATCATTTGAAGCACAAATGAAGAAGGCCATGGAGTACATGTCCATTAATCCCGAGCTTTGACATATCAAAAAACAGCTGGAATCAACATTCTGATTCCAGCTGTTTCGTATAGGTTTTAAATTAATCGATGGTCGCATAGGGAGTTCCACGTCCCAGTGCTTTCAGGATCTGGCTCGCGACCTGTTCGGATCCCCGAACGGTGGGATGCGGGTTGAACCCGGTGTCATCGATCGTCATTTTTTCAAACACGAAGATCATCGTGTTGTCCGTAATGACATCGACATGACGCATGTCCACCAGTGCGGCTTCTCCGGGATAGTTGAGAAATGCCGCGATCTTGGCCACATCATGCATGGCAAAGACCACACCGAGAACATCGCCCACAAGATTATCGTCCCATGCCGGAACGAGATCCCAGTCTTCCATGGGATTGTATCCGACGCAGACCAGAAGTGTTGCATCCGGATTCAGATTGTAGATACTGTCCGTGATGGCAAAACAGTTCACGGGATAGTCCACTACAAATTTTAATATGGAATCGGCAAACTTCAGATCGTATTTCCACCAGTTCAGCGGGTTGAAAACGTATGCGCGCCCAACCGATGCCAGTGTATCCGCCAATGCACCGAAGGAACCCATCCGATCGACTCGTTCCCATGGAGTCATATCATCCCAGGGAAGCCGTCCGTCCGCAGCCACATCGTACATGGCACCATACCAGGGCACCCAGAAATCGTTGAATCCGAAATCCAGGACAACAACATCTGATTCACGGACCGCGTTCTGGTATTCATCCTTCCAGCTGTCCAGATGTTCCTTTCCAAGAACACCGTCTGACAGGTAATACGACTGTCCGTCGGTGATCCAGTCTCCGTCGTACTCATCGTCCAGAACATACCGGATCTCCGTCGATCTGGCGCCGGGCATATGCAGCTGGTTCACCTTTTCGGCACCAAGTGCTCTCCCAACGAGCACAGGAGCGGATCCGCGGATCGTTTCATTGGCCACGACGATCTGTCCGTAGGTTGCATACTCTTCCAGACCGCATCCGGACTGGACACTGTCTCCGATGGACGTATAGACCTGGATATCCCTGCCGGCGGTGTCCGCCACGGTAGACTTGCTGTTGGCGACCTGTTCTTCCGCGAAATCATACACAGAATCAATGGCGCTTCTGGGACCGGATGCAGCTTCTTTCACTGCTCCGTTGACATCCGAATTGCTGCTTAAAAAGTCTCTGGCTCCTCTTACAGATTCATAGGCCTGCTCTTCCGCACCGGAAACCGCATTCTTCACAGTCACCGCTGTTGCGTTTTCCGCGAGCCCTGTGATCAGTGAACCAAGATCCTTGGCTTCCTCGTTTTTCTGGAATATATCCTTTTTCTCATTTCCAAGAACCACGGTTCTGATACCGTCAAGGGTAGAGGAAACATTTTTGACTACATCAACGAATGTTGCCTCCTCGGTATTTACCGCAGCCGGTTCCGCTTCATCTGCCAGTGCCGCGGATGCCATGACCGTCAGGCCAACGCACACCATGCATGCGGTTCTCGCAAATGTTTTCCAACCCTTCCAGTTTTTCTCCATGCTGTTCTCTCTGATACCTGCCACCTCCTTTCCGTTATTTAAAGTCCCACGGGGGTATGAAACGATGTTTTCATAGAAATAACCGTTGCTTTTCTCAAAAACGTTACCCTATGGTCATTATGGAAAATTATATCAGCCGAAAGGAAATATTTCAATCAAAAGGGCAGGCTTTCAGTGAACATCCGCCTCGCTCATCCGGCCAATATTGCCTGTTTTCTTGCATTTGCGACACTTTTTTTAATTTCAAGATTTACATAATTTCCGCGCGCTTCTCAGTTTTCCCACCTCTATTTTTCTGACTGCACCCACGGGGGCTGAACATGCCCCGAGAAATGTGCATTTCTTGTTATTTGTTGTTACCCTTCATACTTTCTCCAAATTCATGTGATATAATTTCACAATATTATTGAGTGCTAACAGACAGGAGCGCAGAACTTCATGCTGCAGATAAAAAACATTTCCAAAAAGTATGTTACCGGTGATCTGGAACAGATGGCACTGAATGGAGTCAGTCTCAATCTACGGGACAATGAATTCGTCGCCATTCTGGGCCCCAGCGGTTCCGGAAAGACCACGCTGCTGAATATCATCGGCGGTCTGGACCGCTACGACACCGGGGATCTTATCATCAACGGAATCTCCACAAAAAAATACAAGGACCGCGACTGGGACTCTTATCGAAACCACACCGTTGGCTTTGTATTTCAAAGCTACAACCTGATCCCTCACCAGTCTGTTCTGTCCAATGTGGAACTGGCCCTCACCATCGGTGGAATCTCCAAAGCGGATCGCCGTCAACGCGCTATCGAAGCACTGGAAAAGGTGGGGCTGCAGGAGCACATGCACAAGCGCCCCAGCCAGCTGTCCGGCGGACAGATGCAGCGTGTGGCCATCGCCCGTGCACTGGTCAACGATCCGGACGTGCTTCTGGCGGATGAGCCCACCGGTGCTCTGGACAGTGACACCAGCATCCAGGTCATGGATCTTCTGAAGGAAGTTGCCTCGGATCGTCTGGTGGTCATGGTCACCCATAACCCGGAACTGGCAGAGCAGTATGCGACCCGCATCGTCAAACTCCGGGACGGTACCATCCGTTCCGATTCCGATCCCTTCCTTCCGGAGGAATCCGAGCTTCTGGAACCGGAGCACCGCAACATGGGAAAATCCTCCATGTCACGGCGCACCGCACTGGCTCTGAGCTTCAATAACCTTCGCACCAAAAAGGCCCGGACGTTTCTTGTTGCCATCGCCGGCTCCATCGGCATCATTGGCATTGCGCTGATCCTCTCCCTGTCCAACGGTGTCAATGACTATATTAAAAATATAGAAGAGCAGACCCTCTCCATGTATCCGCTGCAGATCGACAGCACCAGTTTCAGCATGTCCAATCTCATGGGTCTTGTGGAGAATGCGGAAGATGCGAAGGCAAAGAAGGCAGAGGTCACGGAAATGAAGACCATGACCAGCATGTTCACCACCATACAGAAAAATGATCTTCAGTCTCTGAAAGAGTATTTTGACAGTGATGAGAGCCATATGGACGACTATGTCAATTCCATCGAGTATGACTATGGCATCTCCCCCATCATATATAAGGTAAATGATGAATCGGTCCGTCAGGTCAATCCGGATCAGAGCATGTCCGCCATGGGTCTTTCCTACAGCGGATCCAATTCCATGTTTACCGGTTTTCAGAGCATGTATGATATATTCCACTCACTTCCCGAGAGCGATCATCTGTACTCGGTGCAGTATGACGTCAAGGCCGGACACTGGCCGGAAAAATACAACGAGGCCGTCGTGGTCCTTTCGGAAGACGCCCGCATCACGGATATGACACTGTATACGCTGGGTCTGAAGGATGCGGCCGAACTGGACGCGGCCATGAAGGATTTCTCGGAAGGGAAAGACGCCGTCCTGTCTCAGGAGATCTCCACCTTCGATTATGAGGACTTCCTCGGAATCACCTTCAAGCTCGTCAACAATGCCGACTGCTTCTCCTATGATTCCCAGTATGGGGTGTGGAAGGACAAGTCCAATGACAAGGACTTCATGAATAACCTCGCCCGGAACGGAGAGGACATTACCATCGTCGGTATCGTGGAGCCGAAGCCGGAAACGGCCATTGCCATGCTGCAGACCGGCATCGCCTATTCCCCGGATCTGACTTCCCATATCATCGACGGTGCTGCGGACAGTGAGATCGTCCGGGCACAGCTTGCTTCGCCGGATACCAATGTCTTTACCGGAAAATCCTTTGATGCGGAAGCGGATGAGACCTCCATGGATCTGGGCAAACTTTTTTCCATTGATGAAAACGCACTGGCCAATGCCTTCAACATTGACGGTGACGCCTTCGCTTCCGGTTTTGACGGAAGCGACATGGATTTCAGCAACATGGATATGTCCGGCTTTGATCTTTCCAATATCGACGTTGATCTGTCCGATACGGAGGATCCTGCGGCAATCGCAGCGGAACTGCCCGGCATCACACAGGATGCATTCAATTCCGCTTTATCCCAGATGAACCTTCAGATTGCACCGGAAGATCTCCAGAATCTGTATCAGGAACTGTGGAACGGTTTTCTCGCCTATCGTACGGAGAATCCGGATCCCGTTTCCGGCTCCTTCGCCGCCTATGTCCTGTCCGGAGCATCTCAGACACAGATCCGCTCCTGGGTCTATGAGCTGTTTAATCTGAATGGCGCACAGAGCGCATTCCTCAGCACGGTCATGGACCGGCTGACCAGTGAAGACAGCGCCATCGGCCGCGCTCTTGGTTCCGTAATGGAAAAGGTCATGGAACAGATCGCCACCAACATTCAGAACAACATCTCTCAGGTCATGACCCAAATCGGTGAGAGCATGGGCAACGCCTTCAGCTTTGACGGCAATTCCTTTGCCAGCGCCTTCCAGATGAACATGAGCGAACAAGATCTTCAGGATCTGATGCGTTCCATGTTCACTACGGAGACCAGCTCCTATGAGACGAACCTTCAGAAGATGGGCTATGCGGATCTGGACAACCCCAATGCCATCATAATCTATCCCAAGGATTTCGAGAGCAAGGAGGCCATCGTGGACCTGCTCAGCGACTACAACAAGCGGATGCAGGATTCCGGCGACGATTCCAAGACCATCAACTATACGGATATCGTGGGTGCACTGATGAGTTCCGTAACAACGATCATCAACATCATCAGCTATGTCCTCATCGCCTTCGTATCCATCTCGCTGGTAGTCTCCTCCATCATGATCGGAGTTATCACCTTCATCAGCGTTCTGGAGAGAAGAAAAGAGATCGGCATCCTGCGTGCCATCGGCGCTTCCAAGAAAAACATCAGCAGTGTCTTCAATGCAGAGACCTTCTTCATAGGACTGCTCGCCGGTCTTTTGGGTGTCATCATCACAAGGCTCCTGCTGATCCCCGGCAACGCCATCATCCACCATCTGACAAACAGTGTGGATATCAATGCCTTCCTTCCGCTGGCCGCTGCCATCATTCTCGTGATCCTCAGCGTGATCCTCACTATGATCGGCGGACTAATCCCGTCCAAGAAGGCTGCCCGCAGCGATCCGGTGGAAGCACTTCGTACCGAATAATCCAATCAATACACAAACTTAAACGGAGCAGATCAATCGATCTGCTCCGTCATTTATTTTTTCTCTATATATCTTGCCTCAGGATCCCTTGATCCAAACAGAAGTGGCCGGAATACTTATTGACTGATCCCTTGGATTCCACGATTCCCCGGCACATGGCCTCCACATCCTCGATGATCACTCCGAACAATCGGTTGATCCCCAGCGAGAACAGTCCCGGACACATGGGAACGGACGGCCCGGTGAGGATCACCTCTGCGTTCTTCGCCAGTTCTAGAAGCCGCGGCATGGTCTTGTTCATGGATGCACTTCCCGTGATGACGACGATATCGCTCCGGGGCAGAATGTATTCGCAGGCACTGTCCGGGTAATCCCCTTCCCGGGGCTCCCGCTCCAACACGTAATACTCTTTACAGCGGGAAAGAAGTTCCTCCTTGATCCCGCTGTGTCCCAGAAGATGTCCCACCATGGCAAGAGTCTTCCCATCCAGTTCGATCTCTTCCAGCACACCGCCGGTCTGCAGTTTCTGCCCGGACTCCTTCTCATGTCGGATCAGATCCTCCCGGTTATTGTAAAAGGCGTTGATCACAGCCATGCCTTCATTCGCTTCTTCCATATTCCAGGAAAGAACGGATTCGGCAGCCTGCTGCACCGGCATTCCTTCCACGATCTCCTGCAGGCGCGGACGGGTCTCCCCTTCCGTATGCATCGCCACACCGGCGTTGCCGTTACTGAGAACCGCGGCAGTCCAGGAGATTCCGTGTACGAGCTTCTTTACCGTCAGATCCGAATCCTTTATCCCGGAGAGCAAAACATCATAATACAATTGATTTCCCATTATCCCTCGCCTCCGATTTCTCATTCATGATAGCACAGTTTGTAAAAAAACACATCTCAGAATGGGACAATGAGGATTGCGAATTCCCCACATTTCTGCCAATCTTGATACTAGCGCAATTTAAAACAGGAGCATTGTCCCATCCTATGGTAACAAAAAAACTCGTCCGATCTGGACGAGTTTTTTGTTGTGTAAGATCTTAGGCGAAAATCGGTGCCAGGGCTTCCGCCAGAGCATCCTTCTCCGCCTGTGCCTCATCGAGGTCTGCGCCTTTCGTCGTATAATAGGCTTTGATCTTCGGCTCCGTGCCGGACGGACGGACCACGACGGTCTCGCCGTTTTCCAGTGTGTAGATGAGGACATTAGACTTGGGAAGTCCGGTCTCTTCCGGTTTCAGATAGTCTGTGACCTTGGCAACTTTTCGACCGGCAAATTCCACCGGCGGCTCTTCGCGGAGCTGCTTCATCATGCCTGCCATCTTGTCCATACCGGAAAGTCCCGGGAATTCGAAGCTGTCTACCTTGTTCAGGTATCGGCCGTACTGTGTGTAGAGTTCTTCCAGATGTTCCTTGATGGAAGATCCGATGCTGCGATAGTAGGCTGCCATCTCACAGATGAGCATGGAAGCGACCACCGCGTCCTTGTCACGTACGTAAGGTCCGGCCAGATATCCGTAGCTCTCTTCGAACCCGAAGATGAAACGGTCCACTTCACCGTCCGCTTCCAGATTGGCGATCTGATCACCGATCCACTTGAATCCGGTGAGCGTCTCACGCATCTCCACTCCATAGTGCTCGCATACCAGATTGGCAAGAGGTGTGGACACGATGGATTTGCAAGCAACGGGTTTTTCCGGCATGGTCCCCTGTTCGATGCGTCCGGCACAGATGTAGTCCAGAAGCAGAACGCCCATTTCATTTCCGCTGACGAGCTCATAGGTCCCGTCCGGACACTTCATGGCGATACCCACGCGATCCGCATCCGGATCCGTTGCCAGCATAAGATCCGCTCCCACTTCCTTGGCAAGTTCCAGACCTTTCTCCAGTGCGGCAAAGATCTCCGGGTTGGGATAGGAACAGGTGGTGAAATAACCATTGGGATATTCCTGTTCGGGCACGATGGTGATATCCGTAATGCCGATATCCTTCAGAACCTGCGTTACAGGGACAAGGCCCGTTCCGTTCAGCGGTGAGTACACCAATTTCAGACCTGCGGTTCTGGCAAGTCCCGGACGTACCTGACGGGCTTCGATAGCTTCATAGAAGGCGGCTTTGCAGTCATCACCGACAAACTGGATCAGTCCCTTTTCCACGCCTTCGGCAAAGGACATGATCTTTGCACCGGTAAGGACATCCGTTTTCTGAATAACATCATATACCACCGCGGCGGCATCGTCTGTCATCTGGCATCCGTCCGGTCCATAGGCCTTGTAGCCGTTGTACTGAGCCGGGTTATGAGAGGCAGTGACCATGATACCGGCGTTGCACTGATAGTAGCGGGTGGCAAAGCTCAGCGCCGGTACCGGCATCAGTGCATCATAAATACGGACTTTGATCCCGTTGGCGGCCAGAACACCGGCTGCGTTCTTGGCAAAATCCCAGCCTTTCAGACGGCTGTCATAGGAGATCGCGACGGTCTGGGTGCCTCCCTGGGTCTTGACCCAGTCTGCGATTCCCTGTGTTGCCTGACGCACGACCCATATATTCATACGGTTGGTGCCTGCGCCAAGAGTGCCGCGCAGGCCGGCGGTACCGAATTTCAGAGAGACGGCAAAACGGTCCTCAATGGCACCTTCGTCTCCTTCAATGCTCTGAAGTTCCGCCTTCAGATCAAAATCTTCCAGTTCCGCTTCCATCCAACGTTTGTATTCCTGCATATACATAGTTTCGCTGTTCCCTTCTTTAGATTTCGGTGATGATTGCGCCTAATTATTCTTGTTTCCAGTGTAATGGGTGAAAAAAAATACGTCAAGGAAAAACGAGACCTCTGCTCCTATTTTTGTGCCATGGAATCCCGTCTTCAAATGTGATATTATTTGACTAAACATTCCGACAAACAGAAAGGGGCATATGGATCGTGGCGAAATTCTTTTCTGACAAAAAATACAAAGGATGGACTCTGCAGAC
>CAJOQP010000168.1 GCA_905236515.1 uncultured Oscillospiraceae bacterium | reverse complement strand
GAGACGCACAGAAAACTGGCACAATTAGAATCCGTAGGAAAACTCCAAGGCATCATTACAACAAATATTGACTGTCTGCACAGCATAGCCGGATCTGAAAATGTGGCTGAGATTCAGGGCAGTTTTGCGAAAAACACTTGCCTGTCCTGCGGGAAACAATATGATGATCCTTATCTCTGGTCACACGGAAACTGTCCGAAGTGTCCTGAATGCGGAGGATCATTATCAGTGTATCCCGTTCGGCATCGGGTAGGACTGTATCAGCCGGATGTAATAAGAGCAAAAGAATGGATATCCAGAGCGGAGCTTGTCCTCGTAATAGGAACGAACGGTCCCTATGGTGGGGTTTACTATGACTATATCAGACCGAGTGCCCGAATCGTCCAAATCAATCCAAGGTCTACCGCCTTCGATAGCGTAACAAGTCTAAATATTCGAGAACAATCAGATATTGTTTTCAAAGCGATACAGTAAAAACACTCCCGGTCACCGGCCACAAACCGATGATCGGGAGCGTTGTATTTACCCGGCTCAGCCCTCGAAGGTCGAGCCGTTTTTGAAGGTGAAGGTCAGGCGGCCATCCGCGTAGGACGTGGCGAAGTCCAGCAGGCCGCACCAGAGCTTCTCGCTGAAGGCGGTGACCTCGCCGTCCTGCTGCTTCAGGATGCGGAGGAAGTCCTCCATCGTGCCGCGCCGGTCGAGGATGTCGCTGATCTGCTGGGCGACCGCGTCCTTCTTGGTCTCAGCCTCCTTGAACTTCTGGCTGAGGGAATCGAAGCGCTGTTTGTACTCGGTCTGGTCCTGCGCCACCGTGGCGTTTTGTCGAATCATCTGCTGGAGCATCCCGTTGAGCACTTCCATCTCACCAAGGAGCTCCTGCTGCTGGGCCTCCAGCTCGGTGGTGTCGAGAGTCAGCGCCATGCCCTGTTCGTATCGGAAGAATAAAGAAAAATCATTTGAGTTTTCTTCCGTTGGCATATACCATAGAATCAGTAAGAATCTCAAAGACCCATGGAGGTGCCTATGAAAAAGATACTCTCGCTCGTCCTTTCTTTGGTCATAGCTACCGCAGCCTTTTCCCTTCCGGTCTTCGCTGCGGACTTTTCCGATGTAAAGGCTGACAAATACTACTACGACAGCGTCATGCAGTGTGCGGACAAAGGATATGTTCGCGGATACGAGGATGGCACGTTCCGTCCCAACGGAAATATTACGCGGGCAGAATTTGCTGTGATCATGAACAAGGTCCTTGGGTTGCAGGAAGCCGCCAATAATACATTTCGTGACGTGAAAGCAGGAAAATGGTATACCGCTCCGGTCCTGAACTGTGTGAAGGCCGGTGTTATTTCCGGATACGGCAACGGATATTTCGGAATCAACGATCCCGTCACCCGGGAACAGGCCGCCGTGATCCTGGCAAAGGCATTCTCCATCGAAGGCAGCACTGGAAAAACTCCGTTTTCCGATGATGGCAATATCTCTCCCTGGGCCAAAAGCAGTGTCAAGGGTATGTATGACTCTGGATATATTGCCGGGATGAAGAGTGATTCCGGAGCACGGTATTTTGCTCCGAGAACGAACCTCACCCGTGGTCAGATCTGTGTTCTCCTGACTGGATGTATGAGATCCACCGAACTGGAAGAGATTCCGGATGCCTATAAGCCCATCATTCTCCAATGCGCGAGCTTTGTTCTCGGATATGATGTCGACGAAGAACTTTTTACCGGCGGGCAGGATGAGTATTATGCCGCCAGTGAGTACTTCCATCGCGTGCGCTCCTTCGATAATCCTCTCGAATCCGTGGGATTCTGTCTCTACGACATCGACAGTGATGGCACCAAGGAGCTTTTGATCAGCGGAGGTACCAATAACAACGGACTGATCCAGTCCAACCTCCCCTGGCTGATCTATACCATTCAGGACGGCAAAGCTAAACATGTTGCCGGAAGCTGGACCCGAAGTGCCCATCATCTCGGTTATGACGGATATCTTTATTACCGGGGAAGCGGTGGCGCAGGATATACCTATGCCCGGAAAGAAGTGCTGAAAAACGGACAGCTGGTGGCTCTTGCCACTGCGTTCAGCAACAACGGATACCAGGGTGACCATTACTGCTACACGGAAGGAGAAGAACCGGTAACGGATCTTCCAAGTTCCTTCTTTGAATGGGAAGATGCTCAACGGAGCGACCTTACGCAGGAGGAGTGGATCGAAATCCTGAATGGATGGGAAGGCCAATACTGCTCGGTGGATTACACCTCACTCCGGAACTATCTGATCAGCGATCAGAACTGATAAGAAAACGGCTGCACTTTTTCGGGTGCAGCCGCATTGTTTTTCAAAACACTATATTGCAAAAAGGGCACAGATTCCGATACTTCGATGTCCTGTCGCATCGAATCTGGTT
>CAJOQP010000167.1 GCA_905236515.1 uncultured Oscillospiraceae bacterium | reverse complement strand
GGTGGTTCCCGTGGACAAGATCCCCGATTTCCTGATCTACATCCGTCAGCTGGGTGAAGAGAATGGAATCCGGATCCGCAACTTCGGTCACGCCGGTGACGGTAACCTGCATATCTACTGCTGCTCCAATGATCTGGAGGAAGAGGAATTCAAGAAGAAAGTCAAAGTCATCATGGACGCTGCATACACCAAGTGTGCCGAACTGGAAGGACAGGTCTCCGGCGAGCACTCCATCGGTCATGCCAAGATGGTCTATCTGGAAGAGTCCGTGGGCGAAGACGTATTCAAGCTCATGGGTGAGATCAAGAAGGTCTTCGATCCGGATTACATCCTGAATCCGGGCAAGGTCTGCGACAGTTCCCTGGTCAGCTGATTCCGACATGTTTCTAGATAATCGATTATTGGAAGGAGTAACCTATGCTTAAAATACTTGTATGTGTCAAGCAGGTTCCGGACGTTGACCTTGTGACGATGGATCCGGAAACCGGCAACCTGGTTCGCGAAGGCGTGCCGACTCTGACAAACCCTTTGGATCTGAATGCACTGGAAGCAGCAGTTCAGGTCAAGGAAAGATACGGCGGTGAGATCACGCTCATTACCATGGGTCCTCCCATGGCAGAGAGCACACTGCGGGAAGGTCTCGCAGTGGGCGGTGATGATGCGATCCTGATCTCCGGACGTCCCTTCGGCGGAGCCGATACTCTGTCCACCAGCTATCCCATCAAGATGGCGGCGGATATGAAGGGGAAATTTGACCTGATCTTCTGCGGAAAGGAATCTCTGGACGGCGCTACCGGACAGATGGCTTCCCAGCTGGCAGAGCGTTTTGATGCATCTCAGATCTCCTGCTGCTACAGCATCGAGGAAGTTGCCAACGGAAAGATCAAGGCGACCCGCACCCTGGAGACCGGCAAAGAAATCGTGGAAGCGACGCTTCCCTGCCTGATCACGGTGGAAAAGGATAATTTCTACGGAAGACTGCCCAGCTTGAAGGCATATCTGGCCTCCAAGAAAGCGGAAATCACCACCTATACTGAGAATGATATCGACGGACTGGATATGAATAAGATCGGTGTTCCGGGATCCGGTACCATCGTTCCGAAGATCTATCCGCCTGAACTGCCCGAACCAGGACAGATCATCAGCACCGGCAGCGCAAAAACCGACGTCAGCAAACTGGTTGAGCTGCTGGCGGAAAAAGGCTCGATTTAAGGAGGTCCTACTATGCAGAAATCTGATTACAAAAACATGTGGGTATACATCGAGCATGATGGCGAGACTATTGCACCTGTGAGTCTTGAGCTCTGCTGTGAGATCCGCAAGCTTTGCGATGTAACCGGCGATAAACTGTACGCAGTGATCATCAGCGATCTTCCCCACGAGGAAGTGGATAAAATCCGCGAATGCGGTGTGGACGGAATCATTTATGTCAGCGGTACCGGGTATGACTATTTCAATACGGATGCCTACGCCAATGTATTCACCGTCCTTTCCCGCAAATACAATCCTTCCGCCATCTTCGTCGGCGGAACCATCTTCGGACGTGATTTCGCACCCCGTTTTGCGGTTCAGCTGGATACCGGATGCACCTCCGATGCCATGGAGCTGGAATACGACCCTGAGACCGGCGACATTCAGTTCATCGAGCCGGCCGTGGGCGGCAAGATCATGGCCGTTATCACCGTGCCAGTGATGCGACCTCAGGTCGGCACCATCCGTCCGGGCACCTTCAAGTATGCACCGATCGGAGCCAAGGAGAATGTGGAGGCCATCTGTGAGGAGATCAGCTTCGACCCCGAAGCCATCCGCTGCAAACACATCGACTTCATTCCCGATGACATGGATCCGGAACTGGATATTGCCAATGCTGACTGCATCGTCTGTGTCGGCAACGGTCTGAAAGATTCCGAACATCTGGAGCGGTACCGCGTCCTGGCAAAACTGCTTGGCGGTAAGATCGGCTGCACCAGACCGCTGTTCGACCGCGGCATCCTGCCGTACAAACTGCAGATCGGCCAGTCCGGTGTCATGGTCAAGACCAAGCTCTACATCAGCTTCGGTGTTTCCGGCGCGGTAAACCACACCGCAGGTGTGGATGCCGATGTCTTTGTTGCTGTGGATAAGAATCCGGATGCCCAGATCTTCAATTACTGTGATTACGGTATCGTGGGAGATATGGATGAAGTCTGTGATGAGATGATCGATCAGCTGAAGGCAAGACAGGCCTGAGAAAAACCCGATAAACAAAAAATGACGGCTTCGGCCGTCATTTTTTTCTTAAATTGTAATGTCGTGGAGCCTCTGCGTCAGAGCATGCAGTGTTCCGTCTTCCAGAGCCTGAGCAATGAGACCGGCTCGCTTCCGTTCCTCCTTGATGTACCAGGTGAGGATCGTGAGGATCTCGTCCCGGGAAAGCGTAGCGGTCTCCCGGTCCCGGATCGCCTCATAATGCACTGTGTACTCCGGATCTCCCAGATCCCACCGAAGGAAGAGCTTGATCCATTCATTCACTTCCTGAGAGTAGTCGGGAAAGCCGCGGGTCACGGTCTTTTTCATGATGGACCGCAGTTCGATCCAGTCCGTCTTCTGGGTTTCCAGGATGGGAAGTTCCGCACATTTTTCATCTACGGTACGGTCTTCATCCAGAATGTGGGGACGTTTTTCAATAAATTCAATATCGCCGGGACCCGGTTCTCTCAACTGGGAATATTCCAGAAACCGCTGCAGCGTTCTGACACACAGTGTACATCCGGTGCCGGCACCGGTCCTGTTCTCCAGCTGCTCCAGCGTGGAAGCACCGTCCAGGATGCTGTTACGGATCATACCGGCAGTGATGTTTTTGCACCGGCACACCAGTTCCTCATCCGGAATGTCGCGGACGTGGGTGCGCATCTCATGATCCCGCTGACCTAAGTTCTCCCATTTCATATCCGATACCAAGCGACGCCTTATTTCTTTCCAACGAACAGCGTTCCCACTTTTTTCCCGGCAATCACATCATACAGTGCCTGCGGCCGGCTTCCGTTGGCGACGATCACGTCGATGCCCTGAGCTGTGGCCAGCTCTGCCGCCTGCAGCTTCGTCTGCATGCCGCCGGTGCCGCGCCGGGAACCGACGCCACCTGCCAGAGAGCGGGTCTCATCCGTGATCTCTTCGATCCGGTCGATCAGTGTGGCATTGGGAAAGAGGCGGGGATCCTTGTCATAGAATCCGTCAATGTCCGAGAGGATCACCAGTTTGCTGGCCTGACAGAGGACTGCCACCACCGCGGAGAGTTTGTCGTTGTCGCCGAACAGCCGTTCTTCCGACTGAATCTCCGTGTAACTGACGGAATCGTTCTCGTTGACGATGGGGATCACTCCATTCTCCAGCAGTGCATTGAACGTATTGGCCAGATTCTCCTTTTTCTCCTCCTGATAGATGTCATCGGAATTGAACAGGATCTGAGCTACCGTCTTGTCGTAATAACCGAAGAATTTGTCATAGAGGAACATGTTGCTGCACTGTCCGACAGCTGCCGCAGCCTGTTTCATACGCATGTCGGTGGGTTTCTCTTTCAGGTGCATCTTGTTGGCGCCGATGGCGATGGCACCGGAAGAGACCAGTACGACCTCATATCCCATGTTCTGTACATCGGAGAGCACCAGTGCAAGATTCTCAAAAGACCGGAGCTTGCTGTTTCCCAACTCATTGGTCAGGGTGGAGGTGCCGACCTTCACGACGATTCGGTTTTTATGTAACATGTTACGATTTCTCCTGTCTGCGTTTGATGCCGTTCTGCCCATTCCGGCTTCTGTCCATGATAACATAATGGAGAAAAAAGGTCTATCGGATGGCATGAAAAATCCCCGGCGGTATGCCGGGGAACCAATGATTCAGCCTTTCAGACCGCGTTCCTGGCGGTCCATGTCTTCCACGACGATGTCAAAGATCTCGCCGAGAGTGGAGCAGTACTCCAATACCTTCCAGGGCTCGTTGGTGTGATAGTGGATCTTGATCAGATCCTCATCACCGACGGCAAGAAGACTGTCGCCAACAAAATTTTCCGTGAAATAATCAAAGATCTCATCCTCATCCAGATCGTGTCCTTCAATGAGAAGCTGGGTATCATATCGAAATTCTACCATTGACATGAATTCCTCCAAATAAGAAGTATTGCTCTAATTGTATCGAAAACACCATTTCATTGCAATAATCCAAGTGGTCGAAAAAGAAGAGGGAAGAAAAAAGGGAGAAAAGAACATCGTAATAATTCACAAAAATATTTAAGTATATTCCGACCTGTTTTTCTGGAAAATGATGGAATCTCCCCGAAAAAGCCATACAGATTCGGAAAGATTGTTGGATTAAGAACAATCGGATAGAATTTGATGATTATAATTACGAAAAAAGCCCCAAATTCTTCATTCTCTGTTTATCAGCAAAATGTCCACAGGTTTTCGGCAGCACAGGAAAAAACAATGGACAACCTGTCACAAGAAACTTTATAATATTGAGTCGGAAGATATGCCGACTCATCCGATGCCCCCATCGTGAGCCGGTGCGGTTCCATCCCCCACTTATTTTACAATTTGGAACCGCTGGAAACAAAAGAGAAGGAGTAAACGAATGAAAAAAAGAACGAAACGTCTGATCAGCATGCTGCTGGCACTGACATTAGTCATCAGTATTGCCGGAGTCAGCGTATTTGCAATGGACACCAGCGGAGTTCCCGCTGCGTCCGGGAAGACCTATGAAACCTATACGGTATTAGGCGACAGTATCCCCACGGGATACGGCATCGTACAGGGTGCCGATGGAAAGTACTGGTCTCCCCACGGACACTATGTATATAATTCCTATCCGGCAATTGTAGAACAGACACTGGGAGTGAAGAATTTCAACATTCAGTGCCGTTCCGGATTCCGAACCGTCGAAGCACTTCGTATGATCGATCCCTCCGTGTATGACACGTGGACAGAAGACGAGCAGTTCTTCAGCGATTTTCTGCTTCAGTATCTGGATCAGATGACTCCGGAAGAGATTGCAGCCATGCAGGCAACTGCATACGATCAGATCAAAAATTCCGATCTGATCACCATCAACCTTGCCAACAATGACATCCTGTCCTATTCTTCCATGAAATCTACGATCGAAGCACTGAACGGTACCGGCAACACCGCACTGTTCACACAGCTTGGTGTAGTGGCTGCGGCCATTAAGGAGTATGGTTCGCTGGGCGCACTTATGTCGACCCTCATCTCCAACGGAGTGACCATTGCCTATCTGGGCCAGTATATGCTGGAAGGATTCCAGCTGTACATGAAGAACTGGAATCTCCTCATCAAGAAGATCCGTGAGATCAATCCGGATGCAGAGATCCTGGCCATTGGCATGTACAACCCGTTCACCTCTCTGAAACTGACGGATGCCTCCCTGCTGGAGATCGGCCGTTTGATGGATCCCATGATCCAGATGGTCAATGCCTATATCTCTCTGGGAAGCGAGATGCGCAACGAATACAAGTTTGTCGATGTGATGGGAACCGAAGCATTCAAATTCCCCTCATTCTTTGATCCTACGGTCTTTGCAAACTTTACCCTGATGGTCCATCCCACGGTGGCAGGTCATGCCTATATGGCAGACAAGATCCTGAACGTTCTGGGTGAGGGAGCACAGGGCCCAGTAAAGGGCAATGACTTTACGGTCAATGTTCCTTCCAAAGTGACCGGCGGTACTGTGACTGCGACCCGCACCACTGCAAAGGCAGGGGAAGCGGTGACCGTGTCCGTGAAACAGGATGCCACCCATGACTTCAAGGAGATCTCCTTTACCACCGGAGGCGGAAACAAGATGATGATCGCACCGGATGCGGAAGGAAACTACAACTTCAATATGCCCAGCTCCGACGTCAATGTCGTTGTCAAGTTCGAAGCATGCCCCAGCGCCAAGTTCAAAGATCTTGACCGTAAGGCATGGTACCATGAGGAGACGGACTTTGTCCTGAGCAAAGGCTATATGGCCGGTATTTCCGACACCTCCTTCGCGCCGGAAGCCAATCTGACCCGCGGTATGATCGTGACGATGCTCTACGCCATGTCCGGAAAACCGGATGCCGGCAAGGCCCCGTTCAGCGACGTCAGCAGTGCACGGTACTATGCCAAGGCTGTGGCATGGGCAGCCGAAAACGGTATCGTTGCCGGCTTTGAGGACGGAACCTTCCATCCCAATGACAACGTGACCCGTGAACAGTTGGCCACGATCCTGTGCGCCTATGCAAAATATATCAAGGCATCCGAAGTTACTGCCGGAGACCTCGCTTCCTTCCCGGACGGTGATTCCGTGCATGAATACGCCAAGGAGGCTGTAGCATGGGCCATCGGTGCCGGACTGATTTCCGGACGTGCCGACGGAACCATCGCTCCTGCCGCCAATGCCACGAGAGCAGAAGTTGCTCAGATGATTACAAACTTCAGCGGAGCATTCATGGCAGCTGCCTGATAGAAAACAACAATGATATGCTGCACCCCGTTTGGGGTGCAGTTTTTTTGATTTTGCGGAGAAAAGCGTTTTTTTCTATGGATTGAAGTTCGAAAAGCGGTAGTTTGTATTGAAAAATATGATATTTGGGACTATAGTAAAAAAGTCTCTCACTTTTCCGTAGCAATTCGGAAAAGTAATGCTATCTGCAACACCATGTCCGGATGGACAAAGGTGAATATGAAAAGAGGAGGAAATTGGAATGGCAGAGAATAACGAGTACTTTCTGACGCTTCCGGCTTTTGAAGAAGCCAGCCAGAAGGTCAAAGAGGTTACGGTTCCTACCGAGCTGATCTACAGCGACTACTTTTCCAATCAGAGCGGCAACAAAGTCTATCTGAAACCGGAAAACATGCAGAGAACCGGCGCATATAAAATTCGTGGGGCATACTACCGAATTAGCAAGCTGTCGGACGAAGAACGCGCACGCGGCGTCGTTACCGCATCTGCCGGAAACCATGCGCAGGGTGTTGCATTGGCGGCACAGCAGTTCGGCTGCAAGGCCACCATCGTCATGCCCACCACGACTCCTCTGATTAAGGTGAACCGTACCAAGGCTCTGGGCGCAGAGGTCGTGCTGTTTGGAGATGTGTATGATGAGGCCTGTCAGAAGGCTCTCCGTTTGGCAGAAGAAGAGGGAAGCACCTTTGTACATCCCTTTGATGATCCCGGTGTTGCTACCGGTCAGGGATCCATCGCCATGGAGATCCTGCAGGAACTTCCCCTGGTGGATTATATTCTGGTCCCCATCGGCGGCGGCGGACTGGCTACCGGCATATCCACGCTGGTAAAGCTGCTTCGTCCTGACGTAAAGGTAATCGGTGTGGAACCGGATGGCGCAGCCTGCCTGAAAGCTTCCCTCAAGGAAGGAAAACCGGTGACCCTTCCGAATATCAATACCATCGCCGACGGTACGGCGGTCAAGACACCGGGAAGCAATGTGTTTCCCTATCTGCAGAAAAACCTGGACGGGATCATTACCGTTCCGGATTCTGATCTGATCATGGCATTTCTGGATATGGTGGAGAACCACAAAATCATCGTGGAAAACTCCGGCCTTCTTACCGTGGCGGCGCTCAAGCAGCTTAACTGCAAGGACAAGAAGATCGTATCGATCCTCTCCGGCGGCAACATGGACGTCATTACCATGTCCTCGGTGGTACAGCAGGGCCTGATCCTTCGGGACCGTGTCTTTACCGTATCCATCCTCCTGCCGGATCGTCCCGGCGAGCTGGAGCGCGTGGCGGGGATCATTGCCCGGGAAAATGCCAACGTTATCAAACTGGAACACAACCAGTTCGTTACCACCAATCGTTCGGAAGCCGTGGAGCTGCGTATCACCATGGAAGCCTTTGGCACTGAGCATAAGAAGGCGATTCTGGAAAAACTGGAAGAGACCGACTACCGGCCGAAAGTCGTTCGTACGACGCTGTGAGGAAATATGAATCTGAAACAACTGTGGAAACAATTCGATAAGGATGCGGAGGCCTGCTACTCTAAATGGAACGGTGAGATCCGCATGGACTGGTCCGATGATGAGATCCGGACATGGCAGAAAGCCTATGAGACCGTGAAAGCGATCCTGGCTGCCGGGCGGGAAAAGGATCCCGCGTTCTGCCGGGAAATGAAGGATTTGGATGAAGGAACTGCATATGCCCATGATCTCGGTACATGGATGGAGGATTACCTGGATGTGCTGGATATGGCAGAGGCCTATCCGGAACTGCTCGGCTCTCTGGATGAACTTCTGGCTCTGTTTGACTGGAAGGAAGTACCGGCGACAGACTTGAAGATGCTGCGTACC
>CAJOQP010000166.1 GCA_905236515.1 uncultured Oscillospiraceae bacterium | reverse complement strand
TTTCAGGATGGAACTGCGCGATCTTCGGTACTTCTGCCTGACGGCAGAGATCGGCAATGTCACCAAGGCAGCAGAACATCTGGGCGTATCCCAGCCATTTGTCAGCAAGGTGATCCAGCGTCTGGAAGATGAGATGGGAACGGAACTTTTCAATCTGGAAAAACGCCGAATCACGCTCAATTCCAACGGTGAGTTTTTCTATAAAGCGGCCAAGGACATTCTGAACCGGGTCGATCAGCTTATCGACAACATGAGCGCCATGCAGGATCAGGCGGAATTCACCATCAGCCTGCTGTACAATAACGCCGGGTACCTCAGCGCTCTCAACAGCGCCTTCATGGATAAGTATCCTCACAGCATCCTCTCCGAGACCTATGCCAAGAGGGAAGATATCATTGAGAAGCTCAACACCAACAAGGCGGATTTTGCCATTGCACTGCCTCCCATAACGGGAGAAGAATCCCGCATGATCGAGACCATCACCGTTCTGAAGGATCCCGGAAGCGTCATGGTCCCTCCGGATCATCCGCTGTATGAGAAGGAATTTGTGACTCTTGAGGATCTGGCCCCCTTCCCCATCGTTATCGCTCCCAAGGGAAGCGGCATGCGAGCCACCATCGATCACATCTTCGAGCGGCATGGGCTCGTTCCCAACATCGTCTACGAAACCAATGATATGGATCTGCAGCAGCGTGCAGTCCTTGTGGATAAACGGGGCATTGCCTTCATGTCCGCGATTCATACCAAAGACCCGCTCATCGGGCAGTACTGCCGCCGCACCGTCACAGATCAGGCGTTTGGCACGGTGGGACTCAGCTACAACCGATTCCGTACCGAGACTGCCAGCACCAAAGCGTTCAAACAACTGGTCATCGGGTTTTTCCAGTCTCTTCAGGCCATGATCGATGAAAGCTGAACAAGAATGAAAAAAAAGACACAAACACCCGGAAACGCTTGACAAAAACACCTTAAAACGTTAAAGTAATCAAAGTTATATATTGCAAAGCGAACAGATACTGTGACAGGGAAAAAGTTTCTTCGGAAAGTTTCAGAGAGTTGTCGGATGCTGCGAGACAACACGGAACGGAGTAACGTCACTGGCCCTTGAGTATTTCTGCTGAGTCTTCGGAGTAGGCAGAAACGGGAGCGCCCGTTAAAGCGCGGAACATTGATGGATGTTCATGAGCGGTCTGAGTTTGATCTCAGACAATTAGAGTGGTACCGCAGAGGAATTTATGCGCCTTTGTCTCTATGATCCCAACGGACGGAGACGGGGCGTTTTTTGTATTTTGTTTGGCTTTGCCGAATTATTGGAGGAAGACTATGAGACAGGTTAAGATTTTTGACACAACATTGCGCGACGGCGAGCAGTCTCCCGGCTGCAGCATGAACCTCAGTGAGAAGATCGAGATGGCCCGCCAGCTGGAAAAGCTGGGTGTGGATGTCATCGAAGCCGGATTTGCCATTGCTTCTCCCATGGACTTTAAAAGCGTTCAGACCATTGCCGCCAACGTGGAGAACGCCACAGTGGCAAGTCTTGCACGATGCACCAAGGGTGACATTGATGCAGCATGGGACGCAGTCAAGGAAGCCAAGCATCCCCGTATCCATGTATTCCTGGCCACCAGCGATATCCACATGGAATATAAACTGAAGATGACCCGCCAGCAGGTTCTGGATCGCATCACGGAGATGGTCTCCTATGCCAGAAGCAAGTGCGAGGATATCGAGTTTTCCGCAGAAGATGCTTCCCGCTCCGATCTGGAGTTTCTGGCGCAGTGCTTCTCCAACGCTGTCGCCGCCGGTGCCACCACGCTGAATGCGCCGGATACCGTAGGTTATTCCACCCCTAATGAGATGTACAACATGTTCAAGTATCTCAGTGAGAACGTGAAGGGTGTTGAAAACTGCATCCTCTCCTCCCACTGTCATGATGACCTGGGCATGGCGGTTGCCAACAGCCTTGCCTGTGTACAGGGCGGTGCCGGACAGGTGGAATGCACGGTCAACGGGATCGGCGAACGTGCCGGCAACGCTTCTCTCGAGGAAATCGTCATGGCGCTGAAGGTCCGTGGGGACTTTTACGGAGCCGAGACCGGGATCAACACCCGGCAGATCTACAAGAGCAGCAAGCTTCTCAGCAACATCACCGGCGTTCCCATCGCACCCAGCAAGGCAATCGTCGGTGCCAATGCCTTTGCGCATGAATCCGGTATTCATCAGCATGGTGTGCTGGCCAATGCCCAGACCTATGAGATCATGAAGTCCAGCGACGTGGGCATCCCGCAGAACAGCATGGTTCTGGGAAAACACTCCGGAAAGCACGCCCTCAAGGCGAAACTGGAAGATATGGGTTACGACCTCACGGATGAAGAGATTGAAGAAGTATTCGTCCGCTTCAAGAATCTTGCAGATAAAAAGAAAAACATTACCGGCCGCGACATTGAGTCCCTGGTTCTGGACCGCCGTCACACCGAAGTTCCCTCTACGTACGAGCTTGTCAGCCACGTAGTCAATGTAGGTGATGGTCTGCCCAACACCTCCGTGATCAAGATCCGCCGGGATGACGATAAGATCATGCAGGAAGTGGCCATCGGTTCCGGACCGCTGGACGCTTCGTTCAAAGCCATCAACCGTATGCTCCACAAAAACGTCAAGCTGGACAGCTTCAGTCTGAATGCTGTCGGTGAAGGCGAAGACGCCGTCGGCGAGGCCGTTGTCAAGGTCCGCGGCGAGGATGGACGGAAATACACCGGAACCGGTCTTTCCACGGATATCATCGAGTCCTCCATCCGGGCATACATCAACGGAATCAATAAAATGGTAGAAGAAGCAGAGGACTAAACAGAAGGAGGATTTGAGACCTATGGGAATGACCATGACACAGAAGATCCTTGCCGCGCACGCAGGTCTGGAGGAAGTCCGCGCCGGTCAGTTGATCCAGGCGAAACTGGATCTGGTACTGGGCAACGACATCACCTTCCCTGTCGCCATCAATCAGTTTGAGGCAAACGGATTCACATCCGTATTCGACAAGAGCCGTGTTGCGATGGTAATGGATCATTTTGCTCCCAACAAAGACATCAAGGCGGCCACCGGCTGTCAGAAATGCCGCACGTTTGCCAAGCGGTTTGATATCGACAATTATTTTGACGTCGGCGAAATGGGCATCGAACATGCACTGCTGCCGGAAAAGGGTCTGGTAGGCCCTGGTGAAGCAGTGATCGGTGCCGACTCCCACACCTGCACCTATGGTGCGCTGGGGGCTTTCTCCACCGGCGTCGGTTCCACGGACCTGGGCGCTGCACTGGCTGTGGGATACACCTGGTTCAAAGTTCCCTCCGCCATACGTGTCCATCTCACCGGTGAGCTGAAACCCTTCGTCTCCGGAAAAGATGTGATCCTGACCCTCATCGGCATGATCGGTGTGGACGGAGCACGGTACCAGTCTCTGGAGTTTACCGGTGAAGGTGTAAAATGCCTGACCATCTTTGACCGTCTCACCATCTGCAACATGGCCATCGAGGCCGGTGCCAAAAACGGCATCTTCCCGGTGGATGAAATCACCAGAGAATATGTTTCCGGCCGCGTCAACCGCGACTGGACCGCTTATGAAGCAGATTCGGATGCCGAATACGAACAGACTATCGAACTGGATCTCAGCACTGTGGAATGCACCGTTGCCTATCCTCACCTTCCGGAAAATGCTCACAGCGCACGGGAAGGCAAGGATATCGAGATCGATCAGATCGTCATCGGTTCCTGCACCAACGGCCAGCTGGCCGATATGCAGGCTGCCGCTGCGGTACTGAAAGGACATCACCTGGCCAAAGGTGTCCGCGGCATCATCATCCCCGCCACGGAACAAGTCTACCGTGACTGCATACACCAGGGGCTCGTGGACATTTTCCTGGATGCCGGCTGTATCGTTTCCACTCCCACCTGTGGTCCCTGTCTGGGCGGCCATATGGGCTGCCTGGCGGCCGGAGAACGCTGTGTCTCCACCACCAACCGCAATTTCGTAGGACGTATGGGACATGTAGACAGTGAAGTATATCTGGCCTCTCCCGCCGTTGCTGCAGCATCCGGCATTGCAGGCCACATCGCTCATCCTGAGGAGGTATAAGATGGACGCACATGGAATCGCACATAAATTCGGTGACCACGTCGATACCGACGTCATCATTCCGGCCCGCTATCTGGCCACACAGGACGAACAGGAGCTGGCTGCTCACTGCATGGAAGACATTGACGCGGATTTCCGCAAGAAATCCAAAGACGGCGACATTATGGTAGCCGGTGCCAACTTCGGCTGCGGATCCTCCCGCGAGCATGCCCCTATCGCCATCAAGGCCAGCGGCATCTCCTGTGTCATTGCAGCGAACTTTGCCCGCATTTTCTACCGCAACTCCATCAACATCGGGCTTCCCATTCTGGAATGTCCCGACGCCAGTGCCGGCATCGATGACGGTGATGAAGTGACTGTGGATTACGACACCGGTATCATCACCAATGTCACGAAGGGCCAGACGTATCAGGCGGAACCCTTCCCCGCCTTTATCAAAGACATGATTCAGAAGGGCGGTCTCATGGCCTCCCTGAAAGGAACGGAGGAATAAACGTGGAAAAAACAATAGCTCTGATCCGCGGAGACGGCATCAGTCCCGAGATCGTCGGTGCGGCTCTGGATGTGCTGAACGCGGTGGAAAAGAAATACGGACATACCTTCCATTACGTGGAAGCTCCTGTAGGTGGCGACGCTATCGACCGGTTCGGCGTTCCACTTCCGGAAGAGAGCCTGAAGGCCTGCAAGGAAGCGGATGCTGCTCTGATGGGTGCAATCGGCGGCCCGAAATGGGACTCCCAGCCTCCTGAGAACCGACCGGAGCGCGGACTTCTGAACCTGCGCAACGGCATGGGGCTCTATGCAAACGTCCGCCCCATTCGAATCTTCCCGGAGCTGGCCTGTGACTGCCCTCTTCGTGAGGACATCGCCTCCGAAGGCATCGATTTCGTCATCGTCCGCGAACTCATCGGCGGTGCCTACTTTGGTGAGCACAAGACCGTAGAGCGCGACGGAGAACTGTATGCCTCCGATATCATGGGATATTCTGAGCATGAGATCCGGCGTATTGCCCGGGTTGCCTTCGACATGGCCATGAAACGACGCAAGAAGGTCACTTCTGTGGATAAGGCCAATGTCCTGGACACCTCCCGTCTCTGGAGAAAGACCGTTGAAGAGGTGGCAAAAGAGTATCCGGAAGTTGAACTGAACCACATGTACGTGGATAACTGTTCCATGCAGATCATCAAGCATCCCGGACAGTTTGACGTCATCCTCACGGAAAATCTCTTCGGAGATATTCTCTCCGATGAGGCCAGCCAGATCACCGGTTCCATCGGTATGATCCCCTCCTCCAGTCTCGGCGAGGGAAATCACGGTCTGTATGAGCCGATCCACGGCAGTGCCCCGAAACATGCCGGACTTAATGACGCCAACCCCATCGGCACCATCCTCTCCGCTGCCATGATGCTCCGCTACAGTCTGGATATGGACAAGGAAGCGGATGCCATCGAGCAGGCCGTTGCTGACGTTCTGAAAGACGGCTGGCGCTGTCAGGACATCCTGCACGAGGGCGAACAGCTTCTCGGATGCAAGGAAATGGGTCAGAAAGTTGCCGAAAAAATTGTCTGATCAAATAGCACAAGACATCCTGTCCATATGACGGGATGTCTTCTTTTGTATAATATTGCTGATTTGAGGTGCGGGAATTTGTCCATCCTATTGTTAAAAAAATGATTATTGTATCATGTGTCCCCTCATTTATGTTATAACTAAAAACAAGAGATATAAGCTCAAGGAAGAGGAAAGGATGAATCAATCATGGAAATTTCGGCCAAACAGCAGGATATTCTGAAAAACTGTGCCGCTGTTATCGAAGACAGTGCAGTTTTCCGCAAACTGTTCTGGAAATGGTATGAGGAGCACGGAAGAGTCGGAGGAGAATCTCCCCGCGATCAGATCAAGCAGCTTCGCGAGTTCCTGCGCGCCATTGAAAAAGTCGGCAAAGAAAAGATGCCGTATATCATTTCCCTGCTCTATTACGGACGCGATCTCGCCGCCCACAACATCGTTCTTCAGAAGCCCAACGGCGATTATTACGTGCTGAGCGTCTGTGAACAGCTGGAAACGGAATTCAATAAATTCAGTGAGGCCGATGATCCCTATTCCGTGGCTTTTGTCAGCGATCCGGACAAACTGGTCGATTGGCTGCGCACTGCATGCTCTATCGTAGAAGAGACCATGTCCATTGCGAACTTTTAATCATTCAAGAATTAACGGGTGAGACTGATGAACAGTCTCACCCGTTTTTCTTGTAATGATCACCAGATAAACTCCTGGGAGCTCATCAGTTTCGCTCCCGCATTCTCCATATCCCGGAGATTGCTTTCCTGAATCTCATCGGTATTGGAGGATGTGCAGTCCGTCAGGACCACTACATCGTAATCCAGAGACAGTGCATCATAGCAGGTGGTGCGGATGCAGTTCGGGGTCGTGGTCCCGGCCAGCAGCAGCCGTCGGATTCCTCTCCGCCGCAGGATCATATCCAGCTCCGTGGCGAAAAACGCGGAGTAGCGCGGTTTCAGGATCAGCGTATCCTCCGGAAGGACCTGAAACTCCTCCGGCATGTCCGAGGACATTTCCGGATCACAGCCGTAAGACAGCGGTTTTCCGCCTTTCAGCCACGTATTATATCGAGGCCGTTCCACATCCGTTCCGTCTTCCCGGTATTCCCGGATCACATAAAACACAGGAACTTTCTGCTGATGGCAACGGTCAATCATCTCGCTGCAGGCTGGAATTGTCTTTTTTGCTCCCCGGATGCACAGCGGCGATTCCTCATTGATGAAGCCGTTCTGCATATCAATGACCAGAAGAGCAGTATTGTTGATCAGTTCAGGATTCAAAGTGTTTCACCAGTTCCTCAAAACTCGTTCCGGCTTCCACAACGCCGAGATCCACACAAAGCTGTGTCAGTTCTTCTTCCAGGGCGTCGCTGAAGCTCATTCCCTTTTCCTTGTTTTCATCAAACTTTCGGTATTCGATCTCCCCGGGCATGAAGATCTCCTCCACACCGGGAGCTTTCCGGCTGTTCTTCATCATATCGATGTATCGGTCCACATTGGCTTTAAAATCGTCGATGGGCATGAATTTGGAGGGATCGATGAGGATGATGAAAAATCCGGTATTCTCTTTCTCAAGATTCTTGAACAGTCCGATGTCCGTTCCGTAGGCAGCTCCGCTGAGCATGGTGCTGAGCACATCCACCATGACGGCCAGACCGTATCCCTTGTGTCCGGCAATGGGAGAAAGAGAGAATGCCTTGGAGGGATCGGTGGTGGGAGCGCCGTCATAGTCCTTGGACCACTCGGCAGGGATCTCCTTTCCTTCCCGTTCATAGGCCTGAACCTTTCCCATCGCTACATTGGTAGTGGAGACGTCCATGACGATGGGATAATGCTCCTTGGTGGGAACCGCAAAGATAATGGGGTTCGTACCGATAAGGCGGTCCGCTCCTCCGAAGGGAGAGGTCCATGCATAGGTGTTGCAGCCGGCAAGACAGATCATATTGTCTTCCACTGCTCTCCATCCGTAATAGGAACCGCATCCGATATTGGCATTGCGCAGTCCGGTGGAAAATGCAATACCGGTCTTTTTCGCCTTCTCCAGCGTTTCATCGTAGGCCTTGTTCATGGTCAGGATCCCGAATCCGTTGTCTCCGTCAAACATAAGGAGAGACTCTTCATCCATGACTTTCTTAAAATCCGGATCCTTATTCAGTGCCCCAACCTTGATCTGACGAAGATATCTCGTCAGGCGGGACAGGCCGTGGGAGTAGACCCCGGTAAAGTCCGAATGCGTGATTACTTTTCCAATAATATCCGAATCCTCCGGATCAAATCCGGATCCGATGAGGATCCCTTTTACCAATGCTCTTTCCTGTTCATACGTAAGGACCATAGCGACCACTTCTTTCTCAAAATTTCCTAAAAATTATAGCAGAGTTCCTCCATCATCTCAATGTCCCCAGCATCATTTCTGGTACTTTCCTTATTACAAACTCTTTTTCTGCCAACCGGGCAGTATGGTATTTCTGTTCTTCCGTCCGGAAAACCGAAAAACAGGCAATTGCAAAAGCAATTACCTGTTTTTTGTGAATCAAGCAGAAGAACACCCGTACCTGCGATGCGGGGGATGTCAAACCAAAATGATCCAGATGATCTTCCATACGATATGTGCGCCGGCATGTGCCACCATGGAATAATGAATGCCGAATTTGCGGTACAGGTATCCAAAGACCATCCCCGCCGCACCGTTCAGAAGGAAGCATCGCATCAGGATCATCGGCGTTATTTCGCCAAACATCTGCATTGTTGACGGAAGATGACCTGCCGCAAAGAGAAGCGCGGCAACGATATTTGCTGCAATGATGACGCCCATGGGAGCAGATGCTTCTCTGCGGAAGAAAACCTTCCATGCAAGAAAAGCGATAAGGGACATCATGAACAATCTCAGCAGGATTTCCTCAATCACGCCTCCGTACAGCACCGATGCCATCCAGTATGCGAATGACGGCTTGCCCTGATACATTGCCGCAACCTGCAGAACATGGTATCTGAAATAAAAGAGATCCGTACAAAGAATCAGACCGGTAAACAGAGTCATTCCGATTGTTATCATCACCGGCTTTTTCTCAAATCTCATCGGTTTCATGAGACCGATCTTATCCGAAAGGATATAGCCGAAAAAGCCAAGTATCAACGTATACAGCAGAGTCTGAAGCGTGGTGATCAGATAATACAGGCTCTGGTTGTTCCCGATTTGATCCAGAATTTGACGCTTAACGTCATCTGTAAGTTCAGACCAGGTATAGAGCCCTGTAAAACAGCCTCCTACGATTGCGATGGGAACAAGCGCCAGAACGAACAGCAGAGGTTTTTTGTATTTCTTTAGAACCGTTGTCAATCCTAATCGCCTCCCCAAACCTCTACGCAGAATCCTTTGTGACCACATTGAGTACAGGTGAGCTTACGGGTGGTAGGGGTGTGATTGGCCCAAAATGCCTCTTTAAGTGTAGGTTTAAACACCTCATGGCATTCCGGACAAATGTATTTTACATGATTAAAGTAGTACCGGCTGACCACTATCCCCCAGGGAACAGCCACCAGAACCCAGATGACAAACGGCCACCATATACCTCTGACGATCCAGAAAATGATGGAAAACAATTGCAGTGCCGTAACGGGGATTCCGGTCAGGATCATCATCCAGCGCATTTTTTTCAGTTTTTTCTTACCTTCCATTAATGTGGCTATGTCACCGATGGAATCGAGAGAGAATGATGCTTTGTTTTTCAGCCCGTTTTTCAGCTCATGCAGCTTTTCCAGCTTTTCCTTTTTCTCGGAAATCTCATCCGAAAGAACAGATTCCTGCTGTTCGATCAGCAGCTGGATCACCTTCTCAGGATGTTCTTCTTTAAGGATCTGAGAAATAGCGTCGATCGGAATATCCAATTCCCGCAGAAAACAGATGATCTTTAAGCGTTTCAGATCATCCTCTGAATAAAGGCGTCTTCCTCCTTCGGAAAGCTCACTGGGAATCAGAATGCCTCTGGTATCATAGTACTGAACCGTTCGGACAGTAACGCTGCAGAGCTTTGCAAGTTCTCCCGTTGTGTATTTTGACATAGCCTTCACCTCCTTTCGCTATGTATTCTGCAACATGACGCTGCGTAACAAGCAACACCTGACGCAGGAGGATTTTTATGAAGA